>NZ_MKKG01000011.1:0-499033 GCF_001942325.1 Gordonia sp. CNJ-863
GCGCGGTTACGCGCCGAGAATCAACGGCTGAAGAAGAAGGTCGAACAGGCCGAAGCCATTCAAGAGATCATGGGAAAAGCTATCGAGCTCATGGACGGGATCACCGCGAGCTCGACGAGCGAGGAGGAGCCGATCCCACCGGCGTTGATGAGCGCCGAGCAGTACCAGCAGTGGCTCGAGCGCAAAGGTCTGTCTTAGTCGAGACGGTCAGCGCGCTGGTGACCGCTGGGATGACGGTGGCGGCGGCGTGTGCCTGGGCGGGACTGGCGCGGGCGAGTTTCTACCGCCTCTCCCGCCGGTACCGGCACTACACGCCGGTGGCTGATCCGATCCCGCAGCGGGCTCGACCACAGCCGGCGGCGTTGAGCTCCGGTGAGCGTGCCCAGGTGTGTGCCGTACTCGAAGACGAGCAGTACGCCGATCTATCGGTGTGCCAAACCTATTGGCGGGCTTTCGATGCCGGGCGGGTGCCGTGTTCGCAGTCCAGTTTCTATCGCATTGCCAAAGCCGAACAGATGACCGGTGATCGCCGCCGCGGCCGCCACGGCGGCGGGACCTCACGCTCGGTCCCGAAGGCGGTGGCCACCGCACCGGGGCAGTTGTGGTCGTGGGATGTCACCGAACTCAAAGGACCTGCCCGGCAGCGCTACAAGCTGTATCTGGTGATCGATGTGTTCTCCCGCTACCCGGTCGGCTGGCGCATCGAACACCGCGAGGACACCGCTATGGCAGTCGACATGTTCGCCACCGCGTTCACCCGTTACGGCTCGCCGCAGGTGTTGCACGCCGACAACGGGGCGATCATGCGGTCACGTGATCTGCTCAACGCCCTGCAGGCTGCCCAGATCCAGGCGTCGTTTTCGCGGCCCCGGGTTAGTGACGACAACCCGTTCTCCGAATCGCTGTTCAAGACCATCAAGTACGACCTGGCCTGCCCAGAACGGTTCGACAACATCGACCACGCAAGGGCATGGACCGCTATCTTCCTCGCCAACTATGCCGACGAGCATCGCCACAGCGGACTGGCCTGGCACACCCCGGGCTCAGTGTTCGACGGTACTGCCACCCAGCAGCGGCAGCACCGCCAAACACTGCTCAACCGCATATACCTGGCCCACCCGCAACGCTTCCGCCGCCCACCCCGGGCCCCGGAGATCCCGACCATCGTCGGGATCAACCACCGAAGAACAACCAACCAAGTCCTGTCTCAGACAGGTTGAGAAATTCCGCCGCGACGGGTGGGTTTACGGAATAGGGGTGGGGCTGTCAGCGTCAGGCGAGGGCAGTGCCTTCTTGAGCATCGCGTGGAAACGGGATTTGTCGGCCAGATCCTGCCACGTCCACCGAATGACGGTGTAACCCTCTGCACGCAAACGGTCCTCACGGATCTTCTCGTCGACGACCGTCTTCCACGCGGGCTTGTCGCCGATCGTGCCGTTGTACTTGACCATGCCGTCGAACTCGCCGACGACCCTGTCGGCCAGCAGGAAGTCGACGCGCGCGATCAACGTGCCGCGGTCGTCGACGAGTTCGACCTGCTGCCGCGGCACAGGTAGGTCGGGTGACTCGAGCATCACTGCGCGACTGAGGGACTCGCCGACACTCTCGGACAGTGCGTTCGCCTGCGGCAACATGCGGCGCAACATCTCGACTCCCTTGAACCCTCGACACGAATCGAGGATTCGGTGCATCCGTTCGACGTCGGCGTCACGTCGCAGTGCGGCGTCGAGGACGACGAGCGCCTGGCGGCTGGTTCCGAGTCTGGCGACGTCGCACGCTGTGCGCTCGATGCTCGTCACGGTGGCCCCGTCGACGACCCCGACGTCCTGCGGCTCGACGTCGGCCTGATGCTTGACGATGCTCTTGGTTCGTTTCCCGACCTTCGGCGACGTCACATGAACCTGCGACAGATCCGGCCAGAGCATCGGCAACCTGTGCATGGCAGCGGCGGAGACGTGGCTGAACAGACGGCCCGGGCGTCCCGCGTTCGCGGCGGCGATGACGGTCAGCCGGTGCTTCTCGACGGCGTCGAGATCGTCGACCGTTGCGAAGTCGGCCATCGCACCCGGCCAGAGGCGATAGAGGGCTTTGCCTTCGACCCTGCGCTGCAACTGTTCGTCGGTGATGTGGGTGCCGACGGTTTCTCTGCGAAGGATCAGGCCGTGTCGATCGGTGGGCAGGTCCATACCAATCAGACGCACGAGCGCACGCTGCGGACCCACCCTCCGACAAAGCCACCCCTTTTCCGTAAACGCGCCCAGACCGCGCCGGGTGGGTTTACGGAAAAGGGGTGGCTTTGTCGGGTGGCTACTGCGCGATGAACTTGTTGACGGTTCGGTTCAGGAAGTTCGGGATGAACTTCGCGGCGTTGCCGAGGAAGAGGGTCTGCGCGCCGACGGAGTAGCTGGTGCGGTGCAGGAGCTTGTCCTGGCGGGTGGGGTGCACGGACTCCCAGACCTTGTCGGCGACCTGCTCGGGGGTGATACGGATGCCAAGGGTTTGTTGGACTTGGAGCCGCCGGTGGCCAGGGCGGTCTTGGCCCACAGAGGCCAGATGCTGACGGCGCGGATGTCGTCGTGCTCCCACTCGAGTTCCAGGGCCTCGGTGAATCCGCCGACGAAGAACTTGGTGGCCGAGTAGACGGCGATGCCCGGCTGGCCGTAGATCGCCGACGCCGATGCGATGTTCACCAGGTGTGCACCCGGGGTCTTCTTCAGGTACGGGTAGGCGGCCTGCGCGCCGAGGCGACGCCGAGTGCGTCGATGTCGATCTGGCGCTTGATCTGCTCGGGCGTGATGGCGTCGATCTTGCCCTCGTGCAGGATTCCGGCGTTGTTGTCGAGGACGTCGAGCTTGCCACCGGTGTGGGAGGTGAACTCAGCGAGAGCGTCGGCCCACTGTTCCGGTTCGCGGACGTCGAGGGTGCCGGTGATCCAGTCGGGGTGGTCGGCCTTCACCTTCGCGAGGGCGTCGACATCGACGTCGTATACGCCGACCGTCCAGCCCTCGCGGTCGAAGCGTTCGGCGGTGGCGAGGCCGATCCCGGCCGCCCCGCCGGTGATGAAGATGGATGACATGCGAACCCCCATGGTTGATCGTGACGGCATCGACGGCGCTGACCTGCGACAACCGTTTCAGGCGCCGAACTTACTCGTCAGTATATTCATCGATTCGTTTACTGGGTCACGCCGCGGTGCTATCTTGACAACACACATTGTCATTACATCGATCATTGTCATGGTCGACGACCGGAAGGCGAGTTCGCATGACTGCCGCGATGGAACGAACCGAGAACGTCATCAGCATGCGTGACCAGGGCACCGAGGAGGTTTCCGCACGTCTCCTGGCGTCGGCTGCCCGTCTGTCCCGGAATGCGATGACCGAGATCGACTGGTCCCAGCCGATGGACCCGACGAAGTACGGGTGCAGCCCCGAGTGGTCGTCGCTGTACGGCACCGACTACTGGGACGAACTGACCGAGGAGCAGCGGATCTCGGTCACCCGCCACGAGTTCGCCTCGATCATGAACATCGGGATCTGGTTCGAGATGATCCTGCAGGAAATGGTCATCCGCGATCAGTACCTCGGCGACTACCACGGCTCCGAGTTCCAGTTCGCACTCACCGAGGTCGCCGACGAATGCCGGCACTCGCTGATGTTCGCCAAGGCCTCGGAGAAGATGGTCGGTACCTCCTACCGGCCGTCGAAGAAGGTCGCCCGCCTCGGCAAGATCTTCATGCAGACCGCGAAGAACGAGGTCTCCTACGCCGGAATCCTTGTCGCCGAAGAAGTCCTGGACGTCTTCCAGCGCGGCTGCATGCGCGACGACCGCGTGCTCGACTTCATCCGCACGGTCAACGAGATCCACGTCCTCGAGGAATCGCGCCACATGAAGTTCGCGCGTGAAGAGGTGAGGGACTCGCTGGAGGGCGTGAGCTGGGCACGACGCCAGTTCAGCGCTCTGGCGGTCTCCATCGGCGCGTACTACATCGTCACGAGTCTGGTTCAGCGCAAGGCCTTTGCCGACGCCGGCCTCGACGCCGACCGTGCGGTCCGCGAGATGCGCTCGAACTCGCACTTCCACTCGATGATCCGCTCGAGCTGCGTCCACCTCATGGAGTTCCTCGACGAGGTCGGACTGCTCACCAAGCCCGCCATGCGGTACTACCGGAAAGCGCACATGCTCTGATGTTCGTCATCACCCAATCATGTTGCAGCGACGCGGCATGCGTGTCCGTGTGCCCGGTGAACTGCATCCACCCCACCCCTGAGGAACGCGGCTTCGGCAGCTCCGACATCCTGCACATCGATCCGGAGGCCTGCGTCGACTGCGGCGCCTGCGCCGATGCGTGTCCTGTCGACGCGATCTATCCCGCGGACAAGCTCGGCACGCGCGACAAGGTGTTCATCGACATCAACGCCGACTACTACAAGCGCAACCCCGACGTCCGGTCCGGATGGGTCCCACCGACCGACGACGAGTCGGCGGGCGTCACCTACCCGCACATCCCGAAACTGCCTGCCGGCCTACGGGTTGCGCTGGTCGGGACCGGGCCGTCGGGCGGCTACGCGCTACGGACACTGCTCGACCGGACCGAGGCGACCGTCACCGTCATCGACAAGCTGCCGACTCCGGGCGGACTGGTCCGCGCCGGTGTGGCACCGGATCACCCCGGCACCAAGGGTGTGCTCCGCGGATTCGACCTCCTCTACCGCGACCCACGCGTCACCATGCTGACCAATGTGTCGGTCGGTGACGGCCCGGACGAGATCACCCCGGCCGAACTGGCCGAGCATTTCGACGCCGTGTTCTACGCCGTGGGCGCCAGCGAGTCTCGTCGCCTGGGTATTCCGGGCGAGGATCTGCCTGGTTCGACGTCGGCCACTGATCTGGTGGCCTGGTACAACGGCGTGCCCGGTGTCGACGAGGGGCCGCCGTTGCGCCGGGGAACCGCCGACGATCCGGCAACCGGGCGCGCGGTCGTCGTCGGCACGGGTAATGTCGCGCTCGACGTCGCACGCATCCTCGTGTCGCCGCCGGAGTTGCTGGCCACCACCGACATCGCCGATCGTGCGCTCGAGATCTTGCGCGAACAGAACGTCCACGAGGTGGTGCTGCTCGGTCGTCGCGACCAGGCCGCCGCGGCGTACACCGCAGCGGAATACCGTGCGCTGTCGGAGATCCCGGGTGTCGAGGTCGAGGTGTTCGACGGCGCCGACGGACAGGTTCCGTCGTTGGGTGAACCCGCCGACCGGTCGCGACGTCGAATCGTTTTCCTGTTCCACAGCACACCGGAGGAGATCGTCGGCAACCCGCAGGTGCAGGCGGTGACCGTCCGGACCGGCGAGGGCCGGCACCACGTCGCCGCCGACCTCGTCGTGCGCTCCATCGGTTACCGCTCGACCGCGATCCCGGGTCTGGCCTTCGACGACGAGCGCGGCATCTTCCGCAACGCCGACGGACGACTCGTCGACGAGTCGGGCGAGGTCGTCCCCGGTGGTTACGTGCTGGGCTGGGCCAAGCGCGGACCGAGTGGCGGGATCGGCGCAAACAAGAAGTGCGCCACCGAAACCGTGGAGGACTTCATCGCCGACGCCGCGTCGGGTCGTCTGCAGCGCACCCAGCGCAGCACGGGTGAGTTCACCGCCTTGGTGCGCAAGCGCGTGCGGACCGTCATCGGTTACCGCGGCATGCGCGCCATCGACCGCCGTGAACGCCGGCGCGGCGTCGAGCAGGGGCGTCCTCGCGTGAAGTTCACCCAGGTCGCCGACATGGTCGGTGCTGCCGGCTGGCGAAAGGCCTGAGCGCCGTTCCCTCTTCGTGTCACCATCAGGGCATACGACACACATTCGGAGGAGGCGCAATGGCGTACGAGGGTATGAACCAGAAGTGGCGGGAGCGTTCGCTGTTCGCCGTGTTCGTGACCGCGCTGGTCACCCAGAACGCGATCGCGATCCCGTACGTTCAGCGGAACGGGCCGGAGTCGGTGAAGGACTTCTTCGTCGGCGACATCATGAAGACCACCCCGGGCCGCTTCGCGATGGTCGACCTGCTCTTCGTGGTGATCGCCTTCCATCTGTGGGCGTTCGGCGAGGCCAGGCGATTGCGCATCATGCCCTGGTGGTTCGCGTCGGTGGTCCTCACCTTCGGGGTCGGTATCGCGACGGCGATCCCGTTCTTCTTCCTCGCCCGCGAACGCGCTCTGCGACGCTGAACTCCCAGATCCGCACTGCTCTCGTGGCTGCGGATGCGGCGTGAGGACCAGACAACGCCGACGTAACACCGAGGCAAGTCGCATTTCACGCGGCGCGCGGATAGTGGCGGCATGTCGAGTACTCCGCACTTCCTGCAGGGTGTCTTCCCGTTCGCGGGAGCGGGCCTGACCAAGTCCGGGCCCATCGACCCGTCGTTGACGTTCGTGGTGCCGTCGGGAATGACGGCCCAGCCGTTGTACTTTCGCGGGGGTAACAGTTCCGGCGAGTTGGTCTGCGTGACGCTGATGCGCGACGGGACGCCGATGCGGATGTTCCCGATGGGGGCGCGGTCGGCGGTCAACGTACCGCTGCGGGTGGTCGAGGACGTCGACCCCGACACGACACTCGAACTCGTGATCGCGGCCCCCGAGGGCGCGAGCGGCGAGGTCGTGGTCGACTTCGGGATGGTCGTCTTCTGATGGCGGGCTCTCAGGACCTGCAGGAACGACGACGCCTGGTTGTCGTCGGAAACGGTATGGCCGGCGCGCGCACGGTCGAGGAGATCCTCGAACGCGGTGGCGGTGACCAGTTCGACGTCACGATGGTCGGCGACGAGCCGTACGGCAACTACAACCGCATCATGCTCAGCCATGTGCTGGCCGGTGAGGCCACGGTCGACGACGACGACCTGATGCTGAACCCGATGGCCTGGTACCGCGAGCACGGCGTCACCCTGTACGCCGGCGACCGCGCCGAATCCATCGACCGGTTCGCCAAGACGGTGACATGCGCGTCGGGCCGGGCCATCGACTTCGACGTCCTCGTCATCGCGACCGGCTCCCACACGTTCTTCCCCAACATGGACGGCCTGCGCGAACCCGACGGCAAGCTCGCCCGCGGTGTGTTCGGCTTCCGGACCATCGAGGACACCAACGGCATGCTGCAGATGGCGACCTCGCGTGATCACATGCGCGCCGTCGTGATCGGCGGCGGCCTGCTCGGTCTCGAGGCCGCTTACGGCCTGCAGACGCAGGGAGTGGCCGTCGACGTCGTGCACTCGCCCGGGCACCTGATGAACCAGCAGCTCGACGAGCGCGGTGGGCGCGTGCTGCGCAACAAGATCGAGTCTCTGGGCGTGGGTGTCCACACCGGCAAGCGCACGACGTCGGTGCTGCGCAACGACGACGGGACGGTCGCGGGAGTCGGCTTCACCGACGGTGAGTCGCTGCCCGCCGACATGATCGTGGTGACCGCCGGTATCCGGCCGAACGTCGGGATCGCGCGCGGAGCCGGACTCGTCGTCGAACGCGGGATCGTCGTCGACGATCAGATGCGTTGTGAGGACGAGGCATTCATCTATGCGGTCGGGGAGTGTGCGCAGCATCGCAGTGAGGTGTACGGACTCGTCGCCCCGCTGTGGGAACAGGCGGTGGTTCTCGCCGACGTGCTGACCGGCGCGAATCCCCGAGCCGAGTACCACGGTTCGCGCCTGACCACGAAGCTCAAGGTCGCCGGCGTCGACGTCGCGGCGATGGGTGTCAAGGGTCCGGAGCGGGACGACGACGAGTTCGTCCAGTTCTACGAACCGCGCAGCGGTGTCTACAAGAGTGTCGTGGTCCGGGACAACAAGCTGATCGGCGCCATGCTCCTCGGCGACATCTCCAAGGCGAACTTCCTCACCCAGGCCTTCGACGAGAAGGTGCCGCTGCCGGACGAGCGCATCTCGATGCTGTTCGACCTGGGGACGCCGAGCGCGGCGACCGGTGCGGCCGAACTCGCCGACGACGTACAGGTCTGTAACTGCAACGGGGTCACCAAGGGCGACATCGTGAGTTGCGTGGCGTCGGGTTGCACGAGCGTCGGCGAGGTGTGCGCGAAGACGCGCGCCGGCAAGGGATGTGGGTCGTGCAAGGGGCTCGTCGCCGACATCGTCGAATACGCTGCCGGGGACGCCCTGACGGCGGATGCCTCGGCGGACTGGTACGTTCCGGCGATTCCGCTCACCAAACCCGAGCTCATCGGCGCGATCCGGCGGCAGAACCTGCGGTCGGTCAGTGAGGTCTTCGAGAAGCTGGCACCGGCGGGGGAGGACGCGACCGCGAAGATGCCACTCGCCTCGCTGCTTCGGATCATCTGGGGATCGGACTGGAAACGTGAGCCGGGTGCACTGTTCGTCAACGACCGTGTGCACGCGAACATCCAGCGGGACGGCACGTTCTCGGTGGTCCCGCAGATGAAGGGCGGGGTCACCTCGCCCGAGCAGTTGCGCAGGATCGCCGACGTTGCGGAGAAGTATTCGATCCCGATGATCAAGGCGACCGGGGGTCAGCGACTCGACCTGCTCGGCGTCAAGAAGGAAGACCTCCCAAAGGTGTGGGAGGACCTCGGCATGCCGTCGGGTTACGCCTACGGCAAGTCCTTCCGGACCGTGAAGACCTGTGTCGGAACCGATTATTGCCGTTTCGGTCTCGGCGACTCGACGCAGCTCGGCATCGACATCGAGACCCGCTATCAGGGCCTGGAATCGCCGGCGAAACTCAAACTCGCCGTGACCGGTTGCCCGCGCAACTGTGCCGAGGCGCTGTGCAAGGACTTCGGTGTGGTAGCCATCGGCGACGGCAAGTGGGAGATCTACGTCGGCGGTGCTGCCGGTGCCCACATCCGCAAGGGCGACCTGCTCGCCACCGTTGATTCGCCCGACGAGGTGGTCCGGTTGTGCGGCATCTTCATCCAGTACTACCGCGAACAGGGCAAGTGGCTCGAGCGGACCTATGCCTTCGTGCCGCGCATCGGCATCGAAGAGTTGCGCGCGATCATTGTCGCCGACCGTGACGGCTTGGTGGCGGGGCTGCAGGAGCGCATCGACGAGGCGGTCGCCGCGTACGTCGACCCCTGGCTCGATCGGACCGAACCCAAGTCGCCTGCTCAGTTCACCCCTGCTCTGCCTCTGTTGCCGCTCCCTCAGGTGCCGGTCCGATGACCAGCGTCGCCGAACCGGGTGTGGTCGTGGGGTCGGTGGGCGACCTCGAGTTCGGGGAGAGTCGGGCATATGCGGTGCACGGCAGGCAGATCGCGGTGTTCCGCATGACCGACGGCACACTACGCGCCACCGAAGCGGTGTGCCCGCATCGGGGAGGGCCGTTGGCCGACGGTCAGTTCGACGAAGCCAAGATCGTCTGTCCGTTGCACCAGTACGCCTTCACGTTCGCTGATGGTGGGTGTACGTCGGAGGGGATCGGCTCGATTGCCGTGTACCGCGTCGAAGAGCGCGACGGGGACATCATCGTCTGGCTGTAGTCGCTTACGAGCTACCTGATGCGAAAGAAGTGATGCGATCCTTCGCTGCGTGAGGTGTGAGGAGCGTTGGTGCCTACCGTCTGCTGCCTGATGTGTGGGGAGCGGTGGTGCCTACCGTCTGTTGCCCGAGGTGTGGGGAGCGTTGGTGCCTACCGTCTGCTGCCTGAGGTGTGAGGAGCGTTAGCGACGAGCCACGAAGGCCTGGTGACCTGATTCCTCAACGTGTGCACCACCACACTGCGTCGTCACTGACGGGGTCGCGGGTCTTTCGCAGCGCTTGGTCGCTTCGCCAGCATCTTCAGGTGATCGATCTCTCCGTCGATCAACGCCTTCTTCTTGGCTCTGGACCAGCCGTGAATCCGCCGCTCGATTCGGTAGGCGTCGGCGAGATCGAGTTCCGCGGACCACGCCAGACGAACCGGTCGTCGTTGGGACGTGTATCCGGTCTGAGTGGTGCTGTGCTCGCGAAGTCGTTTCGCGAGATCGCGGGTGCTGCCCACGTAGTACGAGCCGTCAGAGCACTCGAGGAGGTAGACCCATGCCATGGGGCGATCATGCGGTACCGAACTGTTCCGATCGGCGCGCTGAACGGACGCTGTGGACGGTTGTCGCGACGGTGTTGTCACTGTGCATTCTTGGGTTGCGAGCCCTTCGTGGCTCGTCGCTTGCGCTCCTCGCACCTCAGGGAGCGGTGGGGCTCGTCGCTTGCGCTCCTCGCACCTCAGGGAGCGGTGGTGGTGCGCCTCGCGCTTCAGGGAGCGGTGGTGGTGCGCCTCGCGCCTCAGGGTGCGGGGCGGTCAGTACACGTCCCGCACATACCGCTTGTCGGCGGCGAGTGCCTTGACGTAGGCCTCGGCGCTCGCGGGGGAGCGGCGACCGTACTGCGCGACAATGCCTTTCAGGGTCGCGTCGACGTCCTTGGCCATCCGGGACGCGTCGCCGCAGACGTAGACGTGGGCGCCGTCGTGCAGCCACTGGTAGAGCTCTTCGCCGTGTTCGACCATGCGGTCCTGGACGTAGATCTTGCGGTCCTGGTCGCGGGAGAATGCGACGTCGAGGCGGGTCAACAGGCCGTCGCCGAGCATCGTCGTCAGTTCGTCGCGATAGTAGAAATCGGTGGCCGAATATTGTTCGCCGAAGAACAGCCAGTTCTTGCCGTTGTGGCCCAACGCCTCCCGCTCGCGGAGGAAGCCGCGGAACGGGGCGATGCCGGTGCCGGGCCCGATCATGATCATCGGGGTGTCGGGATCGGCGGGCGGGCGGAAGTGCGTGGTCGAGGTGACGAAGACCCCGACCTCGGTGTCCTCGGCGTGGTCGGCGAGGAAGGTCGAGCACACGCCGCCGCGCTGGATGCCGCATCGGTTGTAGCGCACCGCATTCACGGTCAGCTGCACCTCGTCGGGGCTTTCCAGCGGACTCGACGAGATCGAATACGACCGTGGGGCCAGCGGTTTGAGGACCGCGAGCCATTCGTCGACGTCGGCGTGGATCGGGCGCTCGGCGAGGACATCCACCGACTGTCGTCCCCAGGACCAGTCATTGAACTCCGACTTGTTGCCCGCAGTGGCCAGGGCTTTCAGGTCGTCGGAACCCGAACGCTCACCGACGAATCGGACGAGGTCGGGTGTGACCCGCGCGAACTCGAGCCGTTCGCGTAGCGCCTGGTACAGCGGCATGTCGTCGCCACCGACCGTCACCGTGTGTCCGCCGTCGAGTCCGGTCCGGTCGAGGAACTCCTCCACGAGGGCCGGATTGTTCAACGGCCACACGCCGAGCGCATCGCCGGCCTGGTAGGTCAGGGTGTCCGCCGGCAGCCGGAACCCGAAGTTGCGCACATCCTTCTGCGAGCCCTCGGCATTCAGCTTCACGTTCCGAACCAGCGAGGTGACCAGCGGTTTCTTGCGGGAGTAGGCAGGCGCGGTCCGAACCGACGGGGCGGCCGCGGAGTCCGCGGGCTTGCTGACCACGGTGACCCGATCGTCGGTCACGCCGGAGACCGGCGCACGGTTGCCGATGCTGATCGCACGGATCACGTCGTTGAGCCAGCTCCCGGCCGTCTCCTCGAAGTCGGGTTCGCAATCGACCCGGTCGACGATCCGACGACCGCCGAGCTCGCCGATCCGTTCGTCGAGTTTGCGTCCGTGGCCGCAGAAGTCGTCATAGTTCGAGTCGCCGAGGGCGAGCACCGCATAGTCGACCTCGGAAAGGTCCGGTGCCTCAGCACCGTTCAGCGCCTCCCAGAACGCTGCGCCGTTGTCCGGCGGATCGCCGTCGCCGGTGGTGGACGTGACGAAGAGTGCGGTACCCCGTAGTTCGCCGACCTCGACCTCGTCCATCGACTTCGCGTCGGCCCGGAGACCGTTCGCCGTCATGCGTTCAGCGGTCTCGGCGGCCAGCTCCTCCGCATTGCCCATCTGCGACGCCCACAGCACGGTGATCGTGCTGGTGGGATCATTCGAATCCGGTGTCGGCGCAGGCGGCGTGGCGGCGTCGGCGCGCGAGTACATCCCGGCCAGCAGGCCGGACGCCCAGAGTCGGACCTCCGCGCTCAGCGGCGCGTCGGCCGGGATCGAGGGAACACCCGGTGGAGTTCCGGAAGCACCAAAAGCCGAGACTCCTGCGGCCAACCCGGCCAGATACAGCTGTTCCGCCGGTGACAGCTCCGGAACGGCGACCTCCGAAACGCCCAGTGCATCAGCCAACTCGGACGAACCGGTGACCGGTGGCACCGCTGACGGCGACCCCGCGACCTTGGTCAGTGTCACGGCGCACACCTTGAGTTCCGGCTGCTGCGACAGGGGATCCACGGCATCGGAGGTGACCGCGTTGATGGAGAGGTGTTCGCCGAAGGCGTCGTTCCAATGGAACGGCACGAAGCAGTTCCCGGGGCGCACCCGGTCGGAGATCCGGGCGGGCAACACCGCTCGTCCGCGACGCGACGCCACCTCGACCTTGTCCTTCGCTCCGAGGTCCAGGCGTGCGGCATCCTCCGGATGGAGTTCGACGAACGGTTCGGGGTTCAGCTTGTTCAGCTTGGCGACCCGGCCGGTCTTGGTCATCGTGTGCCACTGATGCGGCAGCCGACCGGTGTTGAGCAGGAACGGATAGTCGTCGTCCGGTAGCTCCTCGGCGTCGAGGTGAGGCCGTGCGAAGAACTGGGCGCGGCGCGTCGGTGTGGCGAATGCCAGCCGAGGCACCGTCCCGTCGTCGAGACGATGCAGGGTCTGACTCCGGCCGTCGTTCAGGTACCGGATCGGATTGCGCGCACCGTCGGCGAGGAGGTCGGCTCCGTCGGACGACGGCGGACACGGCCATTGCATCGGAGTCCGGCGCAGACCGTCGTAGGTGACGCCCCGCAGGTCGTAGCCGGTGTTCGGATTGGCGAACTGTTTGATCTCGTCGAAGACCTCCTCGGCACTCGAATAGGAGAACGCCTCGGCGTACCCCATCTCCGACGCGATGCGCGTGATGATCTCCCAGTCCGGGATCGCCTGCCCGGGTGCGGCGAGAGCAGGCTCGAACAGGGTGAGGTTTCGCTCCGAATTCACCATGATCCCGGTCGATTCCGACCACAGCGTCGCCGGCAGTACGACGTCGGCGTACTGGTTGGTCTCCGTCTCGGCAAAGGCGTCCTGGGTGATCACGAGATCGGCTCGTTCCAGGCCTTCGATCACGGTCTTCCGGTTGCCCACCGAGGCAACAGGATTGGTGCAGATGATCCAGCAGGCCTTGATGTCGCCGTCGGCCATCCTGCGGAACATGTCGATGGTGCCGCCCCCGACGTCCGTGCGCAGCGTGCCGGACGGGATGCCCCACGCGGTCTCCACGAACGTGCGGTCCGCCTCGGACAGCACCGAACGCTGGCCCGGCAATCCCGGCCCCATATAACCCATCTCGCGGCCACCCATCGCGTTCGGCTGGCCGGTCAGGGAGAAGGGTCCGCTGCCGAGGCGGCAGATGGCGCCCGTCGCGAGGTGCAGGTTGACCAGAGCATTGGTGTTCCAGGTGCCGTGCGTCGACTGGTTGAGACCCATTGTCCAGCAACTCATCCAGTCGCCGGCCTCGCCGATCATCGTGGCCGCGGTGCGCAGGTCGTCGGCGGCGATGCCGGTGATGGATTCGACGACCTCCGGCGGATACTGCGCCGCGAACTCGGGCATCTGCTCGAAACCGTCGGTGAACGACGCGATGAACTCGTCGTCGGTGTGACCGCCGGAGATCAGCAGGTGCAGCAGGCCGTTCAGGAAGGCGAGGTCGGTACCGGACTCGATCTGCAGGAACAGGTCGGCCTTGTCGGCGGTCGCGGTGCGCCGCGGGTCGACGACGATCAGCTTGGCGCCCGCCTTGACCCGGTCCATCATCCGGAGGAAGAGGATGGGGTGACAGTCGGCCATGTTCGATCCGATGACCAGGAAGACGTCGGCGTGGTCGAAGTCCTGATACGACCCGGGCGGACCGTCGGAGCCCAGCGACAGCTTGTATCCCGTGCCGGCGCTGGCCATGCACAGGCGCGAGTTCGACTCGATCTGGTTGGTGCCGATGAAACCCTTGGCCAGTTTGTTGGACAGGTACTGCGCCTCGAGCGACATCTGGCCGGAGACGTACAGCGCCACGGCGTCGGGACCGTGTTCGTCGACGATGGCGCGCAACCGGCGCGCGGTGTCGGTGATGACGGCATCGAGGCCGCTTCGGCGGAGCTCACCGCCGCGGTCGTCCCGGACGAGCGGGGCGTCGAGGCGTCCGCCGGCGGCGAGCATGTCGACGGTGGTCGATCCCTTGGTGCACAGCCGGCCGAAGTTCGTGGGGTGGTCGGCGCGCCCGACGGTCCTGACGAGCTCGCCGGCGTCGCCGAGCCGCATCTCCAGGCCACAGCCGACGCCGCAGTAGGCGCACAGGGACATGACCGACCGGGACATGACGGGGTGCGTGGTGGGGGAGGCGGTCACGGTCTCCAGCGTCGAAGTCGGATGTTTCGCAACCCGAAGGCCGGGGTTACACAGCCATCAACTTGACCTCACAGTCGACGGCCATGGCTGTGAAGGGAAAAGAACTGCAGGTCGCACGCAATTCCGAGACCGGATAGCCGGAGTTGCGGCGTTGCTCAGGCGGATCTCAGCCGAGGCGGATAAGACTGTATGCCATGCGCATCCTCGTGGTTGATGACGACCGGGCGGTCCGGGAGTCGTTGCGACGGTCGCTCAACTTCAACGGATACACCGTCGAGACCGCGGGCGACGGCATCGAGGCACTCGAGAAGATCCTCGCCGATCGTCCCGACGTCGTCATCCTCGACGTGATGATGCCACGCCTCGACGGCCTCGAGGTGTGCCGCCGACTCCGTTCCGCCGGTGACGACCTGCCGATCCTGGTCCTGACCGCCCGTGATTCAGTCTCCGAGCGGGTCTCGGGGCTCGACGCCGGCGCCGACGACTATCTGCCGAAGCCGTTCGCACTCGAAGAACTACTCGCCCGGTTGCGGGCGCTGCTGCGTCGTGCGGCACCCGACGCCGACGCGGACTCGGAGACCCTCACCTTCGCGGACCTGTCGCTCGACCCGGTGACGCGTGACGTGACCCGTGGCGAGCGGTCGATCAGCCTCACACGCACCGAATTCGCGCTGCTGGAGATGTTGATGGCAAACCCGCGGCGCGTGCTGTCCCGCAGCCGCATCCTCGAAGAGGTGTGGGGATACGACTTCCCGACCTCGGGCAACGCTCTCGAGGTCTACGTCGCTACCTGCGCCGCAAGACCGAGGCGGACGGGGAGTCGCGACTCATCCACACCGTGCGCGGTGTCGGATACGTACTGCGGGAGACCCCGCCCTAGTGTCGTCGTCCTCGCGGATGCGTGACCGCCTGACCCACGTGCTCGCCAACGGACCTGGCTCCTCCAGGGAGAACTGCCCGTCCGGGGAGAAGGAGATGCGGGCACCGATGCCGTTGACGCGAGCGGTGTCGCTGCGTTCGCGTGTCACGATCCTCTCGGCGACCGTCGTGCTGGTGTCAGTGAGCCTGATGGCCGCGGCCGCGTACTTCGTGGTGTACCGGGCGATGTACAACGAGGTCGACCAGCAGCTGGAAAGCCGTGCCGACGGGATGGCGGCCTTGGCGCGGGCCGGTGTGCTGCGCAACCAGCCCGAGCAGCTGGTGGCGGGAACTGTGTTCTCCACGAACATCTCGGTCGCGCTCGTGACCCCGAGCGGTCAGACATATCTCATCGGGCAGGTCCCCTTCGAGGACCCCGAACGCGAGATCGTGCGGGCGCCGGCAATCGCCGGGACCAATCCGCAGAGCCTGCGCACCACCCGGAATCAGCGCGTGCTGACGCGCAAACTCGACGACGGCAACACCCTCGTCCTGGCGCAGAGTCTCATCCAGACCGACCGCGTTCTCAAACGCCTGGCTTGGGTGCTTCTCGTGGTCGGTTGTGGCGGAGTGGCTTTGGCGGCTCTCGCCGGTACGACGGTCGGACGTGCCGGACTGAGACCGGTGGCCCGGTTGAACCGGGCCGTCGAACGGGTCGCGCGAACGAACGACCTGACACCCATACCGGTGACCGGCAACGACGAATTGGCCAAGCTCACAGCCAGTTTCAACGCGATGCTGCGGGCGCTCGCCGAATCCCGGGACCGTCAGGCGCGTCTCGTCGCCGACGCCGGACATGAACTGCGAACGCCGTTGACCTCGCTGCGCACCAACCTGGAACTGCTGATCGCGGCGAGCCGACCGGGCGCACCGGCGGTCCCCGAACAGGACATGGTCGACCTGCGCGCCGACGTGATGGCTCAGATCGAGGAATTGTCCACGCTGGTCGGCGATCTCGTCGACCTCGCCCGCGAGGACGCGCCCGAGGTGGTCTACGAGGAAGTCGATCTCGCGGAGATCGTCGAGCAGGCCCTCGAACGCGTCCGGCGGCGCCGCAACGACATCGACTTCGAGCTCGACCTCGCCCCCTGGTACATCTTCGGCGAACAGCACGGCCTCTCCCGTGCGGTACTGAATGTGCTGGACAACGCGGCGAAATGGAGTCCGCCGGGCACGTCGGTGACCGTCGGCTTGACACAGACCGGGATGTCGACAGCGCAGCTCACCGTCGCCGACGCCGGTCCCGGAATCCCCGAGGAGGACCGCGGTCTCGTCTTCGAGCGGTTCTATCGTTCGACGCAATCGCGGTCGATGCCGGGATCGGGGCTGGGCCTGGCGATCGTGCGGCAGGTCGTCGAACGTCACGGCGGCACCGTCACGGCCGACACCTCGCCACGCGGCGGTGCGCTCATCCGGATGACTCTGCCCGGCCGGGCAACTCCTGCGGAACCATCTCCGCAAGTGATTCGTCAATAAGGATGAAGCGCCGTGCATCGGCGGGTCACGACGGCCGTCGTCCACATCATCGACAGCCGAGTGGTTACCCGGTGTGACCTGGTCATCGATCCCATAGGGTTGACCGAAGGCGTTGTTCGGGTACGCCGGTCGAGTGGTTTGACCGATGACCCCGACCGAACCGACCCGGCAGCAGCCGGTGGCGACCACAGCCGGCACTGTGCCGGTCAGACGACGAGGAAGAGACGAAGATGACGACTGGCGGTTCGCAGGGTGGCGGTCCGTACGGGGGTGGCCAGCACGGTCAGCACGAGGCCGGCCCGTTTACCGGGGGCGGCGCTCCCTCCACACCCCCGGGCTCCGAGTCACCGACGCAGTCCCATGGCGGCCACGGCTACCCGGGTCCGGCCTCCGGAGCATTCCCCGCGCAGGGCGGTCGACCCGGCTACGGGGGAAACAACGCACCCACGTCTGTCTACGGCAACCCCGGGACCAGCCCGTTTCCCCCACAGGCCTCGTATGGCGGGCCCGGCGGCGGTGCCTACTCGCAGTCCGCGTTCGGCGGGTCGGGGGGCAACCCGCCGCCCCGGACTCCGAAGAACAAGGGCGGCGGACGCCTGGCCGCACTCGGCGCCGGTGCGCTGGTGGTCGCTCTCGTCGCCGGTGGTGCCGGCGGTGCGATCGGTTACACCCTGGCCGACGGTTCCAACGGGTCGTCGAGCAGCACGAGCAGCGGTCCGCTCGGCGGCGACCCCGGGGCGAATGGGAACACCGCGCCCGTCGAGGCGCCGGCCGGATCGGTCCAGGAGGTGGCGGCCCGTGTACTGCCATCGGTGGTCTCCATCGAGGTCGCCTCGGGTGGCGCGCTGGGCTCGGGATCGGGTGTCGTCCTGACCGAGGACGGCGTCATCATGACCAACAACCACGTCGTCAGCGCCGGGGACAACGGCCCCGCGGCCAAGGTCGGGGTCAACTTCTCGGACGGTTCACGGGCGCAGGCCCGGGTCCTGGGCGCCGATCCGATCTCCGACATCGCGGTCATCAAGGTCGACCGGAACGATCTGACCCCGGTCACGGTGGGCAACTCGAACAACCTCGCGGTCGGGCAGGACGTCATCGCCATCGGTTCGCCGCTCGGACTCGCCGGAACGGTCACCACGGGCATCATCAGCGCGCTCAACCGACCTGTCCTGACCTCCCGCGATCCGGGCACCAACACCACCTCGGTGATCGATGCCATCCAGACCGACGCCGCGATCAATCCCGGCAACTCGGGCGGTGCGCTGGTGAACGCCAGGGGAGCACTGATCGGTATCAACACCGCCATCGCCACCCTCGGTGGAGGCGAGCAGCAGGCCGGTGGCAGCATCGGACTCGGGTTCGCGATCCCCATCGACCAGGCGATCCGCGTGGCCAAGCAGCTCGAGTCCACGGGCAAGGCCAGCCACGCCAACATCGGTGTGTCCGTGCGCCCGAGCGGTGACTCCGACGCGCCCGGCGCCGTCGTCACCGATGTGACCCCGGGCGGACCTGCGGCGGGCGCGGGCATCCCGAAGGACGCGGTCATCACCAAGGTCGACGACCGTCCGATCCCGTCGGGCGACGCACTCGTGGCGGCCATCCGGTCGCATGCGCCGGGGGACACGGTCACGGTGACCTACACAGACGGCGCGAACACCAAGACCGCACAGGTCAAGTTGGGCACGCTCGAGGTGAAGTGACACGCGGCGCCACCGCCCGACCACACACAACTACACAGCCCCGCACGACCGTCCAGCGGACGGTCAGAGACGAGAGAGAAAGGGCCTGCCATGTCTGATGCCGGATCCCCCGTTCCCGGAAACACCGCCATCTCCGGCGACACCGTCGAGGAGGGACAGTCCCTGGACGTCCGTCTCGCGGGTGATCCGGGTCAGGTCGATCCGGCCGATGTCGTGGCCGCCGACGCCGCGGCGCGGGAGTTCGTCGCGCGTCACGAGCAGGCCGCGCATCGCCCGCCGGGCGAGGAGATCGGCCGGGCTCTCGTCGTCGTCGTCGACGACGAGGCCGCGCACGGTGAGGACCAGCGTCTGCTCGGGCCTCTCGTCAGCGAACTGCTCGCCGAGGCAGGATTCCACGTCGACGCCGCCGTTGTTGTTCCCGGCGACGAGGTGGAGATCCGGAACGCTCTGAACACCGCGGTGATCGGTGGTGTCGACCTGGTGGTTTCGGTGGGCGGTGTGGGCGTCGGCGCCCGCGACGTGACCCCGGAGGCCACCGAACCGCTGCTCGACCGCCGGCTGCGCGGCATCGAGGAGGCGATCCGTAGTTCCGGGCTCGCCGCCGGGGCGACCGACGGTGGACTTTCGCGCGGGCTGGCCGGAATCTCCGGGCAGACCCTGGTCGTCAATATCGCCGATTCCCGCGCCGCGGTGCGCGACGGAATGGCGACGGCCGCCCCTCTCGCGAAGTATGTGATCGAGTCCATCAGCGAGTTCTGAGCGCGCCACCGCTGCGTGTGGCGGGGACCACGAGCAGCGCTGGAGATCTCGGGTCCGACAGGACGATCGACCGACCGGAAATAGGACTTCCCTGCGATGACGGGTGACCGCGGCAACCCCGAAAACCGACCGGTGAGCAGCAGCGATGACGCTGCTGCTCATCGTGCTGCCCGTCGCGCGAAGCTTGATTCGGTGTTCGGGGACGACCTCCCGGACATCACGAGTGACGCGTGTGGCGAAGATCACAAAGGTCACTCTCAGGATTGGTTCGAGGCCCAGCGGCCGCCCCATTACGAGTGAAATGCGACCAGCTGTACATAGCCGCATCAGCGTGTTTATCTACCGTTAACTTTCGTCCGTCGATAGATCACGTATTCACTATTTGCGATGGTGCGTATCCGGTTTGTGACACGGCCGAGTCCAGCTGTTGCCCGTTCTGAGACCCCTCCGATAACGTTCGCCTCGACAACGCTCGGTCCCCTGTGAACGGGGCTTGAGCAGCGTCCTGCGATCTGTCGCGAGTGACAACGCAGCAGTGACCAGGAATTCGATGGATCCTTAACGCAAGCCAAGTCCTGCGTGTGAGCAGACTGAGCATTACTGTGTGGAACACCATCGAACGTCGAGGGTCATGACTTGCGGATGTGAACACATTCCGCGGGGTAACAGCCGAATCCTGTGAGAGGGAACGAATGAGCAAGTTCAGCAAGCTTGGGCTGCGCCGCGCCGCGGGCGCCGTCGCGATCGCCTCGGCCGCGGTCGTGGGCCTGGCCGGCATGGGCGCCGGTGATGCGGCAGCAGGAAAGCTGGCCAACGGATACAAGAAGGCCTCGGGTGTCGACGGCGAAACAGTGCAGAGCTGGCGGACAAATGAGAGCGCCTACCCGATCCCTACTGTCGCGAATGTTCCGACGTCGCGCGGATTTGTCCTCTCGGGCACCTACACCGCGAAGGCGAGCAAGGGTGTGGGTGGCAACCTGGCGGTTACCTACCTTGTGGGCTGTCAGGTGAACCTCGACGGACTCGAGCTCGGCCTTGGAGGCTCTATTGACTTCATCGCGCAGAGTGGCGGCCTGAGCGGCTCCCTGAATCTGCCCCTCAGCCCGGGCCAGGTCGCGGAAGTCAGTATCACCGACAAGGACCTGTCCGACTCGGGTGTCGCCAGCATTCAGCTTTCACAGCTTTCGTTCACGCTGAACAAGTGCGGTGGTTACGCTTCCGTCCGTTCGGTGACGAAGGTTATTGCAGCCAAGGGTTACAGCACTGACGAAGGTACGGTCAGCGGCGAGGGCACCTTGCTCCAGTCCACCCTGTACGGCCAGCCCTTCAGCATCAACTGACCGGGCGCAGATAACAAGCACTTCCTGACTTATCTGCCCTGAGCAGATTGATATTCCACGAAGGGGAATCATGAAGAAGAACATCACGCGTCGCGTGGTTGCGGCGGCCGGTATCGCCGGAGCCGCGGCGATGGGACTAACCAGCCTTAGCGCTGGCGGGGCGACCGCAGGACCGCTGCCTGGTGGCAAGATCACCAAGACACTCGTCGACGGCACGCCGGTGACTGTGCAGTTGTTCGATGAGTACGTCAACGTCCAGCGTGCGATCAGCAACGTTCCGACCTCGCGCGAGGCGTGGCTGTCGGGCAAGGTGCGCGTCACCGTCGGAGGTAAGGCCGAAGGCGGTGTGGTTAAGGTCGGGTTCGATGTCGGGTGTCAGGTCAACTTTGGGGCTGGGGCTGGAGCTGAGGGCGGCTACGCATACAGTCCGCCAAGCAGCGGGAACAGTGGTACCTACACAGATCCCAGTGGAGGTACAGGAACGTGGGAAACGCCCCCCAGTCAGGGAGGTTGGAGCCCGAGTGGAGGTGCAAATGGCTCGGTCAGCCTTGGTCCCGGCCAGGTTGAGCGCGTCTGGTTGGTGAACACGACTTCGGGCACGGACACAGCCTACAGCGACTACAAGGTCAACAGTTACACCTTCAAGGGTGGCAAGGGTGGAGTGGTCTACAGCCAGGAGAAGTTGGGCGTGAACTCGTGCGCCGGCCACGCATCCGCGAAGGCCGTTGTGCAGGTAACCGTGAGCACAGATTCCGTTAAGGGCGTCGTCGTGCTTAACGGGAAGCCTTTCAGCCTCGGCTGATCGATTCGCTGACACAGCAACTCCACCGCGGGGTGGAATCCGACTCGGATTCCCACCCCGCGGTGTTTGCGTCGGCGGTGTCTCGTGGCGGGCCCGGCAGCTGTCCGGCTGCTGACGATGTTCTGTGAGGGTCCTGTGATCGGCCCTCGCACAAGGGTTTCCCAAGCTCGGCGGGTTAGCCTTGGCGGCGACGGTGAGGATGCCGTCGCTGGGAGACGTCTGATGGAACAACCGGGCTCGTTGTCGCTGTGCGCGGCCGTGCGTCGATTCGGCCCGCTGCTCAACGGGGTCAGGTGGAGACTCGCGGTCGCGATCCTCTGCTATCTGGTCCACGTCGCGACCACGGTCGTCACCGTCGCCGTGTTCGCCCACATCGTCGACGACGTCCTCATCACCGGCGATCTGTCGGCCCTGCTCGACCCGCTGCTCGTGTGGATCGCCGCGTCCCTCATCGGTGCGGCGGCCTCGTACGCGGGAGCGGTGCTTACCGGCGGGGTCACCGAGAAACTCCTTCTCCGGCTGCGCGACCGGTTGTACGTGCACACGCAACGCCTCGCACCGCATGCGCGACATCGATTCGGCACGGGAGATCTCGTGTCCCGCAACACCTCCGACGTGGAAGCGGTCGACAGTCTGCTGTCTTCCGGGGTCGTCACCGCCGCCGTCGCCGTCGTGAGCCTGATCGTCTATGCCGTCGCGGCTTTCGTGACCCAGTGGCAGCTCGCCCTGGCTGCCGCGATCCTCGCACCCCTGCTGTGGCTGATCGCCCGCCGTTTCGGCGTCATCGTCAAGCGTGCGTCGCGCCGGGAACGATCGTCGGCCGGCCGGATCAGTTCCCTGGTCGCCGAGGGCGTCGCCAATGCGCCCGCCATCCAGGCCGCCGGTCAGCTCGATCGAGACCGGCGCAGGGTGGGGCGGCAGAGTCGACTATGGCGCGATGCCCGGATGTCGGAGATCCGTGCCGACGCCGCCTTCTCCGAGGCCGTCACCGTCGTCGAGGTGCTGTGCATGATCGCGGTGATCGTCCTCGGTGCCTGGCAGATATCGGTCGGCGCAGCAGAATTGGGCACGTTGATCGCGCTGACCGGCTATCTCGGCTACCTGTACCCGCAGATCCAGACGCTGGGCGGACTCGTCGTCGACGTCACTGCGGCGACCGCGAGCGCCGAACGCGTCGCGCAGGTGCTGGATGCGCCGGTCGGCGTGGCCGAGACGCTCGACGGAGATGACGTGCCGCCGGGCCCGGTGGCGTCGGCGGTGAGCCTGACCCTGGACGGTGTCTCGTTCGCCTACCCGCAGACGGATTCGACGGTGCTCGATGACGTGCATCTGGAGATCGGCGCCGGCGATCTCGTCGCCATCACCGGGCCGAGCGGGGCCGGCAAGAGTACGTTGACGTACCTGCTGCTGCGCTTCTACGACCCGGACTCGGGATCGATCCTCCTCAACGGCAACGACATCCGAACCATGTCCACCCCGACGCTGCGCGCTCACATGTCGGTACTCCATCAGCGACCGGCGCTGATGAGCGGTTCGATCGCCGAGAACATAGCGTTGTGGCGCACGGACGTCGCGCGCGAACACATCGTCGCTGCCGCGGATCTGGCCGGTGCGACACCGTTCATCGAGCGACTCCCCGGTGGCTTCGACGCCGAGGTCGTCGAACGCGGGGACAACCTCTCCGGTGGGCAGCAACAGCGAATCGCGTTGGCCCGAGCCTTCTTACGGGACGCGCCACTGCTGATCCTCGACGAACCGACCACCGGACTGGATGCCGAGACCGTTGACGAGGTGCTGGAACCGCTCGCGAGGTTGGCGTCGTCCCGCACGACCGTGATGATCACCCACGATCCGCGTGTCCTGGCGATCGCGAACCGACGGATCGAGCTGCGCGACGGACGATTTCACGCCACTGCCCGGTCCGCCTGAGCGGGCTCTCGAGCGGGCGTTGCTGCCGACTCCACCAGTCATCCGTGGAAACGCAACGAGCCCCTGCCGCGCGAGGCGGCAGGGGCTCGTTGTCGATGTGTCAGCTACCGAAGACCCAGGGGAGCCGTTGGGGACGGGCCTTGGGACGCGGCGGCTGTTTGCGCTGCTGAGTGCCGGGCCGTCCGCCGTTGGGCTGCTGCGGCTTGTGGTTCTGGGGCTTGTTCGGCATTCGTCCATCCTCATGTCGAGATTCGCACCGGGTGTCATCCCCGGCGGGTCGCAACCTCTGTGCGACGAATCCCAAAGTAGGAGTGCATGCTTGGGATACGAATGGTGCGCGCTGTCAGCCTCCTGGGAGCTCAGCGCGAGTGGCGTCCCGGAGCGTCCGGACCGTCACCCGGGAACTGATCACCCGGGTACTGCTCGCCCGGGTATTGCTCGCCCGGGTACTGGGAACCGGGCGGCGGGTAGTTACCCGGAGGCGGATAGTTTCCGGGCGGCGGGTAGTTGCCCGGAGCCGGCTGCGGCGTCGGGTACGGCTGGCCTCCCGGACCGCCGGGCTGACCCTGCGGAGAGCCGAACAGCGGCGACGCCTGCGGTCCCGACTGCGAGGGGCCCTGCTGGGACGGACCCTGCTGGGACGGCTGGCCGCCCGACTGCGGGGGAGCCGAGATGCGCTGCGTCGTACCGGCGCCCGACGGAGACTCGTACGGCGCGAGCGGACCCGACTGGGGTGCGTACGCGTCACCGGCCGGTGCGGACGGATCGGCGAGGTGCGGCGGCAGGTCGCTCTCCGCCTCGGCCTTGGCCTTCGAGGTTCCCTCAGGGTCGAGCAGATCGCGGATCTCGGTCAGCAGAGCGACCTCGGTGACCTCGGACTTCTTGCCGAAGCCGCCCAGTTCCGAGAGCTTGTTGTACGGCAGGATGATGATGAAGTAGACCACCGCCGCGATGATCAGGAAGTTGATGACGGCGGTGATCACGCTGCCGATGTCGACGAATGTCGAGGCGTTGTCGGTGATCTGGAATCCGAGTCCCTGAGCGGCATCCGAGCCGACCGGAATCGAGTTGATGATCGGCTGGACGATGCCGTCGGTGAACGCGGTCACGATCGCGGTGAAGGCCGCACCGATGATGACTGCGGTAGCCAGCTCGACGACGTTGCCCTTGAGTATGAAGTCCTTGAATCCCTTGAGCACGGTGTGCGGCCTCTCCTTGGTGTTCCGCTCTTGTTTCAATGAATTGGTCTCAGTCGGTGCAAATCCGACATTTGCTGTGCAAACTCGTATTACCCTATCCACGATCGTGAACGATCCGATCCATTTGCCTTGAATCGTCTGGAGTGTCGCAGCTGAATGCAGCGGTTTGTCCGATTCAGTGCAGGACCACCGCCAGCGATGACTCCAGCCCGGCAGCCGCGACGCGATGCGCCGCGGCGACGTCCATCGCGAGAAGAACCGGTGCCACCGTGCTGCGACCAGCGGAGATCCCGGTCGGCGAGGTCTGGCCCGTGTGCATCGCCACGACGGCGCGTCGAGCGAGGACATCCGCGGAGTCGGTCAGGACGTCGACTACGTCTCCGGGCCTGAGCAACGACGTGACGGCCTCGTCGGACAACCGGACCGGCACGAGGCGGGCGTCGTCGACCCCGGTCAGGTCGGCCGGCAGGCGTGACGACAGCAACCGCGTGTCGGTGAGCATCTCGCCGGCCCGTACGCGACCGGTGACGGTGCGCCCGGTTGCGAGCGCGGCGTCGGAGATCGCGCCGGCGGGAACGGTGCTCCCCTCGACGAGCCGGGGTGTCAGGTCGTCGGCGGCGACCACCTGACCGGGCAGCAGATCGTGCGCCGCGACGAGCACCTCGAACTCGCCGTCGGCTCGGGTTCCGGCGAGGGCGATCACGGCGGCCGTGACGACCAGTGCTGCCGCGACGAGGCGTCGGACCGCCAACGCGCGCGTCCACCCGGGGCGGGCGGCGGAGGCGAGTCGGTCGCGGAGGCGTGGTCCGAGTCGGTCGCGCGGCAGCGACATGCGAGTGGGAGGCATGTGTGGACGGTAGGGCGGTGACCACCCCGAACACGGAGTTGCGGTCCTGTTGTGGACTGTCCGACGGTCGGGGCCGCACTGTCCACAGTCCGCCACCGCAAGTGGCCTCCGATAGGGTGACCTGGGAACGAAATCAATGGTGTGCCGGGAAGTCTGGTCGGCCGCTGCCCGGTCACGGGCGGCGTGATGTGGGCATACGTGTGCCCGCGGACAGAGGAGCTCCATGACACGCGACCGCCTTCGGCAGTGGGCCGCACTCGACACCACCAGCGGCGTGCTGTTGCTCATCACCGCGGCCATCGCCGTCGTATGGGCCAACTCGCCGTGGCGGGAGAGCTACGCGTCACTGCTGCACACCGAGGTCGGACCCGACTTCTTGCATCTGAATCTTTCGCTGGCGCACTGGGCGTCGGACGGATTGCTGGCGATCTTCTTCTTCGTGGTCGGTGTGGAGCTCAAACACGAGTTCGTGGCCGGCGGTCTCCGCGATCTGAAGCTCGCCGGGGTGCCGATCGCAGCGGCAGTGGGCGGAATGGTCACCCCTGCACTCTTCTACGTGGTCGTCGTCGCCCTCGGCGACCCCGAAGGTCTCCGCGGTTGGGCGATCCCGACCGCCACCGACATAGCCTTCGCGCTCGCCGTCCTCGCGATCTTCGGTCGCGGCCTCCCGCTGCCGTTGCGGACGTTCCTGCTCACGCTGGCCGTCGTCGACGACCTGCTCGGCATCGTGGTGATCGCGACCTTCTACACCGACGAGATCGACTTCGTCATGCTCGGCGGCGCACTCGTCGTGGTCGCGGTGTTCGGCGTCCTGGTGCGTGGCTCGTGGCGGCTCTGGCCGCTGTTCATCCCGGTCGGCGTCGTCGCCTGGGCCCTGATGCACGCATCCGGCGTGCACGCCACCGTCGCGGGCGTCCTGCTCGGCTTCGTCGTACCCGCCGTCGCGATCCACGGTGAGAAGATCCCCCGTACGGAACGGCTCGACGAGGCGGTGCGTCCGTACTCGGCGGCGATTGCGCTTCCGGTCTTCGCGTTCGCGGCCGCCGGCGTCACCGTGATCGGTGGCGAGGGCGAGGGTTCCATCGTGCAGCCCGTGTCGATCGGCATCGTGTTCGGACTCGTCGTCGGCAAACTCGTCGGCGTCCTGGGATCGACGTGGCTGATGACGAAGTTCACTCCTCTTCGACTTCCCGACGCCATCGGACTACGCGACCTGCTGCCGATCGGCATGCTCACCGGCGTCGGTTTCACCGTGGCTCTCCTCATCGCCGAACTCAGCTTCGAGGGAGGGGCCGACGACCATGCCGCGGCCGCCAAGGCGGCGATCCTCGTCGGCTCGGTCGTCTCGGCGGCACTCGCCGCGGCCCTGTTGCGCTGGGATGCACGCCAGGCACGCGACGCGGACATGAACCGCGACAACATCCCGGACACCAACCGGGACGTCATCGGCGGTTGAACGTCGGGGCCTACCCCACAGCTAGACGTCGGGGCTCGAACCTTCCGAACTCGGGATCGGCTTCTCCTCGCGGAAGCGATCCTTGTGCTCGTAGGTCTCCCAGAAGGTCGCTCCGACGATGCCGAGCGCAATCGGGTCGAAGATCGGGTCCTTGCCCTGCTTCTTCTGACGCTCGTAGTCGCGCAGCGCCTTGAACGCGGGTTGCTGCAGGACCAGGATGCCGAGGATGTTGAGCCACGCCATCAGGCCGACGCCGATGTCGCCGAGGGTCCACGCGTCCTTGGCCGTCGACACCGCGCCGTAGGCGACGGAGAACAGGATCAGGGCCTGCAGGAGCATCGTCAGGTTGGAGCCGACGGTGCTGCGCAGCGGGTGGATGTAGACGGTCGCGGCCTTGCCGAGCAGGAACCGCAGGTTGGTCTCCGCCATGTAGTAGTAGGCGATGATCGTGGTCAGGCAGAAGAAGGCCAGCGAGATCGCCACGAACGTCGACCCTGCGCCGCTCCACACGCTGTCGAAACCCACCTGAACGTAGGTCGGGCCGACGTCGACGACATCGGGGAGCAGTCCGCCGTCGGACAGGACCGCGCCGTCGGCGCTCTCACCCTCGAAGACCCGGTATGCCCCGGTCGAGATGATGAGGAAGCCGGTGGCCGAACAGACGAACAGCGTGTCGATGTACACGGCGAAGGCCTGGACGAATCCCTGCTTGGCAGGGTGGGAGACTTCGGCGGCGGCCGCGGCGTGCGGTCCGGTTCCCTGGCCGGCCTCGTTGGAGTAGATGCCGCGCTTGACGCCCCACATGACCGCCGCGCCGATGATCGCACCGAACGCCGCGTCGACGCCGAAGGCGCTCGCGAAGATCAGTCGCAGCACCTCGGGGATCTGCGAGGCGTTCGTGAAGACGACGACGAGGGCGAACAGGATGTAGAAGACCGCCATGAACGGCACGACGATCGACGCGAAGGTCGCGATGCGCTTGACGCCGCCGATGATGACGAAGGCGAGGATGATCACGATGCCGATGGCGGCGGCCCAGTCGGCGATGCCCCAGGCCTGGCTCATCGCGACAGCCATCGAGTTCGACTGGACGCTCGGCATGAGCAGGCCGCACGCCAGCACGGTGACCGCGGCGAACAGGAGTCCGTAGATCTTGAAGAACGGGGCCGCCTTGGTGTGAGCGAAGGCCTGGCTGAAGTAGTACGCGGGGCCGCCGCGGTACTCACCGGTGAGGCGGTCGCGGGTCTTGTAGATCTGGCCGAGCGTGCACTCCACGAAGGAGGTCGACGCGCCGAGGAAGGCCATCGCCCACATCCAGAACAGTGCGCCGGGGCCACCGAAGGCGATGGCGGTGGCGACGCCGGCGATGTTGCCGGTGCCGACGCGACCGGCCAGCGAGATCATCAGTGCCTGGAACGACGACACCCCGTCCGGCGAGCTCTCGCCGCGGATCATCACGCGGATCATCTCCGGGATCTGCCTGATCTGCATGAAGCGTGACCGGATGGAGAAGTACACGCCTGAGCCGAGGCACAGGTAGATCAGGGGATTGCTCCAGATCAGGCTGTTGAGGTCGTTGAGGAAGTCGGTCATCTCACTCCAGCGATAGGTCAGCAGCCCTGGTTGCTTCAGGCCATCGGAAGGTGACGGTAGTTTGGCAGGTGAACGACCGGGGTGTGGCCGCAGTGTGGAAAACACCTTGCCTGATGTCGCCCGAACTGTCCCATCGAGGGGGCATCGGCGTCGTCATCGGACCCGGCGTTAGCACTCGGAATGTGGGAGTGCCAAAATCGGTTACACTTGTCAGCGTTTACTGACTTTCGGAGGTTCAGGTGCCCACCTACTCGTATGCCTGCACGGAGTGCGACAACAAGTTCGACATCGTCCAGTCGTTCTCCGACGACGCGCTGACCGAATGCCCGCAGTGCACCGGTCGCCTGCGCAAGCTGTTCAACTCGGTCGGCATCGTGTTCAAGGGGAGCGGTTTCTACCGCACCGACTCGCGGTCGGGTTCGTCCTCTTCGGACACCGCGTCGTCGTCTTCGTCGACGGACAGCTCGACGTCGAGCAGCTCCTCGTCCTCGTCGGATTCGTCCGCGAACTCGAGCAGTACCACCAAGACCGACAGCAAGGCCGCCACACCCGCCTGACGGGTCGCGCACAACTTCACAGCAGAACCTGGGCAGGATCGTTTCCGGACGTGCCGCCCAGGTTCTGTCGTCTCAGGACCGGCCGGAGATCAGCCCAGTTCCTGGAATCCGCCGCCCGGGGTGAGCGCCCAGCCGACGGCGACGTCGTGGTCGCCGGCGGGCAGGGAGTCGACGAGTTCCTCGTCGTAGACGACGGCGACGAGGTCCGCGGACAGTCCCACGAGGGTGCGGTCGTAATACCCGGCGCCGCGGCCGAGGCGGACGCCGGTCTTGTCGACGGACAGGGCAGGGATCAGGACCACCGACGCCGCGCGGATCGCGGGAACACCGAGACGGTCGTGGGTGGGTTCGAGCAGGCCCCAGCGCCCCGGCGCGAGAGAGCCGGGACCGGTGTAGCGCGCCCAGTCGAGCGGGGCGGGTTCGCCGGCGGGGACCACCGGCAGCAGCACCGTCACGCCGCGATCGAGGAGCGCGTCGAGCATCGCCGTGGAACCCGGCTCGTCGCCGACCGGCACGTAGGCCGCGACGGTGACGTCGTACTCGAGCCGGAACGGGCAGGTGTGTATCCACTCGGCGAGGTTGTCGGCAGCCCGCTCGCGCGCGACCGCCGACATGCCCGACCGACGGTTCGCGGCTTCCTCTCGCCGCTGATCCTTCAGGGTTCGCACGACGCGACCGTCCTTCATGCCGTGGGTGGCTCGCCGACGCCCGAACTGTATCGGACCTCGACCCCGGTACGGGTGAGGTCTGGGTCACTGCTGTCCGTCCGGCCGCTCGGGGACACCTGTCTTAGGGTGGTTTCATGACTGCGTCCAAAGATGGCTTCAGTGAGTACGAATCCGTACCCAACACCCCGCCGATCCCGCGCACGGCGGTGGTCCCGGCAGCGGGTCTCGGGACGCGCTTCCTGCCCGCCACCAAGACGGTGCCCAAGGAGCTGCTGCCGGTGGTCGACACCCCCGGCATCGAGCTGGTCGCCGAGGAGGCCAAGTCGGCCGGCGCGGAGCGCCTGCTGATCGTCACCTCGCCCGGCAAGGACGGCGTCGTCGCGCACTTCGTGAAAGACTCGTCCTCGAGAGCACCCTCGCCAAGCGCGGTAAAGAAGCGATGCTGGCCAAGGTCCGCAAGGCGCCCAACCTGCTCGAGGTCGCATCGGTCGTCCAGGAGAAGCCCCTGGGCCTCGGCCATGCCGTCGGTTGCGTCGAGGACCGCCTCGACGACGACGAGGACGCCATCGCAGTGCTGCTGCCCGACGACCTGGTCCTGCCCGGCGGCGTGCTGGAGGTCATGGCCCGGACGCGGCAGCGTCGTGGGGGTTCGGTCCTGTGCGCGATCGAGGTCCCCGAGGACCGCATCAGCGCCTACGGCGTCTTCGACGTCGAGCCGCTGCCCGACGCCAACAACCCCAACGTCATGAAGCTCAAGGGCATGGTCGAGAAGCCGGAGCCGCAGGACGCGCCGTCGAATCTCGCCGCGGCCGGACGCTACATCCTCGACCGCAAGATCTTCGACGCGCTGCGTCGGATCAAGCCGGGCGCGGGCGGCGAGCTCCAGCTCACCGACGCCATCGCGCTGCTCATCGAAGAGGGTGAGCCCGTGCACGTCGTCGTGCATCGCGGTACCCGCCACGACCTGGGTAACCCGGGTGGCTACCTCAAGGCCGCCGTCGACTTCGCGCTCGATCGGGACGATTACGGCCCTGATCTGCGTGAGTGGCTCGAGAAGAGGCTCGCCGACAGCTGATCGCCCGGGCTCCCGCGCGCCTCGGCCGTTCCGGCGCGCGGGACCGATACCGTTCTTCTGTGTTGTATCGAGCAGTGCGGGAAGTGCGGTGAGATGCGGTCGGTCGAAGATCATCTGACGCTCGTGACCGCCGCCGCGGTGGCGCCGCGGCCGGTGCGTGTCGCGATCTCCGAGGCGCAGGGTCTGATGTGCGCGGAGGAAGTGGTCACCGAGCATCCGATGCCGGGTTTCGACCAGGCCGCGATCGACGGTTACGCGGTGCGTGCCGTCGACGTGGCCCTGGCCGGTGTTCTGGCCCCCGAGGATCTCGAGGATTTCGATCCGAACGGCGCCGAACTCGTCGACCTCGAGACGGGCGAGCCCATGATCGTGTCGCTGCCGGTGGTCGGGGAGGTGGGCCCGGGGTCGCGGACCCCGACCCGACTGCAACCGCGCCAGGCCGTCCGCGTCGAGACCGGTGCGCCGATGCCGACGCTCGCCGACGCGGTCGTGCCTTTGCGCTGGACCGACGGCGGCGATCAGAAGGTCAAGATCGGCCACGGCGTCGAGAGCGGTAACTACGTGCGCCGGGTCGGCGACGACGTGCAGCCCGGTGATGTCGCGGTCCGCGCCGGCGCGATCATCGGTCCCGCCCAGGTGGGTCTGCTCGCCGCCGTCGGACAGTCGCGCGTGATGGTGCATCCCCGTCCGCGTCTGTCGGTGATCTCGGTCGGCAGTGAACTCGTCGACATCGACCGCACTCCCGGACCGGGACAGATCTACGACGTCAACAGCTATGCCCTCGCGGCCGCCGCACGCGACGCCGGCGCCGACGTCAACCGGGTCGGCATCGCCGAACGCGACGCCTCCCGGATGCGAGAGGTGGTCGAGGCGCAGCTCATCCGGTCCGAGATCGTGGTGATCTGTGGCGCGGTCGGCGGCAGTGCGTCGAAGGCCATCGCCGACGCCCTCGCCGACCTCGGTGAACTCGAGATCGTCCGCGTGGCCATGCACCCCGGATCTGTACAGGGCTTCGGCCGGCTCGGTCGCGACGAGGTGCCGACCTTCCTGCTGCCTGCGAACCCCGTGAGCGCGCTGGTCACCTTCGAGGTGATGGTGCGCCCGCTGATCCGCATCGCACTCGGCAAGCGGCAGCCGATGCGTCGGATCATCAAGGCCCGCACCATCGGGCCGATCGCCTCGGTGCGCGGTCGCAAGGGATACCTCCGCGGACAGCTCATGCGCGACGAACGGACCGGGGACTACCTCGTCCAGGTGCTCGGCGCGTCGCCGACCGGCTCGTCGCACCTGCTGGCCGAACTCGCCGAGGCGAACTGTCTCATCATGGTCGACCCCGAGGTCGAGGAGATGAGCACCGGCGACGAGGTCGAGGTCGCGTTCCTCGCCCAGCGCGGCTGACCGCATCCGGGGCGTGATTGCGCTTAAACTGACTCATCGTGTTCAGGTGGTTGAGCGGCAGTGCGGGCAGCCCGGGTTGGCCGGCGACCCTCGGACCGCTGCGCACCAAGGCCGGGACGGTCACGTTGCGGCCGGTGAAGGTCCGCGACGGCAAGAACTGGAGCGAACTGCGCATCCGTAACCAGAACTCGCTGTTGCCCTGGGAACCCACCGGCGTCGGGAGCTGGGCGGACCGCCATCAGCCCGCGTCGTGGCCGCCCCTGTTCGCGGTGCTGAAGTCGGAGGCCAAGCGCGGCGCCATCCTGCCGTTCGTGATCGAGCTCGACGGTCAGTACGTGGGGCAGCTGACGGTCGGCAACATCCAGCGCGGAGCCGTGCGCAGCGCGTGGATCGGTTACTGGGTCGACAACGCGCACGCCGGCCAGGGCATCGCGACGGCGGCCGTCGCACTCGGCGTGGACCACTGCTTCGGTCCGGTCGGGCTGCACCGGCTCGACGCGACGGTGCAGCCGGCCAACGAGGCGTCCCAAAAGGTGTTGAAGAACATCGGTTTTCGACAGGAAGGCCTGTTGGTCCGGTATATGGACGTCAACAAGCGCTGGCGCGACCACATGTTGTTCGCGTTGACGGCCGAGGAGGTCGTCGGGTCCGCGGCCGAGGCGCTGGTCCGTTCGGGTCGGGCGTCCTTTTCATAACTAAGCTCACGGCATGACTGATCTCGAAATCGTGGTTCGCGGTAACGCACGCGGTCGGTACGCCCCGGAACGCGGCGCGATCGACCTCGCCGTCCATCTCGAAGGTCCCGTGAAAGCGGCCGTGTACGAGGCTGCGGTGGCACTGCATTCGCGGATCACCGGGGCTCTGGGCGAGCTCGAGTCGGCCGGTGCGGTGAACCGGTGGACCGCCGAATCGGTACGGGTGTACTCGTCCCGGGCCTACTCGCAGGACGGTGAGCCGCGGGACCCGATGTACAACACCCGCATTCGTCTCGATGCCGAGTTCGTGGACTTCGAGAAGCTGTCGGAGTTCATCGACACCTGGTCCGGGGAAGAAGGGGTGGCGGTCGAAAACGTTCGCTGGCGTCGCGGTGGACGCGCGTTTCCGCGCCGAGTGAAGCTACGGTTTCGTGCCGAGTGAGGTGAGAGCGGCATGTGAATCCGCACCGACATGGTCGCGCTCCGGCGCGTCTGCGCGGAACTGGGACTTTCGGGCCCTAGATTGTGGAGTGGCCTCGTGTGACCAGAGTGAATGAAGGGAGAGTCGCATGCCCAACTCCGTACTGTGGGTTTGTCTCGTCGCGGTCTGGCTCTTCGTGCTGGTCCCGATGGTTATCAAGGGTCGTCCCCAGATCCTCAAATCGACCGAGGCCGCGAAGAAGACGCGCTTGCTGCACCGCGGTGGATCCCGCGCGACGGCACCGTCGACGGCGCGACGCCGCTCGTCGGCTCGCCACCCGCACGACCCGTCGTGGAAGTCCTCCCGTAAGGCGACCGCGACCGCCGTCGTCGACGAGGTCGAGGACGACGCCGAGACCGAGGACGCCGACGTCACGACGAAGGTCCAGCGCGTCGCAGATGTCGAGGCGGACAAGCCGACCGTCGAGGCCACGGATGACACCGACGCCGAGGACACCGACCTCGAGGACCTCGCCGATGGAACCGACGAGGTCGAGGACGACGAAACCGCCGAGACCGACGACGACTTGGTCGACGACGCCGAGGATTCCGAGTCCGGCGAGGCCGAGTACGAGGACTCCGAAGAGGCTGAGTACGACGACGAAGCCGAATACGACGACGAAGCCGAATACGACGACGAAGCCGAATACGACGACGAAGCCGAATACGACGAAGCCGAGTACGAGGACGCGACCGACGATCTCGACGAGGACGAGTACGACGACTACGCCCGCGCGTCCCGGCACACCGAGGTCGAACCGGAGTCGGTCGTCGACGAGCTGGAGGACGAGCGGCCGGCCGGGCGTTCGCCGCAGTCCGAGCGGATTCGCCGCAGCATCTACTCGTCGGAGAAGGAACGCGAGCTGAAGTACCGCGAGCGGCAGCGGGTCACGCTGGGTCTGTTCGTGCTGTTCATCCTGTCGTTGGTGTCGGGCTTCCTGATCGGGATGCCCGGTTGGGTCGCGACGGGTGTCGTCGGGCTGATGCTGGTCGGCTACCTCGCGTACCTGCGTCGGGCGGTGAAGGTCGAGCAGCAGATCCGGGCTCAGCGACTCGCCCGCGCCAAGCGTGCGCAGCGTGCCGAGGAGGAGCGTCGTCGACGCGCCGCCGCGGTGCCCGAGTTCGCCGCCGCCCCGCCGCCCCCGCGCCTCCGGCGTCCCGGTGGCGCAGTGGTTCTCGAGATCGACGACGAGGACCCAGTGTTCGACCACCTGCCGCCGTTCCAGCGTCGTCGTATGGACCGCGAGGACCTGGAGTACCGCCGGGTCGGCTGACCCGAACAGGCTCGATCAGTGCCCTGAGGCCAGCGACGCCTTCCCGTGTTCATCCAGCCACGCCTGACCGCGCTTGGCGGCCGTCGACAGTGCGAACCGCTCACCGAGGTAGGTGGCCGGCGCGCCGATGACCGGGATGTACCCGAGCATGCGGAACAGGATCATCGGCTGAGGTCGTTTCTCGAACTCGTCGTCGACGGCCCGCAGCAGCTTCGCGGCATCCCAGATGCCGCGGAACAACGACTTCTTGCGCTCCTCGGGTTCGCTGGGCAGGGGAGCAGCCGACTCTGAGGACAGATCAGGGGTGGCGATGTCCCGTCCGCACAGCACCGACGCCAGCAGCGCCACCTGCCGGCCGCGGTCGGTGACCTCGTACTCGCGGGCGATTGCGATGAGCACCATCGCCTGATTGGCGAACCCCAGGTAGGGAGTGATCGGCAGGCGTTTCGCCCAGATGCCGAAGACCCCGGGGAAGGCGACCGCGGTGGTGTTGAGTGTCCCGATGCGGGTCACCCACCAGCTCGCACGCTTGTGCATCGACCGCTCGCTCCAACCCTTCGTCCCGGGCCAGTCCGCGACGTCGAGGAGCTTGGCGGCCGCGTGTTGGGCCTGCTCGATGCGGGAATCGGGGTGGTCGTGGTCATGGAAGGTGTGACCCTTGAGGCCGAGCGGGTCGCGTTCGGCGAGCACGTCGAGAACAGGGTTGATCACCCCCACGACGTTGCTGAGAACACCGGCCAATTGCTGATCAGACATCCGAGGCACCGGCCCAGCCTAGCCATGAGTCCGGGCGTTTGGGATCCACCGCGGTGGGGCTGCTACAGTGGCTCCCGGTTGGTCGCACGACGACCCTCCGGGGCTATGGCGCAGTTGGTAGCGCGACTCGTTCGCATCGAGTAGGTCAGGGGTTCGATTCCCCTTAGCTCCACCACTCTCACGCCGGTCATGCCGAGCCGCCGGGCGCGCCGTCGCGCTGCCGGGGTAACCTTCTCAGTATCCGGATCGAACATCCGACAGATCTCTGTCGGCCTCTCCGGTGTCAGACCGTAGACAGTCCACTCTCCGTCTGGTGAACACGTCAGGTGGGAATGTGACCTCCGAGTCCCTCAGCATCGTTGTCGTCGTCGAGGCGGTGCGACGATGAGCGTCCCTCCGCTTCTGGGACCGCCCCGGGTGCGGTTCGGTATAGATCCGTCGGCGCCGATCGGCGGCGCGTGGTACCCGTACACGGTCCAGCTCGCCGACGAGCTGCCCGGCGTGCTCGCCGCGGCTCGACCACAGATCGGCGACGTCACCGGGATGGACGTCAACTGGAGTAGCTTCCGCCGCATCCCCGGGTTGGATTCGCCGGACTCTCCCATGACGCCCCCGCTGATGACACTGACCGCAGGCGGGGTCGTCGTGACGCTTCTGGTCATCCCACCGCGGACCGCATCGTCGCTGGCCGCGATCCTGCTGCGTCAGGCAAGCAACACCGTGTCCCCGGACAGTCAGCTGCATTCGCTGGAATTTCGTCGTGCGGAACGGATTCTGGAACTCGCGCGCCGGTCGCTCTCCACGTCCTGACGCCCGACGTCTGCACCTGGGCGTCCCGATGACCGGGACCCGTTCGCGCCGGACGCTGCGACCACGATTTACCGTGCGGTGGTGAAGATCCGATCCAGCGGGTATGCCCACCTGCTCGCGCCCGGCGCCATCGGCCCGATGGCGGTACCCAATCGCGTTGTCCTGCCTGCGATGGACATGAACCTGTGCGTCGACGGCGAGATCGAAGAGGGTGATGTCGCCCATTTCGCGGCTCGCGCCGCTGGTGGTACGGGCCTGATCATCACCGGTTGCTGTGCGGTGGCCTATCCGGTCGGGTGTGCCAGCACCAAGGAACCGGGACTGTCCGAGGACCGTTTCATCCCGGGTCTCGCGGCCCTGGCCGACGCGGTGCATGCAGAAGGCAGCAAGCTCTGCGTCCAGATGACCCACCACGGCCGGGTGGCGCGGATCGACACGATCGACGACCGTCCGCTCCTCGTTGCCTCGACACCGGCCGGTTCCCGTGACCTGTCCGCCCTGGCGGACAACACCCCAGCCGAACTCCAGAAGATGGCCGCCGTGTCCGGCGGAAAGTCGGCCACCTACCACGAGGCCACGCAAGACGACATCGACTGGCTCATAAGGTGTTTCGCCGATGCCGCCGGCCGGGTGCAGGCCGCGGGCGGCGATGCGGTGGAGATCCACTGCGCGCACGGATATGTGCTCGGCGGCTTCCTGAGTCGCGCCGACAACCAGCGGACCGACGGTTACGGCGGATCGCTGGAGAACCGGGCCCGATTGGCCTGCGAGGTCATCGCCGCGGTCAAGGAGCGGGTCGGCGACTCGCTGGCGGTCATCGTCCGCGTCGCCGGTCGCGAGTTCGGCGAGGAGGGCGGCCTGACCCCCGAGGAGGCGGTCGGCGCGGCGAAGCTGTTCCAGGCCGCCGGTGCCGACGCCATCCATGTCACCGGCTGGGGCCGGAACCCGTTCTCCAACTTCACCGACGGCCCACTGCCGGACACGGTCGGGGCTTATGTCGAGCTCGCCGCGGACGTGAAGAAGGCGGTGTCCATCCCGGTCATCACGGTCGGCCGGATGCTTCCCGAGGTCGGCGAGGCCGCCATCGCCGAGGGGAAGACCGACTTCGTCGCGATGGGTCGGCAACTGCTCGCCGACCCCGACCTGGTGTCGAAGCTGCGTGCCGGACGGCCGGAGCGGATTCGCCCGTGCATCAACTGCTATGTCTGTGTGCAGGAGAACTTCTGGGACGGCACCCCGGTCTGTGCGGTCAATCCGGCGCTCGGTGACGAGACCGTCCTCCCGCTGGTCCGCACCGCGAGCCCGAAGCATGTCGTGGTCGTCGGTGCGGGTCCCGGCGGACTCGAAGCCGCGCGGGTGGCCGCCGAACGCGGTCACCGGGTGACCCTGCTGGACAAGGGCGATCGTCTGGGCGGCACGCTGTGGTTCTCGAGCCTGACCACCCCGGACAATCATCGGCTGCTGCGGTGGCTGAAGAACGAGGTCGAGCGACTCGATGTGGACATCCGATTGAGGACCGAGGCCACGAAGGAGTCGGTCGGGTCCCTCGCCCCCGACGTCGTGATCGTGGCCACCGGTGCGGTGCGCGACCGGCCGGACGTGCCCGGTGGACATCTGCCCCATGTGCACACCGGCGATTCGCTGCGCGCGGTGATGACCGGGAGCGGGGACCTCTCGCAGGTGTCGTGGTTCCTCCGGATGGCCGGCCGACTGGGCCGATTGTCCGGCATCACCAGGAGTCCGAAGGCCATCCGGACCGTGACCCGCGCGTTCCTGCCGATGGGGAAGGACGTGGTGGTGATCGGTGGTTCCCTTGTCGGACTGGAACTCTCGGAGTTCCTGGCCGAGCGGGGACGAAACGTGACCCTGGTGGAAGCCGGACAGCAACTGGGCGTGCCGATGGCCCTTCCGCGCCGATGGACCGCCGGCGATGGTCGCACCCGCGTCGCGCAGATCGTTCAGGGTCCGCGTCACCGTGTCGGGCGCACCGAGCGGATCGAGGGCCCGGGGCGAGGACAGGACCACGTCGAACGACGGTGGAATCGGGGCGTCCGCCAGCATCGTGCGCAGCTGGTCCGAACCGAGACCGAACGGGGCCCAGCCGTCACCGTGCGCGCAGGCCCGGCGCAGCGACCGCCTGGTGCGGCCGCCGACCCAGATCGGCACATGATCCTGCACGGCGTGCGGCTCCACCACCAGGTCCGCATAGTCGTAGAAGCGCCCGTGGTACTCCGGCCGGGCCGTCGACAACGATGCGCGCAGGGCCGCGATCGCGTCGTCGGCGCGGGCGCCGCGATCGTCGAACGGTGCCCCGATGAGGTCGAACTCCTCCTTGAGCGTGCCCACGCCCACGCCCAGCACCAGACGGCCGCGGCTGACCCGATCGAGGGTTCCGTATCGCTTCGCGATCTCCAGCGGGTGGTGGTAGCCCAGCACGAGAACGTTCGTGACCAGGTGCAGCCGGTTGGTGGCGGCCGCAAGGTATCCGAACGTGGCCAACGGATCCCAGTAGCTTCCGCCCCGGACCTCGGCCACCTCGACTGGCACCGCGATGTGTTCGCTGCACGTGATGTGGTTGAAGCCCAGGTCGTCCGCGCGTCGCGCGATCCGGGCGACGTCGTCGATGGTCGCCGCCTGTTCCCAGTCCGAGCGGGTGCTCGGGTGCTGGACCAGGACCGGACTCGTGATCCCTAGGCGCATGACCGCACGGCCTCCCGTCGACCTCTCATTGTGCGACGTGACCTCTCATCGTGTGACGGTATGGACGTCCTCGGCCGACCAGTGGGCACGGAGACCGGTGATCAGGCCGTGGTCGTCGAAGGTGATGACATCGATCGGTTCGATGGTGATCACCTGGTCCTCGGTCGTGGTGACCACCCGGAAATGGAAGGCGGCGGAGTTGCCGGCCATGCGCAGGGTCAGCAACTCCGCGGAGTTCTCGGCGGCGGTCACCCGCGAGTAGAACGACGTGAGTGCGTCACGTCCCTGCAGAACCTGCCCGCCGACCGGATCCTCGACCACGGCGTCCGCGGCGAAGAGGCCCGCGATGTCCTCACCGGTGCCGGCGCCGAGGAACGACAGATACCGGGATACCACGTCGGCCATGGCGGCAGGGTCCAACTGAGCTTTCTGTGTTCGCGTCACCGTGCTACGCCATCAGAGATCGGCGCGTCCCGGCCAGTCGGTTCCCGTTGATCGGGAGTCCGGCAACCGGTCTGGGTAAACGCCCGACCGGGTCGGCAGGTGTTTGTTAGGTTCTGTGCGATGAGGTCCTCGAAGCTGCTGTTGGGGCTGGTCGTGGCGGCATTGGCCGGGGTGCTGGTCGCCACCGCCGCGCCCGCGCGGGCAGACACATTGCCGGTCACCTACAACTTTCTCTCCGGAATCCCCGGGGAACTGACCAACCCGGGCGGTTCGCTGCCCGGGGCCAACGACTGGAACTGCAAGCCGTCCGCCCGTCATCCCAACCCGGTGATCCTCGTGCACGGGACCGGAGGATCGCAGCAGACCAATTGGGGAACCTACGTCCCGCTGCTGAAGAACGAGGGATATTGCGTCTTCACGACGACATACGGTGCGATCAAGGGTGCCCCGTGGCCGATCAGCGCGATCGGAGGAATGGGTCTCATGTCCGAGAGCGCGCGCGAGCTGGGCGATTTCGTCTCGAAGGTGCGTCGCACGACCGGCGCGTCGAAGGTCGACATCATCGGGCATTCGCAGGGGACCGTGGTCCCGGCCTACTACGTCAAGTACCTCGGCGGTGAGGACAGCGTCGACAAGTATGTCGCATTGGCCCCGGTGTGGCGTGGAACGACCGTCGCCGCCGCCGATGCCATCGGCCCGTTCGTCCGCGGGCTCGGCGTGCGACCCGAGCAAGTTCCGTTGTGCCAGGCGTGTTTCGACCTCGATCCCGGCGCTGCGTTCCTCCGCAAGGTCGCCGACGGCGGCTACTACGAGCCGGGCATCCAGTACACCAACATCGCCACCCGCTACGACGAACTCGTGGTCCCGTACTGGTATGGACTGCCGCCGGGCGGCAAGAATGTCCGCAACATCGTTGTGCAGGACGGATGCGCGGTCGACTACACCGAACATGCGGGTATGGCGGGGTCGCGACGCACGGCGTTCTTCGTGCTGAACGCGCTCGACCCGGAACACCCCCGCCGCGTGCCCTGTGAACGCGTCGCGCCGTTCACCGGTAGCCCGTTCTGAGCGTCGTGCACAGAGTTCTTCCTCCCGCGGCTCTTCATCTCGTGATCGCGGTGGCGGCCGGGCTGATCCTCGTCGGTGTCACCTCGCCTGCGCAGGCTGCGGTTCCGCCGCTCGGACCCGACTTCGAGTTCGGGGTCGCTCAATCCGGTTTCCAGTCGGAGGGGTACAACCGGGATTCGAACTGGCTGCGGTACGGCAAGCAGGGCAGGGTGGACCAGTCCGTCGGCAACGCCGTCGACTTCTACCATCGCTACGTCGAGGACATCGATCGCGCGGCGTCGCTGGGCGTGGGCATCTACCGCACGTCGGTGGAGTGGTCGAGAGTCGAACCCACACGTGGCCACGATGATCCGGCGGGGTGGGCGTTCTACGACCGCGTGATCCGCAAGGTCGTGGACGCCGGTATGTGGCCGATGATCACCCTGAATCACTGGGTGCATCCCGGGTGGGCGGTGGATCTCGGTGGCTGGAACCGTCCCGGCATGACCGGCGACATGGTGGCGTTCGCCGAGCGGGTCGTCGACCGGTATGCCTGGGCCGACCCGCTGTGGATCACGTTCAACGAGCCGACCGAGTACGTTCGACGCGAACTCCAGTACGGCGGGGTGGCACCTCAGAACCTGGGCCGGATGGCCGACGGGATCGTCGCGGCGCATCGCGCCATCTATCGGCACATCCATCGGGTGCAACCGGGCGCGCAGGTGTCGTCGAACTTCGCCTACTATCCGATCGCGGGTCTGCAACCGTGGCTGGAATCGATCTTCCCGCAACGGATGCGCGACACCCTGGACTTCGTCGGCGTCGACCACTACTACTCGTTCTCGACCACCGATGCGTCGGTGGCCTACGGTGCGCTCGGTGAGTTCTGGAAGAGTTCGCAGGCGCCAGAGAGCATCTACTACGTACTCCGGCACGTGGCTCGGCAGTTTCCGGGCAAGCCGATCCGGGTGATTGAGAACGGCTTGGCCACCGATCCTGATGGCCTGCGCCCCGATGGCTACCGTCGCTCAGATCATCTGCGCGACACGGTGTACTGGCTGCAGCGGGCCAAGCAGGACGGCATCGACGTGCAGTCGTACAACTACTGGAGCCTCACCGACAACTACGAGTGGGGCGATTTCGACTCCCGCTTCGGTCTCTACACCGTTGACGCGCAACGTGACCCGTCGCTGGCGCGGCGACCCACCGACGCTGTCGCCGCGTACCGAGACATCACGCGGGCCGGGGGAGTCCCGACCGGGTATCGCCCGACGCGGCTGCCGGTCCCGTGCTCGCTGGTGGATGTCCCGGACAGCTGTGCCGAGCCGGCGGTTGTGCGTTAAGTACTCCCGCAAACCCTCCGCTTTTCCGTATTCCCACCACCCCGATGGAGGGCGGGAATACGGAAAAAGGGTGAGTGTGTCTGTCGGTCAGGCGATTCCGACCGCACGTAGTCCGGCGGCGGTCGCCGCGGCGAGGATCACCACGACCGCGATCGGGGCGCGCAGGACGGCCGCGAGGATGCCGACGGCAACACCAGCCGGCCGTGCCCATCCGGCGAAGTCGTGGTCGACGAAGAAGGCGCCGGTCAGCGCCACCGCTACCAGCAACACCACGGTGGCCCGGTCCATCAGCTTCTCCGTGTTCGCCGACACGGTGAGACGGTTGCGGAGGAGTGGCCCGGCCAGTCGGATCAGGTAGGTGCCGACGGCGAGAACCGCGATGCCGATGCCGAGGGACAGTCCGGAGGTCATCGGGGCGCGTCGCTGCCGACGAGAGCGCGGGGCGGGGTAGGGGCCCGACGCGGTAGCAGGCTCCGGACGGCTTCGACAGCGGCGAATCCGGCCAAGGCACAGAGGATCGGCAGTCCGGCAGGCAGGAACGGTGTCGAGGCGATCGCAACGGCACCGCCGACGGCGACCGCGACCCAGGTGTTGCGTGTGCGCAGCGCCGGAACGGCAAGAGCGGCAAGCAGAGCGGGGAACGCGGCGTCGAGTCCGAGGGCCTCGGGGCTTGCGACGCTGCTGCCGAGATGAGCGCCCAGGCCGGCGCCGACCGGCCAGCAGACGAGAATGCCCAAGCCGCACAACAAGAATGCGGCCCGGGCGCGACGCGGCTCGGATTCCGCGGTGGTCATCGCCGCCGTCTCGTCGTTGATGAGATGCGCCCCGAGAACCATTTCCGGCAGTCCGCGCAGGTGCTTACCCACCGCGAGGCCGTATCCGAAGTTCCTTGTGTTGACCAGAAGTCCGGCGAGGGCTGCAACGACAGGGACGCCACCGGCGGCGAGTACGCCGACGAACACGAATTCCGACGACCCGGCGAGTACGACGGTCGCGATGAGCACGATCTGCCACAGTGCGAGCCCGGCGCTGTGCGCGGCAACGCCGTACGACGCGCCGATCACGAGCACCGACAGGCACATCACGACCACGGCGCGCAGAGTCGCCGAATCGAGTGTTCTCCATGCCGAACGCATGACTATCATAGTGAACACGAGACAAGTGTTCGTCAAGATGGACGATCGGACGGTTAGATGAACAATGCCGGGCAGGTGAATCCGAAAGAGCTGGTCGCCGCGTCGCTGAAGCGCGAACGCACCCGTGCGGGCCTTTCCCTCACGGAGCTGGCGCGACGTGCAGGAATCGGTAAGTCGACGCTGTCCCAGCTTGAATCCGGAGAAGGAAACCCCAGCGTAGAGACGTTGTGGGCACTCTCCACCGCCCTGGGCGTGCAGTTCTCGGCGCTGCTGGACTCGCCGGCGCCGACCGTCGAGGTGATCCGCTTCGGAGAGGGGCCGGTCATCCCGGCCGCCGATGCCGACTACTCGGCCACGCTTCTGTCGACTGCCGCGCCCGGTTCTCGACGCGACATGTACGTCATCCGGGCGGAACCGGGTAAGCCGCGGGTGTCCGCGCCGCATGCCCGCGGAGTCCTCGAACATGTCGTCATCAGTGCAGGTCGCGCCCGCCTCGGGCCCAGCGATGCCGCCGAGGTCCTCGGTCCCGGTGACTACATCTGTTACCCCGGCGATGTCGAGCATGTCTTCGACGCCCTGGAACCCGGCACAGTCGCGGTCATGTTGAGTGAGGCGTTCTGACCGGTCTGCGGGGGCGGGTGACCGCGACGTCGGTCACACCGGTTCGCTTCTTTCGTTACCGGCGCGTAGTGTCGATCGCAGTGTTGCACCCTGATTGGTTGCATCAACGCGTCGTAGAACGCTTCTCTCGCAGGTCGGGGCCCACTGAACGTGGTCGCCGAGGTCGGACACTCGAGATGTCCACCGCCTGCCATTGACTTCATACGGCGAACGAGCCGCGTACCCGCGTGTTCGCCATCGGCACCGACCTTCGGCAGTGATCTGCCGTCCTGCTCGCGTGCCACGCACAGGAAGAGCTCCGCTCACATAATGACTGCTGTCCTCGAGACCCCCTCGGCAACTGCAACCCAGATCGTCGAGACCATTCCCGCCGACACCACCGCCCCCCAGGTTTCCTTCGAATCCCTCGGCGTGCCAAGCAAACTGGTCGAGGTCCTGGCATCGCAGGGCAAGGCCGACGCCTTCCCGATCCAGGCCGACACCCTGCCCGACACCCTCGACGGCAAGGACGTCCTCGGCCGCGGCAAGACCGGCTCGGGCAAGACCCTCGCCTTCTCCATCCCGCTGGTCGCCGGACTGGCCGAGATGGAGGTCAAGCGTTACGTCGGTGCACCGACCGGCCTCATCCTGGCTCCGACCCGCGAACTGGCCACCCAGATCGCCGCCGTCGTCGAGCCGCTCGCCGCTGCGGTCGGCCTCACCGTCACCACCGTCTTCGGTGGCGTCAAGCAGGCCCGTCAGGAACAGGCATTCCGCCGCGGCGTCGACATCGTCGTCGCCTGCCCGGGACGCCTCGAAGACCTGATGCGCCAGGGCATCGTGAAGCTCGACGAGGTGGAGATCACCGTCATCGACGAGGCCGACCACATGGCCGACCTCGGCTTCCTCCCGGTCGTCACCAAGCTCCTCGCCGCCACCCCGGCGGAGGGCCAGCGGATGCTGTTCTCGGCAACCCTGGACAACGGCGTCGACAAGCTGGCCAAGCGCTTCCTCGACAATCCGGTCCTGCACTCGGTCGACTCCGCCGAGTCGCCGGTCGCCGCCATGACCCACCACGTCTTCGAGGTGTCGTCCGCGGGCAAGGCCGACCTCGTCGCCGAACTCGCGTCCGGCGCCGGTCGTCGAATCCTGTTCATGCGCACCAAGCATCAGGCCAAGAAGCTCGCCAAGAAGCTGAGCGAACAGGGCATCCCGGCAGTCGATCTGCACGGCAACCTCAGCCAGGCCCAGCGCGACCGCAACCTCGCCGCCTTCGGTGAGGGAGACGTCCGCGTGCTGGTGGCCACCGACGTCGCCGCCCGCGGTGTGCACGTCGACGGCATCGAGCTGGTCGTCCACGTGGATCCGCCCGCCGAGCACAAGGCATACCTGCACCGCTCGGGCCGCACCGCGCGTGCGGGCAGCTCCGGTGACGTCGTCACAGTGTGCCTGCCGGAGCAGCGTCGTGAGGTCTCGCAGCTGCTGCGCAAGGCCAAGATCAAGGTCACCCCGAAGCAGGTCGACGCCAAGGCCGGCGCCGTCGACGAGCTCGTCGGCGAGCGCGCACCCCGCGTCTCCGCTGCCGAGCGCGCGGCTGCCGAAGCCGCTCGTGGCGGCCAGCGCGGTGGTTCGCAGGGTGGTCGTTCCCAGGGTGGTCGCCGTGGTGGCGGACGCCCGGGACGCGCTCGCGGCGAAGGCCGTGGCAACGGTGCTGGTCGCGGTGAGAGCCGTGGCGGCGCACGCGGTCAGGGCGGCGAGTCGCGCATCGGTGGCACCGGATCGTCGCACCGCTCGGGTGGACAGCGTTCCACCGACGCTCGCTCGGCCGGCCAGTCCCGTTCGGCAGGACAGTCGCGCTCGGCAGGGCAGGGTCGCTCGGCGGGTCAGCCCCGCACCGGTGACCAGCATCGTGCCGGTGGACGTGCACAGGGCGGACGTCGTTCCTCCAGCCGTCCGGCCGGTTCGCCGACCAGCCGCTGAGTCAGGCGGGTAAGAACTTCTGAGCAAGCCGTGGCGCAAGCCACGGCTTGCTTCCCCATGCGAAGGCCCGGCCGGTCAGCGCGGCCCAGGTGGGTGAGATTCGGCCGTAGCCGGTCAGCAGTGCGGCAGTCGGGTCGACGCTGATGTGGACGTCGGGGCGTCGGGGCTGGTCGGGGTTGATGATCAGTTCACCGTCGGTGAACTCGTAGACATAGCGTTCCGAACATCCCCGCAGCCGGATGTCGTAGGTGGCCTGGTGTCCGACCGCCGCCGTCGTGTCCACCCAGCTGGGCAGTATCTGCTGTCGTCCGCGGATGATCATCAGCACCACCTCGGGCTCGACCCACCAGCGGGCACCCACCGCACGCGCGACGTCGTAGCCGTGCACCACGAACTCGCCGATGAGGATGCCCAGCGCGGCGTCGGCCCGGATGTGCCGGTCACCGTCGAATCGCATCTTCGGGACCTGCGCGTTGAAGTGCGAGACGGCGTCGACCAGCGTGTCGAGGTCTTCTCTCAGCTGGCGGGCGAGAGCCGAGACCTCACGGGTCGGCAGATTCGCGATCTGTTTCGCGTTGAAGTCCGGGACGTCGATCGCCTGACGACACCATTCCCCCTCACCGCGCGCGAGCGCCAGAAATCGCGTCGGTGCCAGGGCGACGTGCCCCAGACAGTCGACCAGCGTCCAGCCCGGTGTGTGCGGCACACGCGTCTCCGGCTCGTCGACCCCCTCGACGAGTTCCAGAAAGCGTTCCCCGGTGGTCAGCGCGGCGTCGGTGTAGTCAAACCTCGAGAACATCCCCGTCACGCGTGGTTCCTCCCCCACATGGGCCGCAAGACTACTCGTGCGTGATGCGACGTGCGACACATCCTTCGGAACGGGGTCGGTTCACGGCGACTATGCGGAACGCGCACAACGTCATCCGATATCGAGCCGCGGTGATCCAAGGTCTGGAGTCCGGGTTCAGGGTGCCTCGCCCAATCGGACGAACACGACACCGGCGACGATCAGCAGACCGCCGAGCAGTTGGATCGGTGCCGGGAGTTCGTCGAGGGCGAGCCAGGCGAACAGCACCGCGAACAACACCTCGGACAGGGCGACGAACGACATCACCCGGGCGCCGAGTATCCGGCCGGCCGCGATCCCGAAGGCGTACGCCATCGCGCCGACACGACACCCAGCATCAGCAGGGGAGCCCACCAGGGCAGCGAGAGGTCGCCGATGCGGACCGCGGAGGTCGACGCCGTCATCGGCAGCGCTCCGACGAGCCCGGCCGTGGCGAGCGTGATCGCACCGATCACGAGGCCGCCGGCCGCGAGTGCGAGAGGCGGCAGGCCGGTTCGTTCGTCGGCGGAGATCACGAAGTAGGCGGCGGCGCCCACCATGGCGGCCAGAGCCCACAGGACGCCCACCACGCTGATCGAGACCTCCCCGGTCAGGTCGAGGACCAGGGCGAGGCCGGCGAGCGCGAGAGCGGCGCCGAACACGGTGACGCGGGTGGGTCGCTGAGCGTGCCGCAACCACATCCACACCAGCACCGCGACCGGTGCGGTGTACTCGATCAGCAGCGCCACCCCGACCTGCAGGTAGGTCACGGCATAGAAGTAGGCCAGCTGGCACCCCGCGACGGCGAGCAGTCCGTAGGCGATCACGACCCACCCGGATCGGTGGCCGGGTTGCGGTGGCGGCGGCAAGAGTGGCTGCCGGTCACGGAAGGCCACCAACCCGGGAATCGCCAGCACGGCGGCGCCCACCGCGATGCGCACGGTCACGGTCGCTCCCGCCGACCACCCGGATTCGATCATCGCCCGCGCCAGGACCCCGGAGATGGCGAAGCACGCCGACGAGAACAGCGCCAATGCGATTCCGATGGACGGCCGGGAGCGGCCACGGGTCTGAACAGGGCTGCTCACGGGTTCTTCGCGGCCACGATCGCCGCACGCACCGCTTCCCGGCATTCCTCGCCCTGCGGTTCGCCGACGCCCAGGTAGTAGCTGCCCGGACGACCGCTCTCGCCGGCGAAGCCGGTCACCGCGAACCCGTCCGGGGATTCCGGCGTCCCGATCGAGGCGATCCCCAGCGGTACCGACAGTGCCGAGATCCCGCGCTTCGCCCCGGAGTTGACGATCAGCAGGTGCGTCGGATGCAGGACAACGAGCGTCTGGTTCTCCGAGTCGGGGTCGACGGGGTTCGCGCGCCGGCCGAGCAGTCTGCCGATCGTGGACGAGGCAGGTGGGTTGATGCTCCGGGTGCTCCAGGCGGGCAGATCGTCGGTGATGGTCAGTTGGCGCGACTCGGCATGATCACGCAACGCCGCCGCGAGGTCGGCCGGAAGAGCGGACAAATCGGCGCGCACGGTGGTGCGCTGGTACGCGTGCCCCATGGTCGATCAATCTATCCGAGAGCGCACCGGTTTCGAGATCGGCGAGCAACGACGCCACGGTTTCCGCGGAGTCGGTCTTGTTGGTCCCGATGAAGCCGGACGGTCCGCGCTTGATCCAGCCGGTCACGTACACGCCGGGCACCGGCTGCTCGCCGTCCATCACCCGGCCGGCGCGGTGCGGGATGACACCTGTGGCGTCGTCGAAGGGCAAACCCGGCACGGCGACGCCGCGGTAACCGACCGAGGTCAGCACGAGGCCGGCGTCGAGGGTGGTGATCTCACCGGTGGGTTCGATTCCGGTGACGACACCCGCATCGTCGACCGTCAGCCGGTTTCGGCCCACGACGACGCCGGTCGCGCGTCCGTCCTCGCCGGACACTTCGAGCGGAGAACAGAAGAACGCCAACCGGATACGACGACCCTCGGGTTCGCCGGCGGCGGCGCATTCGGCGCATTCGGCGAGGATGTCGAGCTTGGCGCGAATGGTGGCGTCGAGTTCGCCGTCCACCTGGGCGGATCGGAGATCGGCGGGATCGACGGTCACCGCCACGCCCGAATCCACCAGGCCGATCAGTTCGGGCAGTGTGAACGCGGCATGGGCGGGTCCGCGTCGTCCCAGCACGACCACCTCGCGCACCGACGACTCCTTCAGGGCGGCCAGCGCGGCCGGCGAGATGGACGTGTCGACGAGTGCAGCCGGGTCGGCGACGAGGATGCGTGCGACGTCGAGAGCGACGTTGCCGTTGCCGACGACCACCACGCGGTCGGTGGACAGGTCGACGTCGAGGTCGGTGAAATCCGGATGGCCGTTGTACCAGCCGACGAAAGACGTGGCGCTGGTGACTCCTGCCTGGCCGATCCCCGGCAGGTCCAGTGTCTTGTCGGTGGGGGCGCCGCCGGCCCAGATGACGCCCTGGTGGCGGGACCGCAGGTCGTCGAGCGTGATGTCGCGACCCACCTCGGTGTCGAGGAGGATCTCCAGGTTCGGGTTGCGTGCGATGTCGTCGAACAGGCGCATCACCTTGCGGGTGTGCAGATGGTCCGGGGCGACGCCGAAGCGCGCGAGGCCGAAGGGCCGGTCGAGACGCTCGTACATCGTCACCGAGACCTGGGGATGCCGCAGCAGTTCGTCCGCGGCGTACATCGCCGACGGGCCCGATCCGACGATGCCGATCGACACCTTCTCCTCGACTGCCAGCTGACGCGGCCGGTCGATCGGGGCGAGCGGGAGCCGGCGTGCGGGATCGACGGGGAAACGTGCTGCACCGTCGACGGTTTCGCGGTACTGCGAGGCGTTGACCTCGGCGAATCGCTCCTGCCCCGCGGGCAGGCGGTGACCGGGAACGATGGCGCCGACGGGGCAGGCGCTGACGCACGCACCACAGTCGACGCAGGTCGCCGGGTCGATGTAGAGCATCTCGCGATGCCGAAATCCGGCTCTTCCGGGGTGGGGTGGATGCAGTTGACGGGGCATGCGTAGACGCACGACGCGTCGCCGCAGCACGCCTGAGTGACGACGTGAGGCATGAGGTCGGTTCGCTACCTGTGTGTGAGGGGCGGATCTCCGCCGGCGGGTCAGGCGGCCGTGTAGGTCGGCTCGCTACGGAAACGCGAAGGGCGGCCGCTGATCCCGAGCACGCGCCACAGCAGGCGCGACACCGGGTTCATCAGCCCGCTCTGGTCGGCGAGCATACGGACGTCGCCGAAGACGTTGCGCAGGAAGCGCTTCGACTCCTCGGATCGCCAGAAGATGTCCTTCATGACCTCGCGCGGGACGTCGAATTCCTTGGCGAAGGAACGCGGCGGAACCACGATCGCGCTGCACAGGGTGCGCATGGTCAGCGGCAGCATGAGCGACAGCAGGAAACGCTGGAAGCGGTTGCGCTGTGGGACCTGTTCGCGGATGAAGTGGTGGGCGAACGAGATGTGCCGTGCTTCCTCGGCGACGTGCAGCTGCATCACCGCGGCCATCGTCGGGTGCAGGCGGGCGCGGGTCCGCAGGAAGTCCTTCTGGATGTGGTCGATCGGCTCTTCGCCGCCGAGTACGCCGAAGAAGAACACGATCGGGAAGACCGTCGAGACCAGTGGGACGAACGGCGAGATCAGTCGGTACCCGACCTTCGCGCCGGGAACGTCCATGCCCACGCGGTTCACGAACTCCTGGAACATCAGGGTGTGGTTGCACTCCTCCTTGGATTCGTGCGTGGTGTACCGGAATTCGCGTGCGCCGTTGGGGAGCTTGAAGCTGTACTGCATCAGGCCGCGGATGAGCACGGACTCGAACTGCAGGCCGACCTTGGCGACGTTGGCCTGACGCCACATGCCGATCTCGATCTGCTTGCTCTCCGGGAGTTGCTGGTACCAGGGATGTCGCCCGATCGGGTCGACCTCGTAGGAGAGTATCCAGCGCGGATCGTTCTCCGTGATCGCCATGTGCGGCGCGTCCCAGTCGATGTCCACGTAGGGATCGAAATTCCGGTGGACCGAGGCCGAGGACAGGTCGTCGAGCACCTGTCCGTAGTCCTGCTCGCTGCCCGTTTTGTCGTGTTCGGGAACGTAGCGTGCCGGGCCGTCGCCGGCGGTGTGAACGGAGTTCGGATTCGTCAATGCTTTGGTCATCGTCGCGTCCTTCGAGGTGGGCCGGGCCGCGTGAGGGCGGCCACAGCGGATGATCCGAACGTATTTCGACGCTCCGCTATTTGTCAACACTCAATGTCACGTTCCGTGGTCGGGGCGGGTTCGCGGGGCGCGCCGGACCATGTCCGGTTCACCCGCTGACCAGCCGAGACGGCCGTAATTCGATCGGTTGGTTTCACACCGTTCCGGACCGCTTCGCGCGCTAGAGTTACCGCACGATCCCGTGCCACCCGACCTCATCGGAGGAACCAGCGATGTCCCGTCGTGTCCCGTACGCGCCGAGCAAACCGGGTCCCGGTGCGCGCGCATCCGTCCGGGGACGCCGGTGAGCCGACCCCCGCAGGGACCGACGCGATTCCCCGCCCCGGGTCAGTTCCCGCCGGGCCCCCGCGTACCCGATCCGCCCCGGATGCCGGGAACGGTCCCGCCCCGGCGCGCCGCGCGGCCCGTCCCCGGCGGCCTCGGTGATCTCACCCCGGAACTCGTCGACACCGACGTCTGGACCGAGGCGATGGTGGAGGCGGCGGGCATCCCGATCGTCGACGTCCCGTTCGTCACCGTCGGCTCGGGGATCGGTTCCTTCGTGACCGTCGACTATCTGCGGATCTGTGGTGTCCCGCTCGAGCAGATCGCGGTCCTCGGTCCGCAGGACGTGCCGTGGCACAGCTACGAGTACCTGACCCGGGTGTCGCAGATCCCGCGCGGCGAACGGCTCCGGTCGGACTCGGCGTCGACACCGGACAACATCTGGGGGTTTCCGTCCTATGCGGTCCGTGAGGCGTGGGCCGACAGGAAGTTCAAACCGCTCTGGAACGTCCTGGTGGAACCCATCTTCGCGAACTACTACACCCCGAAGGCGGGGCAGGCGTTCGAGTCGATGGAGAAGGAGTGCCACCGCATCGGCTACCTGAACTGCCTGCGCCGCGGGCAGGTGCGCATGATCCGACGCCGCGCGGGCGGCGGTTACTTCACGATCCTCACACCGCCACAGGGGAGTTCGCCGACCAAACGGGTGGCGTTCCGCAGTCGCTGGGTGCACGTGGCCATCGGGTATCCGGGGATCAAACTGCTGCCGGACCTGCAGGCTTTCCGCGAGACCTATCGCGATGCCAGCAAGGTCGTCAACGCCTACGAATCCCACGAACACGTCTACCAGTCGCTGCAGCGCAAGCCGGGCACCGTCCTGATCCGCGGCGCCGGGATCGTCGCATCCCGTGTGCTGCAACGCCTCATCGACGACCGCGACGCGCTCGGCCTGCAGACGCAGATCGTGCACCTGTTCCGCACGTACTACGACAAACCGCACGGCCCGCACATCTTCATGCGGCGCAAGGGCAAAGACGGCTGGGCCTACCAGGGATTCAACTACCCGAAATCGGTGTGGGGCGGTCAGCTCAAAGCGCGCATCCGCAAACTCGAGGGCCACGACCGTGCCGAGGCGTACAAACAGATGGGCGGTACCAACACCCCGGTCCGCGACGACTGGCAGGAACAGCTCGCGCGCGGCCGCCGCGAAGGGTGGTACCGCGCCGCGGTCGGCAAGGCCGAGCGCCTGGTACCCGGGCCGGGCGGCCAGGGGGTGGTGACGACGGTTCGCGTCGACCCGCACGCCCCCATCAGGCAGGAGCACCGGCCGGACGGCACCTTCGAGCTGTACGCCGACTACGTCATCGACTGCACCGGACTCGAGGCCGACGTGCGCGAACACCGCTTGCTGCGCGACCTTCTCGACCACACCGGGGCGGGGATCAACCCGGTCGGCCGGATGGACGTCGAACGCGACTTCGAGCTGAAGGGCACCCGCAACGGCGACGGGAAGCTGTACGCATCGGGCAGCGCGACGCTCGGCGGGTACTTCCCGGGTGTCGACACCTTCCTCGGTCTGCAGATCGCCGCTCTCGAGATCGTCGACGACCTCGCGCGGCAGGGTTTCTGCAAACGACTCACACCGTGGCGCTCGACCGCCCAGTGGTGGCGGTGGATGAACAACAAGGGAGTCGACTGATGCTGCCCACCCTGTGGGGGCGGATCCAGACCCGCGTGCTGGTGCTCGGCATCCTCGGTGGGGCGTGGACCATCGTCCTGGTGCCGTTCCTGTGGCTGATCTCGTCGGGTGACCCCACCGTCGTCGAGGTCTACCGCGTCGCGTTCACGGTGTTGTTCACCGTCATCGTGCTCGGCGTCGCCTGGGAGTTCGTCTACCACTTCCTGCAGCAGTTCCGCTGGGAGAAGGACTGGCCCACCCTGTTCGGTCTGCTCACCGCGATCAACGAGGGCGTCGTGGTGTGGCTCGTCGTGGACGGGACGGGTCTGCTGCCGGAGGAACTGCGGCCGTCGCCGTTCGTGTTCACGGTCCAGTTCCTCACCACCTGGCTGCTGGTGTGGGTCGCGGTCAACGGCCCGTTGCGAGCGGTCTTCCCGCACTGGCGATTCCGAGGAGGCCGGTTCCTGTGACCATTCCGGGTGACATCCCGAGCGTGACCCCGACGGTGACGCTGATCCCCGGCGCCGGGATCGTGATCCGCAAGCCGGCGTTCCTCTGCCTGATCTCCGACACGGTGCCCGCCGCGTTCATCACGGACCTGCTCGACATCGAATCCGCAGTGTCCGTACCGGATTCGGCACCCCGGCGCGGCCGCCATCTCGTCCGCGCACTGGCGCAGCTCGTGCTCACGGCCGATGAGCAGATCGACATCGCCTTCGCCGCGCCGGACAACGTGGGGATCGCGATCTTCATGTCGGGGAGGGTCTACGGCGAGACCGACGGCAAACGGATCGAACCGCCACCCGGCGACGCCTACGACAAGGCGATCCCGTGGCCCTTCGAGGGGCTCGGCCTGTACCTCGAGGGCTCCGTCCCGGCCGAGGTCGGGGAGGAACGGTTCGACCTCGTCGACGGTGTCGTGCCCGCCTCCGGGACGTTGCTGCACACGCCGCTCGGATTGCGCGGCACCGAATTCCACCCGCTGCCCGCGGCTACGCAGACCGCGGCGCCGGAACCCGGGCCCGAGCCCGAGCCCGAGCCGGAGCCCGAGCCGGCATCTGACCCGTTCGCCGACTTCCCGTCTCGGTCCGCGCCGCCCACCCCGCCTGCGCCGGCCCCGTCTGAACCGGCTGTTCCCAAACCCGACCCGATGGGTACGACCGAGCGGATGCGGCCGGACGTCGCCGAACCCCTGCCGTTCACGTCGACCCCCCTCGGTGGGACGCCGGTAGAACAGCCGGAGCCGGGTGAGCCGCTCCCGACGGACCCGATGCCGGTCGCACCCGCTGCTCGACCGAACCCGCTCGCCGAACCCCTCGAACCGCGCGCCCCGCTGCCGAAGGAAGAACATCAGCGTCCCGCGACCGAGGTCGTGAAGATCGAGGCGTCGCGGGCGAAGGTGCACGGCATCCGATGCTCGCGCGGACATCTCAACCACCCGCAATCCTGGTTGTGCGGTGTCTGCGGCATCCGGATGGATCAGCTGACGACATTCCTGGTCGAGGGGGAGCGCCCGCCGCTGGGTTGGCTGTTGCTCGACAACGGTTTCACCTTCCTGCTCGACGAGGACCTGGTCATCGGTCGTGAACCCGGATCCTCCGGCGGAGGACGGGCAGGTTCCCCGAAACCGATTCGCGTGCAGGACGAGACGGGACAGCTGTCGCGTCGCCACGTCGAGATCCGCTTGGTCGAGTGGACCGTTCAGCTCGTCGACCTCGGCTCGGCGAACGGCACGTTCGTCGCCGACCCGAGCAGCGGTAACCGGGAGGTGCGCCTGCTCCCGCACCGTCCGCATGTCCTGGTCCCGGGGTCGCACGTACGAATCGGAGGACGCCACTTCATCTTCGAGTCGCATCATGCGCGCATCTGAGACAGCCGGGATCTGAGATGGACAAGCACACGGTCGCGTTCCTCCTCCTGGATGTCGCGGTCATCATCGCGGTCGCCCGCATCGGCGGGATGATCGCGCGCGCGGTGCGGCAGCCGGCCGTCGTCGGCGAGATCGCGGCCGGGATCGCCCTTGGGCCGAGTCTTCTGGGGCTCCTCCCGGGAAACCCCGACCAGTGGCTGTTCCCCGAAGAGGTGCGGCCACTCCTCGGCGGACTCGCCCAGATCGGGCTCGTGCTCTTCATGTTCATCGTCGGACTCGAACTCGACATGCGACTGACCCGCGGGCGTGAGCGTGCGGCGGCGAGCATCTCGGCGTGCTCGATCGTGCTGCCGTTCGGACTCGGTGCCGCACTGGGACTTCTGCTGTACCCGTCGCATGACACCGTCGGGGGAGTCGAGATCGAACGGCTCGGCATGGTCCTGTTCATGGGCGTCGCGATGTCGATCACCGCGTTCCCCGTGCTGGCCCGCATCCTCGCCGACCGCGGGATGATGCGGACCGTCCCCGGGGTGTTCAGCCTGGCCGCCGCCGCGGTCGACGACATCCTCGCCTGGACCCTGCTCGCGTTCATCATCGCGATCATCGAGGGCGGCAGTCCGCTGGAAGTGGCCAAGATCGTCGGGATGACCCTGGTGTACGCCGCGATCATGTTCGGGATCGTGCGCCCGCTGCTGGCCAAGCTGGTCGAGTGGCGCGACTCGGCAGGACGCCTGACCCCGGACATCCTGGCGGTCATCCTCATCGGCGTGTTCCTGTCCTCGGCGGCGACCGACGTCATCGGCATCCACCAGATCTTCGGTGCCTTCATGTTCGGCGCGGTGATGCCGAAGGTCGGTGCCGAGCAGCTGCATCGCGAGATCCTGGAACGGCTCGAACAGGTCAGCGTGCTGCTGTTGCTGCCGATGTTCTTCGTCGTCACCGGCCTGAGCGTCGATCTCGCCGGGATCGGACTGTCGGGGCTGTGGCAGCTGGGCCTGGTGCTCGTCGTCGCGATCGCCGGCAAGTTCCTCGGCGCCTATGCGGGCGCCCGGGTCTCGGCGATCCCCACACGGCAGAGCGCGGCCATCGCCGTTCTCATGAACACCCGCGGACTCACCGAGCTGGTGATCCTGTCGGCCGGACGCGATCTCGGTGTCCTCAGTGACGACCTCTTCGCGATGCTCGTGGTGATGGCGCTGGTGACGACGGTGCTGACCGAACCACTGCTGCGGCTCGTCTACCCGGACACGGTGGTGGCCAACGACATCGCCGCGGCCGAACGTCGGGCGCTGGCCGCGGCGACCGCCCCGCGGGTGCTGGTGGTGTTGCGCGACCCCGATGGCACGGTCGAGGACCTGCGCGCTCGACACCGTCGATTGTTCGACTGCACAACGGGTTACGACGTCGTGCTGGCCGGCCTGCTCACCACGACGGACAACCCGGCCAAACGCCTCGAGGTCGGCGTGCCGGTGGTGCCCGACTTCGCGGCCATGGCCTCGGCCGTGGAGAAGCTGAACCTGCTCGGTGCCTCGCTGAGCGGAGCCGGATCGGTGTCGGTCCTGTGCCGCTTCGGCTCCGACCCGGCCAGCGACCTCGACGCGATGACCCGCAACGCCAACGCCGACGTGATCGTCATCGACGCCGCCGACCGCGAACTCGGCGAGATGTTGCGCGCTGCGCCGGTGGCGATCGTCGACGAGAACGCCGCGGCCGGTGCGGCACCCAGCCGCAGCGTCATCACCTGCGTGGTCGCCGACAGCCGCAGCGGTCGGACCGCCGCCGTGGTGGGAGCCGGTCTGGCGTTGTTCGGGTCGAGGTCCCTCACGATCGTGTCCACCGGTTCACGGCGGCGCTGGCTCGCCGACCTGCGGCCCGTGATCGATCGCGGTGTCCGGGTCTCCCTGGTCGAGCCGAAGCGTCACCGCGGCGAGGACGCCGCCTTCACCGTTGCCGCCGCCGACGACCCCACCCACGGGCGTGGTCCGGACACGCCCGTGATCGTCGTCGACCACACCGAGACCAGCGAAGAAGCACTGGGGGACCGGATGACCACGCTGTACGCCGAGGCGACGGCATCGACCGATCCCACGCCGAACGCCGGTACCACTCACACCACGTCATCACCAGAGAGGCACTGACATGGCCACTGTCGAGATCCCGCAACAGCTTGCGGATTTCACCGTGCTCCAGAAGCTCGGAGTCGGCGGCAACGGAACCTTCTACCTCGCGGTGCCTCCTGCACGTCTCGGCCTGGCGGCCGATCGCGTGGTGGTCAAGGTCTTCAGCGGGGTGTGCAGCGACGACGCCTACCGTCGCGGCGTGCGCGAACTCCGGGCGTTCGCCGCGGTCGCCTCGCCCTACCTGGCCGGTCTGTACGACGCGGTCCTCCAGGGCCAGTTCATGTATGCGATGGAGTACTTCCCGATGGGCTCGCTCGGAACGCCGGCGCGTCCCCTCAGCCGGGACGAACGCCTGGCCGCGGTCGCCGACGCGGCGCGCGGCGTCGACGCCCTGCACGAGGCCGGGATCGCCCACGCCAACATCACCCCGTCGAGCATCATGGTGACCGAGACCGGCGGGAAGATCTCCGATCTCGGTCTCGCCCGGGTGCTCGCGGCCGAGGAGCCGATCACCAGTTTCGCCCAGCCGGGCGCCGTGCAGTACATGGACCCGGCACTTCTGGCCGGTGACGTGCCGTCCCGCGCGACCGACATCTGGTCTCTCGGTGCGTGTCTGCACCGTGCGCTCACCGACGAAGGGGTGTATGGCGAGGTGCCCGACGCCCAGCCGCTGCTGGCGATCCGAGCCGCCCTGTCGACCCCACCTGCGCTGTCGGAGAAGCTCGATCGCGACGAGCGCACACTGATCGCCAACTGTCTGGCGCTGGCCGGGAGCCGGCCGTCGACCGCGCTGCAGGTGGCCGAACGGATCGACGCCCTGCGGGGTCGTTGAGGATCGTTGCCGAACCGGGCACCGGTCACCCGAGTGGTGCGGATCGCCACCAGGCGTCGAGGATCTGCCGGCCGGAATGGCCCGGCCACGTGGTGATCACCGTGTACGGCTCGCGCACCGGCTCGACGAAGTTGGTGACCACCCAGCCGTCGGCGAGGCTGTCGCGGCTCGACGACGCGGGACCGTCCCGCCACTGGATCTCGTCACCCGGATAACCCTTGAGCGGTGCGGTGACGCTGTCCCGTGCGCCGGGGGTGGCCGTGTGCCAGACGACGTAGGTGACCTGCTCGGCGTCGGAGCAGGAGATGGCGTCGAGGCCGTCGCGGAACGTGGCCTGGCAGGACGCATCCCGCCAGCCCTGCTGATCGGGGGAGTCGGGCAGCAGTCGCGGGAACGCGTCGGCGATCGGTCCGACCGACGCCGGCCACGGTGGTGGCGCGTTGCGCGCGCCGAGGACGATCACGGCGCCCACACAGACCGCGACCACGACGAGCGCCACCAGAATCGGTGTGAGATTCCGGCGTCGTCGCGCGGCGGCAGACCGGGCAGGCGGCCGGACAGGACGTGACTCGACATCCAGGCGACGATCCTCGGGACGGCCGGCGACGAGCTCGGTCAGCCGGTCGGCATTGCCGGCGGGTTGGAAGACGCGCGGTGGCGAGTCGATCTTCTCGGTCGGTGGCTCCCCGTCGGTGTGGGTGAGGTGGAGGGCGAGGTCGGCGGCCCGGACGAACTCGGCGCAGGTCCGATAACGGTGGTCGGGCCGGGGATCGAGGGCCCGCGCCAGGACGGAATGGAAGGCGGGGGACACCGCGCCGGAGATCCGGTGCCGGGCAACCGATGTGGTCCCGGTAAGGAGTTCGACGAGCGTGCGGCCGAGGGCGGCCACGTCGGAGTCCGGGTGCGGGGTGGTCTCCCCGGGCGCGGGTGGTGTCAGGCCGAAGCCGTGGAGTGTGACCGCACCGGGGTCGGTGAGGTCGGATGCGGTGATCTCGGCGGCGGGGTCTCTGCGGGTCGTGATCAGGATGTCGGCGGTGGTGACTCCGCCGTGCACGAGCCTTCGACGGTGGGCGGCGTCGAGTGCCTCGCCGACCGCGGCGACGATCCGTACGGCCAGGTCGATGTCGACACCGTCCGCGTGGCGTCGGATCAGATCCGCGGCGTCGGTGGTGGGTATCGGCGCGGTGGCGACCCACAGCCGGCCGTCGGTGAGACCGTGCCCGGCGATCCGGGCGATCGCGGGATGCCTGATGCCCGAGACCAATTCATTGGAGTGGGCGAACCAGCTGCGGAACCGCGCATCCGCCGAACGTGCGCGGTCGATGACGGTGAGGACGACCGGGTCGGGTTCCGGTCGGCCCGCGGGAGGAGGAACCGGCGGCACCGGGATCGCGCGACAGGTCGTGCCGACCTCGTACTCACGGAGCACCCGCTCGATGCGATGCCCGGCGACCACCGACCCGGGAACGACCGAGCCGTGGGCGGGTGACGCGCCGCGGGTGAGGTCGAAGGACACGCTTGGCTCCCTGTGGTGTGAGAGCTCGAATTCTACCGGCCGCCGGAGGCGCTATTCGGTGTTCGACTCGAACAGCACGGGTGCCGAGTTGAACAGCATCACGATGAAGAACACCAGCAGGAACCATGCCCCGCCCTGCCACATCTGCCAGCGTCCACCGGATTTCCAGACCCGGTAGGTGCGAACCAGCATCGCGATCGCACCGATCATCACCACCACGGGTGAGGCGATGACGAGCACGTTCTGCACCGACTCCGACGCGGCGAGTCCGACGAGGAGGAGGCCCAGTCCCAACACGACGGTGATGGCGACGTGGATCACGATTGCGCGAAAGTCGTTGGAGTTCTGCGGAGTCGGGGAGGTCATGGTGAGCACCACGCTACACGGCCCCCGACACGCCGGTCGGAAGGACTTAGTGCTCATTGATGCCGGCAGTTCTCCGGAGCAGGATGGAGTTCGAGGACTCGGCTTCCACGAGGGGGTCGTGACGAGACGAGATGAGCCCAGAGGAGATCACCGACATGAACGCGATACTCGTTGGCGTGGACGGTTCGGAGGCGGCCACCGGTGCGGTGCGATGGGCGGCCAAGGCTGCGGCAGCGGAAGGTCTCGATCTCAAGATCGTCGGCGCCTACGACGCGAGCACCAGCGACTACGCGCCCGGCCTGATCATCCCGCAGGATGTCGTCGACGCCATCCGGCAGGACGCATCGGACGCCGTGCATGCTGCGAACGACGTCGCCAAGACGGCAGCGCCGAACGTCAGTGTCACGACGTCGATCGTCGACGGGGACGCGGCGCGCGTCCTCCTCGAGCTGGGCAAGGACGCCGCGATGATCGTGGTTGGCACCCGGCGGCTGGGCAGCGTGAAGGGCCTGTTCCTCGGCTCGGTGAGCATCAACGTCGCAGCCCACGCGCACGGCCGCGTGGCCGTCGTCGCCGCGGAGGGCTCCGACACCGGTCCGGTGGTGGTCGGCGTGGACGGCTCGCCGATCAGCGATGTGGCCGTGGCCGAGGCGTTCCGGCAGGCGTCGCTGCGCAACGCCCCGCTGGTCGCGGTCCACACCTGGACCCCGCTCGACGCCGACGCCCTGCACGGGTACGGGATCGGCCCCGAAGAGGTCGAGCGGATGACCCAGGACGCGGTCGAGGTGCTCGCCGAGCGACTGGCCGGGTACGCGCAGGACTACCCGGACGTCCGGGTGGAACGACGCGTGTTGCCCGAGGAACCGGCGAAGGCGCTGCTCGACGCGGCCGGGACCGACGCCCAGCTCGTCGTCGTGGGCAGCCGCGGACGCGGCGGATTCCGCGGACTGATGCTCGGCTCGACCAGCCAGAAGGTCATGCACAACGCCGAATGCCCGGTCTTGGTGGTGCGCAACTGACCGGGGCGGTGCCTACCATCGACGCATGACGCTGAAGAGACTCGAGCTCTCGGTCGGGGAGCTCGCGCAGCGGGCGGGCATCGCGCCGTCGGCGGTCCGGTTCTACGAGGAGCAGGGGCTGATCTTCAGCCGGCGGACCGCCGGCAACCAGCGGCGCTACCACCGGGCGATGCTGCGCCGGGTCGCGTTCATCCGGGCCTCGCAGGTCGCCGGCATCCCGCTGTCGGTGATCGGCGAGGTGCTCGCCGAACTCGGTGACCACGAATCCCCGTCGAAGTCGATGTGGGAGGCGGCGTCGAAACGCTGGATGGACGACATCAACCACCGCATCTCCCTGCTCGAGAGCATGCGCGACATGATCGGTTCCTGCGTCGGGTGTGGATGCCTGTCGCTCGGCGAATGCCACCTGCTCAACCCGGGAGACGAACTGAACAAACTCGGTCCCGGCCCCCGCCGCCTCATGACCGAGTGATCACCTCCCGCGATCTCGGCGGGCGAACCTGCGGCGGTAGGGTTGCGGCATGGCTCGACCGTCGCGCGTGGCGCTGGCTCTGGGAAGTGGCGGCGCTCGCGGGTACGCGCACATCGGCGTGATCGCCGAGCTCGAGGCACGTGGATTCGAGATCGTCACCGTCGCCGGATCATCGATGGGTGCGCTGGTCGGGGGACTGTACTGCGCGGGCAAGCTCGACGACTACGTCGACTGGACCTCGGGCCTGTCCCAGCTCGACGTCGTGCGGCTCCTCGACGTCTCCCTCACCAAACCCGGCGTCATCGGTGCCGAACGCATCCTCACCCGCGTGCGGGAGATCCTCGGCGACACCGCGATCGAGGATCTGCCGATCCCGTTCACGGCCATCGCCACCGACCTGTCCGCCGGTCGTGCGGTGTGGTTCCAGCGCGGCAACCTCGCCGACGCGCTCCGTGCCTCGATCGCGATCCCGGGCGTGATCAGCCCGCACGAACACAAGGGGCGACTGCTCGCCGACGGCGGCATCCTCGACCCGCTGCCCGTCGCGCCGACCTCGGGCGTCCCCAGCGACGTCACGATCGGCGTGATCCTCGGCTCCGACGGCGGGCCCGAGACGGGTGCCAGCCGGCAGCCCAAGGCGAAGGGCCTGCTCCGACGAAACGTCGCGCCCATCCTCGACAACGAGTTCGTGCGCTCGGTGCGTGACCGCTTCGGTTCGGAGACCGGCGACCTCGCGGATACCGAGGTCGCGACCGACGGCGCGGACGAGGTCGCGCCGGCTGCCGTCCCCGACGCGGAGGGCGCGGTCGTGGTCGATACCGCCGCGGTGTCTCCGGACACCGCCGACGAGCCTCAGCGGATGGGTCGCGTCGAGGTGCTCAGCCGGTCGCTCGACATCATGCAGGAGGCCCTGACCCGCTATCAGGTCGCCGGCTATCCGCCGGACGTCCTGATCCGCGTGCCGCGTCGTGCGGTGCGCACCCTCGACTTCCACAAGGCCACCGAGATGATCGATCTCGGACGCGAACTCACCGCGAAGGCTCTCGACGATCTGCCCGAGCTGCCATGAGGCAGATCCCTCGCGGCATCTGGGTGCTGCTGTCGGCCAACGTCGTCATCGCACTCGGTTATGGCTTCATCGCGCCCGCCCTGCCGAGTTTTGCTCGCGCGTTCAACGTCTCGTTCACCGCGGCCACCGCGGTGGTGTCCGCCTTCGCGATCATGCGCCTGCTGTTCGCCCCGACGGGCGGACGTCTCGTGACGATGTTCGGCGAACGACGCTTCTACCTCACCGGGCTCCTCATCGTCGCGGCCAGCACCCTGGCTTGTGCCTTCGCACAGTCGTATTGGCAGCTCCTGGTCTTCCGCGGTCTGGGCGGCATCGGGTCGACGATGTTCAGCATCTCGGCGATGGCACTGTTGATCCGGATGTCGCCCAGCGACATTCGGGGTCGGGTGTCGGGCCTGTTCTCCGCGGGGTTCCTGATCGGCAGCATCACCGGACCGTTGATCGGTGCCGCCCTGGTGGGTTTCGGCCTGCGCGTGCCGTTCGTCGTGTACGCCGTCGCGCTGCTGGTCGCATCGGCGGTCGTGGCCACCCAGCTGCGCGAGGTGATCGCCCCCGATCAGGCCGAGGGCCCGACGGCCGGCCTCATCGGTTTCCGGACCGCCCTGCGCGACAGCGCCTATCGGGCCATCCTCGCGTCGAACTTCACGCAGGGCTGGGCATCGATGGGCGTGCGCGTCGCGGTCGTCCCGCTGTTCATCACCGAGGGGCTCGGTGCGGGGGCGGGGATGGCCGGGATCGTGCTGGCGGTCTACGCGGCCGGCAACGTCCTCGCGATCCTCGTCGCGGGCAGGCTCTCCGACCGGTTCGGTCGTCGGCCGATCATGCTGCCGGGGCTGACGATCACCGTCGTCGCCACCATCGCACTCGGGTTCTCGCCGAACGTGCCCGTCGCGCTGGCGCTGTCGGTGCTCGCCGGCGTCGGGTCCGGGCTGTTCGCCCCCACCCATCAGGCCGCGCTGGCCGATGTCCTGGGCAACCGCCAGCAGGGTGGGTCGGCACTCGCGGCGTTCGGCATGTCCTCCGACCTCGGCGCGGTGACCGGGCCGGTGATCGTCGGGTTCGTGGCCGACCGTGTCGGCTTCGGCCCCGCGTTCGTGCTGACCGGCGTGGTCGCGTCGATCGCCCTGGTCACGTGGCTGTTCGCCCGCGAGACCGCGCCGGCGATCGTCGGTCAGGGTCCGACGTTCACCCACGATGAGGCGGCCGATCGTGACGGAACGAATTACGGTTGAGCGATGACGCGTGACGGGCAGCAGGACGCTTCGAACGGGAGTGCCGCGACCGGGTGGGACTACGCCCTGGGGGCCGATTCCGAGGTCGGCACGCTGCGTGCGGTGATGCTGCACCGTCCCGGTGACGAGCTGCGGCGCCTGACGCCGCGCAACAACGATCAACTGCTGTTCGACGGGCTGCCCTGGGTCGACCGTGCGCAGGAGGAACACGACGCGTTCGCCGCGGTGCTGCGGGATCGCGGCGTCGACGTCTATCTGCTCGGCGACCTGCTCACCGAGACGATCGCGCACAGCGGGGCCGCCCGCATCCAGGGCATCGCGGCCGCCGTCAGCGCACGCCGTCTGGGGACGCATCTCGCCGAGGATCTCGCGAGGCACCTGCGCGGACTCGCGCCCGCGGAGCTGTCACACGTCCTGACCGCCGGGATGACCTTCGACGAGCTCCCGATCACGCCGTCGGCGGAGCGTTCGTCGCTGGTCCGCCGGATGCATCACGGCCCCGAGTTCGCCATCGAACCGCTGCCGAACCTGCTGTTCACCCGCGACAGCTCGTTCTGGATCGGTTCGCGGTTCGCGATCACCTCCCTGGCACTTCCCGCGCGGGCACGCGAGACATCGCTGACCGACCTCATCTACGCGCATCACCCTCGTTTCACCGGTGCCCGACGCGCCTACGAGTCGCAGGTCGCGCCGGTCGAGGGCGGAGACGTGCTGCTCCTCGCCCCGGGTGTCGTCGCCGTCGGGGTCGGGGAGCGCACCACGCCGGCCGGTGCGGAAGCGCTGGCGCGCAGCCTCTTCGACGATCATCTCGCGCACACCGTGCTCGCGGTGCCCATCGAACAGGCGCGGGCGTTCATGCACCTCGACACCGTCTGCACCATGGTCGACACCGATGCGGTGGTGATGTATCCCAACATCCGCGACCACATGTCGGCGTTCACCCTCGCCCACGACCCGGCCACCGACGCCGTACACGTCACGGGGGAGCGGCCTTTCGTCGAAGCGGCCGCCGAGGCGATGGGTATCGGCAAGCTCAGGGTGATCGACACCGGCCTCGACCCGGTGACCGCCGAGCGCGAGCAGTGGGACGACGGCAACAACACCCTCGCCCTGTCCCCGGGTGTCGTCGTGTCCTACAACCGGAACGTGGAAACCAATCGACGCCTGCGTGATTCGGGTATCGAGGTCATCGAGATCGAGGGTCGTGAACTCGGCTCGGGTCGTGGTGGGCCCCGGTGCATGTCGTGTCCGCTGGCGCGGGATCTGTTGTGAGGACCGGCCATGAGCTCATCGCTGCTGGACAATCTGACGGTGGACCCGGCTTCGGACCGGCCACCCTTCGAGCAGGTGCGGCTCCGCATCATCGAACTGATCGCCGACGGCACGCTGCTCACCGGTGAACGCCTGCCGACCGTCCGGGCACTCGCCGCGCATCTCGACCTCGCCCCCAACACCGTGGCGAAGACCTACCGCGAACTCGAGGCGGCCGGGGTGATCGAGACCCGCGGACGCTCGGGCTCGTTCATCAGGGCCGGCCGGCACGACGCCCACGATGCCGGGTTCGCGGCGGCGACGACCTACGTCGAGACCGCCCGTGACCTGGGTCTTGACGACAAAACGATCGTCGCTCTGGTGGAGCGGGCGCTGCGCGCGACTTGAAATGGCAGCACCGACGTTGCTTTGGTGGACTCATGACAAGTGAACAGAACGTGCCGTCTGGCCGTGCGCGGGACTCCTCGCACGGACGTGGTGGGGGGAGTCGGCCCGCACGACCACGGTTGGATCCCGTGGTCTTCTCGGTCACTGCCCTCATCGTCATCGCCTTCGTCGCCTGGGGTCTCGCCGACAAGGACGGCCTCAACTCGACGAGTGCCGACGTCCTGGGGTGGATCACCACCAACCTCGGGTGGTTGTTCATCCTCTCCGCGACCGGTTTCGTCATCTTCGCGGTGTTCCTCGCGGTGTCCAAGTACGGGCGCATCCCTCTCGGCCGCGACGACGAGACGCCGCAGTTCCGTACCATCAGCTGGATCGCGATGATGTTCAGCGCCGGAATGGGTATCGGCCTGATGTTCTTCGGTGCCTACGAACCGCTCTTCCACTTCGTCAGTCCGCCACCGGAGATCGGCGCCGAGGACGTGCGCGCCGCGATGGCCACCACGATGTTCCACTGGGGATTCCACCCTTGGGCGATGTACGCGGTCGTCGGACTGGCCCTGGCGTACAGCACATTCCGGCTGGGGCGCACGCAGCTGATCAGCTCGGTGTTCGAGCGACTGTTCGGTCCGAAGGTGTCCAACGGTCCGGCCGGCAAGGTCATCGACATCCTCGCGATCTTCGCGACGCTGTTCGGCACGGTCGCGTCGCTGGGTCTCGGTGCACTGCAGATCGGTTCGGGCCTGGACAAGATCGGTTGGGTTCATGAACCCACGAAGCTCCTCCTGGTCGGGATCATCGCGATCCTCACCGCCGCATTCGTCGCCTCCGCGGTCTCGGGCATCGCCCGCGGCATCCAGTGGCTCTCGAACATCAACATGGTGCTCGCGGTCGTGCTCGCGGCCTTCGTCTTCGTCGTCGGCCCGACGATCTTCATCCTCAACCTGCTGCCGACCACACTCGGTGCCTACTTCACCGACCTGACGACCTTCGCGGCCCGTTCGGATGCGACCGTGGCGTCCGAGGCAGGCCAGCAGTGGCTTTCCGACTGGACCATCTTCTACTGGGCGTGGTGGGTCTCGTGGACCCCGTTCGTCGGCCTGTTCCTGGCCAAGATCAGTCGCGGGCGGACCATCCGCGAGTTCGTGATCGGCGTCATGGTGGTCCCGACGACGGTGTCGCTGGTCTGGTTCTGCGTGTTCGGCGGTACCGCGATCCGGGAACAGATGACCGGGGTGCTCGACTTCGACGCGGCCAACGACGCCAGCGAGGACACCCTGTTCGACGTGCTGGCGAACCTGCCGTGGGCCGGCGTCGCGTCGGCGCTGGTGATGATCCTGGTGGCGATCTTCTTCGTCTCGGGCGCCGATTCCGCCTCGCTGGTGATGGGGACGCTGTCACAGCGCGGCGCGGAGGAACCCTCACGCCTGATCACGGTGTTCTGGGGTGTGCTCACCGGCGTGGTGGCCGCACTGCTCCTGGCGATCAGCGGGGATGACGCCCTCGACGGCATCAAGACGATGGCCATCATCGCAGCCCTGCCGTTCGTCCTGGTGATGATCGGCATGTGCCTGTCGCTGTACTCGGACCTCCGGCACGATCCGCTCATCGTGTCCCGCACCGTGTTGTCCGCACGCGTCGACGAGCATGTCCGAGAACAAGCCGAGGCGATCGCCACCGGAGAACTCGACTCCATCCACGCCGACGCCGTGCGGCATCTCGAGATCATCGAACCCGAGATCGTCGAGCAGGCCGGACTCAACGGTGACGGGACGGTCCCGGCCGCCAAGAAGGACGGTTCCCCGGCCTGACGGCACGGCCGATGCACTGTGGCGGCAGTACTCAGCCCCAGCTGGGCAGCCAGATCTGCTGCCGCCACAGTCCCGGTGAGATCGGGGACGCGGTGAGAATCGGCCACAGCCACACGAAGTTGGTGACGACCAGCGCCACGTAGACGGCGACCACGATGATCGACAGCACCCGGCGTTCCGGCCGCGCGCGGGCCGTGGTCGCCGTCGCGCGCAGCAGGTCACCGCAACAGAGCGCGAGACCCATCACGAGGAACGGGGCCAGCGCCGTCGCGTAGAAGAAGTACATCTGCCGGTCGAGGGACACGAACCACGGCAGGATGCCGGCACAGTAGCCGACGACGACCGCGGCGTAACGCCAGTCGCGGCGGACGATCCACGACCACAGACCCCACAGCAGCATGGGCAGTGCGAGCCACCACAGCGCGGGCGAACCGATCAGCATCTGCGCACGGACGCACTCACCCGTGCCGCACTGGTCGGGCCCGTTCTCGAGGGCGTAGAGCATGGGGCGCAGGCTCATCGGCCAGGTCCAGGGCTTGGACTCCCACGGATGCTGGTTGCCTGCCGAGTTGGTCAGCCCGGAATGGAACTCGAGGATGCCGGACTCGTAGTACCAGAGCGAACGCCACGCCCCGGGCACCCAGGAGAAGGTGCCGCCGGTACCGATGGAGTTGCCCTCGGAGTAGCGGTAGACGGCGGTCTCGCTGTTGAACCACGGGATGTAGGTCAGGAAGTAGATGGCCACCGGCATCACCGCGAGGCTCGCACCGGCGGGCACGACGTCGCGGACGAGCGTGCCGACCCACGGGCGCTGCACGTGATACGCGCGGCGGGCCGCGACGTCGAAACCGATCGCGAGCGCCATGAAGAAGAGGACGTAGTAGACGCCGGACCACTTGGTCCCGCAGGTGAGACCGAGCATGACGCCGGCGGTGAAGCGGTACCAGCGGAAACCGAGGCGCGGTCCGAACGGACTGTCGCCCACCCGGCCCTCGAGGTAGACGCGATACATCCGTTCGCGGACCTGGTCGCGGTCGGCGACGAGCGCGGCGAAGGCGGCGACGATGAACAGGGCCTGGAAGATGTCGAGCATCCCCATCCGGGACTGCACGAACAACACGCCGTCGCAGATCGCGAAGATCCCGGCGATCGCACCGACGAGTGTGGACCGGGTCAGCCGGCGCACGACGCAGTAGACGAGGACGACGATGAGGACGCCGGCGATCGCCGGCGCGACCCGCCAGCCGAGCGGGCCGTATCCGAACACGGCTTCTGATGCTGCGAGCATCCACTTGCCGATCGGTGGATGCACCACGAGCCCGTACGCCGGGTTGTCCTCGATCCAGTTGCCGCCGGTGAGCACCTGCCAGCCCTGCGGCACGTAGTGCTTCTCGTCGAAGACCGGGGTGCCCTTGTCCGTGGGGTGACTCAGATTCCAGAACCGGGTCAGGACGGCGACGAGCGTGATGACGACGCCGACCACCAGGCCGCGACCGCGATCCGGCGCACCGAACAGCGGGGCCGGGACCTCCGGTCCGAGGCGGGGCGGCGGGACCGCGGCGGGGACCGGGACACCGGCGGGCACAGAGGTGTCACGCGCGGCGGTGATGGTCACCCGCTCGATCCTAGTGGGCCCTCGTAAGCTGGCTGACGATGAATGCCGCCGAGCCCGACACGCACTCCACCGACGACCCCGCACCCGACACCGGGACGACGGGCCGGCTGGTGCTGGCCGCCACACCCATGGGGCAGGTCGGCGACGCCTCGCCCAGGTTGCGGTCGGCCCTGCAGACGGCCGACATCGTCGCCGCCGAGGACACCCGCCGCACCCGTGCGCTGGCCACCGCGCTCGGCGTCGAGATCGGCGGACGCGTCGTCAGCTACTACGACCAGGTGGAGGCGGCCCGGACACCCGGACTCGTCGAAGCGATCGCCGGTGGCGAGACGGTCCTGCTCGTCACCGACGCGGGGATGCCGTCGGTCAGCGACCCCGGTTACCGGATCGTGGTGGCCTGCGCCGAGGCCGGCCTGCCCGTGACGGCACTGCCCGGCCCGTCGGCGGTGACGACGGCACTCGCGGTGTCGGCGTTGCCGTCGGAGCGGTTCTGCTTCGAGGGATTCGCGCCACGCAAGCCGGGGGCCCGCGCGGACTGGCTGCGGGAACTCGTCACCCAGCCGCGCACGGCCGTCTTCTTCGAGTCGCCGCACCGGCTGGCCGACACCCTGGCCGCGGCGGCCGAGATCCTTGGGCCCGACCGGCGCGCCGCGGTGTGCCGGGAGATGACGAAGACCTACGAGGAGGTCCGCCGCGGCGGTCTGGCCGAACTGGCCGACTGGGCGGCGGGCGGCGTCAGGGGCGAGATCACGGTGGTGATCGCCGGCGCGGTGCCCACCGAACCCGACGTCGAGGATCTGGCCGACCGCGCCGAGGAACTGGTGGCCGGCGGGATGCGGCTCAAAGACGCCTGCGCAGAGGTCACGCAGGGCTCGGGTGCCTCGCGGCGCGACGTCTACCAGTCGGTTCTCGATAGGCGTCGAGCTGATCCGAGCTGACCCGCAGCTCGACGCGCGGCGCCAGCCGGTAGGGCCGGCTCGAGACGAGCGCACCCACGACGCGGCGCAGTCGCGACAGCTCGGCGCGCACGCTGACGGTGTGATTCTGGTCGCCGAAGAGCAACTGGCTCAACTGTTGTGAGGTCAGTCCCTGGTCGCCCGCATCGGCCAGCAGCAGCAGGATCTGCGCGTGGCGACGGGTGAGGACCGTGCGCCACGGGTCGTCGTCGCCGGAGACCGTGATCGTCGGCTCTCCGTCGAGGTCGAGTTCGGCGATGACCGGGCCCGAGGGGCCCGCCGGACGCACCAGCCAGCCCGTCCCGAGTCGTTCGACGACGCACATCCCGAGTCCGGGTACGAACTGACGCATGTCCTCGGTCGGCGCGGCCACCCGGACCGGTGGCGTGCACCCACGACCTTCGGCGACCCAGCCGTCGTCGTCGATGAGGAGTCCGGGCCCGTGCAGGCCGGCCAGCTGGGCCGCGCCGTGGTAGCGGAGGTCGGCGAGTGCGCGCTGATGGGCGAGCGTCACCTCGTGCTCGCCCAGCGTGGCCAGGGCGGCCGTGAACGCCGAGACCGCCGGCTGCATCTGCATCGCCGGGCCGGCGAGCCCGGCGACCGCGATCATCTCGCCGGTGCGCGGGTCGTGAACCGGTGTCGCGGTGCAGTACAACCCGTGCAGCGATCGGCTGTAGTGCTCCGGGCCGAAGAGACGGCTGGGTCGGCGGTTGCGGATCGCCAAACCCACGGCGGTGGTCGCGGCGGAATCCTCGTCCCACCGGCTGCCCTCCACGAGACCGAGGCGGTTCGCCTCGGGGAACACCGCGGGCGAGCCGCCGCGCCACAGCATCACGCCGTCGGCGTCGAAGATGCCCAGGGCCATCAGCGGGTCGTCGGTCGACTGGGCGAACACCCGCTTGAGGGAGTCCACCGCGTGGCGGAGCGGATGGGCGGCCCGGCGGGCTTCGAGCTCGTCGCGGCTGATGCGTCCGCGATGGTGATCGTCGACCGTCGAGGGATGGTCCGCGGCCTGCACGCGGCTCCAGGACTCGACCACCTCACCCGCGAATCCGGGAGGCGGTGTCGCGCCGGACATGATGGCCTCGCGGTCGCGATTGATCTCCCGGACGAGCTCCGTGAGGTCGGTTGTCGCCTGGATGGACAGAGTCATGGACGGAATGTTACCGAAATCAACGATCAAGTCCGGTATTTAGGATGCTGCAGCGTATGCGGTCAAATGTTAGCGACGATGCTGGAAGCCTTGTCGAGACATTCCTGCCACTCGCTCTCCGGGACGGAGTCGATCGTGATGCCGCCGCCGACGCCGAGTCCGAGACTGCCGTCCGGCGCGATCTCGACCGTACGGATGGCCACGTTCAGATCGAGGGCCCGGTCGGGTCCGGCGATGCCGATCGCCCCGCAGTAGACGCCGCGGGCGGCATGCTCCCAATCGGCGAGCAGTTCCATCGCGCGCAGCTTGGGGGTGCCGGTGACCGACGCGGGCGGGAAGGTCGCGTCGAGCACGGCGTCGTTGCCGGTGCCGGGCCGCACGATCGCCTCGACTCGCGAGACCAGGTGCCAGACGCCGGGCGCGGGCACCACCGACAGGAGTTCGGGCACCCGGACGCTGCCGGTGACCGCGATCCGCCCCAGGTCGTTGCGGACGAGGTCGACGATCATGATGTTCTCCGCGATGTCTTTCGCGGAGGCGGACAGTGCGTCGGGGTCGGCGTGTGCGGGCAGTGTCCCCTTGATCGGTGAGGAACTGATGATGTTGCCGGTACGACGCAGGAAGGTCTCCGGCGACAGGCTTGCCACCGCACCCCAAACACCCTGCAGGAAAGCCGCTTTCGGAGGGGCCGTGGCTCCGGCGAGGTCGGCGAAGAAGTCCACCGGGTCTGAAGACAACGTGCCGGTGAACCGGGTGCACACGCACGCCTGATACACCTCGCCGGCGCGGATGGCGTCGAGACAGTGTCCGATCGCGGCCAGATGCGGTTCGCGTGCCGGCGGGTTCCAGGCGGTCGTCGTGGGGCGCTCGACCTGCGGGTGCGGGGCGTCGAGCACCGCGTGCGCCCAGTCGGGTATGCCGGTGCCGAGTGTGGACCACTCGCCGTCGCGGAGGACGAGAACACCGTCGGTGAGGCCGCCGGCATTCGTCGGCAGCGCCGACTCGTCGGCGCGCACCGGGAAGCCGATGTGCCCGAACCAGAAGCGGTCCGGGTCGTCGGGCGGGGTGCAGCCCGGGACGATCTCGATGCTCGGCGCGATCACCGCGTCGGCGCCGAGCCAGTCACCGATCAGCGCCGCGGGCGGTGGGAGGCCCCGGGTGAGGGTCTCGGCATGGACAGCCCGGAGTGCATCGAGCGCGGACGCGGCCATGAGCGGCGAGGTCGGTCAGTTCTCGTAGCGCGGGAACACGGGGGACGGCTTCGGCAGCGCGGTTCCCACCGCCAGACGGGTGGTGACCGCGCTGAACTGACGGTCGTCGCCGACGGCGAGGAGGTCGAGGATCTTGTTCGACGATTCCGGCATGACCGGCTGGCTCAGCACCGCGACGATGCGCACCACCTCGGCGCACACATAGAGCACGGTGCCGGTCCGGTCGAGGTCGGTCTTCGCGAGCTTCCACGGTTCCTGCGCGGAGATGTACCGGTTGGTCTCGGCCAGCGTCGACCACAGCGCCTCGAGGCCGAGGTGGATGGCCTGGTTGTCGAAGTGCTCGCGGACGGTCCCGAGCAGCGAGTCGGCCCGGTCCAGCAGGGCCTTGTCGGCGTCGGTGAGGTCAGCAGCCGCCGGCACCACGCCGTCGAAGTACTTGCCGATCATCGACAGGGTGCGCTGGGCGAGGTTGCCGAACTCGTTGGAGAGGTCGGCGTTGATGCGCGACACGATCGCCTCGGCCGAGTACGACCCGTCCTGGCCGTACGACACCTCGCGCAGGAAGAAGTAGCGCACCGGATCGAGGCCGAACTCGTCGATGAGGTTCTCCGGGTCGACGACGTTGCCGACCGACTTGGACATCTTCTCGCCCTTGTTGAACAGGAAGCCGTGTGCGAAGACCCGCTTGGGCAGTTCGACGCCCGCGCTCATCAGGAAGGCCGGCCAGTACACGCAGTGGAACCGGATGATGTCCTTGCCGATGATGTGCAGGTCGGCGGGCCAGAAACGCTCGAAGGTCGCGGCGTCGTCGGGGAAGCCGACACCGGTGAGGTAGTTGGTCAGCGCGTCGACCCACACGTACATGACGTGCTCGGGATGGTCGGGGACCGGGACGCCCCAGTCGAAGGTCGTCCGCGACACCGACAGGTCGGTGAGCCCGCCCTTGACGAAGCTGATGACCTCGTTGCGGCGGACGTCTGGTCCGATGAAGTCGGGCTGCGCCTCGTACAACTCGAGGAGCTTGTCCTGGTAGGCCGAGAGCCGGAAGAAGTAGGTCTCCTCCTCGGTCCAGGTCACCACATGCCCGGTGTCGGAGGCGACGCGGTCGCCGGCGTCGTCGACCTCGGTGTCGGCCTCGGCGTAGAAGGTCTCGTCGCGGACGTCGTACCAGCCGGAATACTTGTCGAGGTAGATGTCACCGCGGTCGCTCATCCGCTTCCACAGTTCCTCCGACGCCCGCTTGTGGTCCTCGTCGGACGTGCGGATGAAACGGTCGAAGCTCGAGCCGAGACGTTCCTGCAACGACTGGAATCGATCGGAGTTGCGGTTCGCGAGTTCGGCGGTGGGGATGCCCTCGGTCTGTGCGGTCTGCTGCATCTTCTGACCGTGGACGTCGGTGCCGGTCAGGAACCGGACGTCGAAACCGTCGAGGCGCTTGAACCGTGCGAGGGCATCTGCGGAGATGTACTCGTAGGCGTGCCCGATGTGCGGTGCGCCGTTGGGATACGCGATCGCGGTGGTGAGGTAGTACGGCCGCCCCGCGCCGTACGAGGTGCCGTCCTCGGCCGGGCCGGACAGATCAGGGCTGGTCAGATCGGGTGCCATAGTGCTCCACAGAGTACCGACCGGCAGCCGCCGACAGCCAATCGCGGGTCGGCCCCGCTCACCGGGATCGGAACGGCCCGATCGCCCGCGCGGTACGGGCGACCGTCTCGTCGGCATCGTCGGCCAGCTCGGTCAGGGTCCTCGACGCCGCATCGCCGGTGATCTCCGCCAGTGCCTGGACCAGGCGCAGCCGTACCGACGGGTCCGGATCGGTGCCGAGGCGGTCCACGAGCCGGGCGACGATCCCGCCGTTGTCGTCCTGCGTCGCCAGGATCTCGGCGGCCTCGACATCGCGGTCCCCGGCGGCGACGAGTTCGACGAGGACGTCCACCGCGGTGTCGACGCCGCGACGGCCGAGGGTGAGGGCGACCGTTCGCCGGACCCCGGGGTCGGGGTCGGTCAACGACGCCTCGAGCACCGCGGTGGCCCGAGCGTCGTCGATCGCGGTGAGTGCGGTGGTCACGCGTCGCCGCACCGTCGCGTCGCCATCGGTCAGCCGGGCGGCGAGCTGGTCGAGCGCTCCCGGAGTCTGCGCCAGCGCCCAGCGGAGCGCGCCGGCGACGTTCTCGTCGGATTCGGCGAGCAGGGCGTCGGTCAGCGCCTCGGCGGACAGTCCGGCCTCGCCTGCTCGCAGCGCCGCGCGCTGGCGGTGGGCGGGGTGTTCGGAGTGCACCGCACGGAGCAGGCCGACCACGTCGAGCACGGCCGGCCAGTCGTCGGCGCCGGTCACCCGGATCTGTTGCAGTCGATTCAGCAACCGGGCGTCGGCGGCCATCCGATCCCTGGTGTCCTGGATCAGCTTCTCCATCAACGCGTCCGGCGCAAAGGACGGATCGTCGAGGGCGCGGCCGACGTCGCGCAGCGACAACCCCAGCGACCGCAGGCTTTCCACGTGCAGCAGACGTTCGATGTCGGCGTCGGAGTACTCGCGGTAACCGCCCGTCGTGCGGCCGGTCGGCCGGACGAGGCCGAGCGCGTCGTAGTGACGCAGCATCCGGGTGCTGACACCCGAACGCCGCGCCACCTCGCCGATCAGCACGGCGGACTCGAATCCTCCACGGACGCGCCGATTTTCGTCATCCGCGTGGCATGCTCGAGCGCAGCGGCGAAGTCGCTGTCCGGGTCGTCGAGGAGTCGCGCGGTGGCCTCGGCATGCGCACGGACCCTGGGCTCTCGATGGCGACGAGCGTGGTGAGTGCCTCGAGGGACGCCTCACCCAGGGCGGCCAGCGCCCGACTCAGGCTGCGCTGCATTTCGATCGGGCCTCGCCCGAGTTCCCGGGCCAGTTCGCCCGCGAGTGCCGGCTCCTCGCCCGACGGGACGAGGGCCACTGCGGCGCGCCATGCGGTCCGGGCGACCTCGGGATCGGCGTCGTGCAGCAGATCTGTGGTGACGGCCGGCCACGCGGACCGGTCGCCGACCTTCGACAGCGTGTGCAGCGCCTGGCTGCGGGCCTGCGGCAGGTCCGAGACCAGCTCGCCGACGAGCCGCGGCACCGTCACCTCCGCAGGAGCCTGGTCAGCGCCCATGTCAGCATGTCCCGGACGAAGAAGTCTTCTTCGACGCCGCAGCGCGCGATCAGATCGCCGGTCAGAAGCGGGTCCGGCTGGGTGCCCGCCGCCAGCGCCGCACGCAGACGCGTCGACGGGTCGGGTGCGTACAGTGCGGCCGTGATCGTCTGGGTCATCGTCAACACCTCCTCGCACCCACTACAGACCCTGTCACAGTGTGAAGGTCAAGAAGGGTGACGACGAGGTGTCGAGGTCTGCTCAGATCTCGCGGCGGTAGGGCTCGCAACCGGGAGGCGCTTTGGGCGGTTCCCGATACTCGAGGTCGGGGATCTTCATGCTCACCGGTGCCGACGTGAGGGTGAACTTCTCGCCGTGGTGCGAGAGGTCGATCGGCGGTCCGGACAGCAAACGGTAGGTGGCGTGTTCCTTGTCCACCGCGACCACGAACTTCGACTCCCGCACGATCATGCGGAACGACATGTACGTCAACCGGCTCGGCAACCGCGGTGCGAAGGTGATCTGCCCGCCGAAGTCACGCATGCCGCCGAAACCGGCGACACAGTCGGTCCACGCGCCGGCGAGCGCGGCGATGTGCAGGCCGCTGTTGACGTTGTTGTGCAGGTCGTGAAGATCGGTGAACACCGACTCGGCCAACAGGTCGTAGGCGAGGTCGAGGTAGCCGACCTCGGCCGCGGTGACCGCCTCACAGCACGCCGACAGCGACGAGTCGCGCACGGTGATCGGGTAGTAGTAGTCGAAGTTGCGGAGCTTCTGTTCGGCGGTGAACGAATCGCCGAACAAGTAGGTCGCATAGACCAGGTCGGCCTGCTTGACGACCTGTTTGCGGTAGAGGTCGTAATACGGATAGTTCAAGAGCAACGGGTAGCGACCGACTGAGGACTCGAAATCCCAAGCGCCGAGGAGCGTGAAGGACTCGCACTGCTGATGCACCCCGAGTGCCTCGTCATAGGGGATCGACATGTCGTCCGCGCACGATTCCCAGTGTGCTGCTTCGGCTGTCGTCACCCCGAACTGTTCGGCGAGGTCGGGGCGGCGGTGGACCGCCGCCACCGCGTCGCGTAGGTTCTGCTGCGCTGCGAGGTTGGTGAAGACGTTGTTGTTGACCACCGCCGTGTATTCGTCCGGCCCGGTCACGCCGTCGATCCGGAACTTGCCGTTGACGTCGTGGTGTCCGAGGCCGGCGAACAACCGGGCGGTCTCCACGAGAAGTTCGACGCCGCACTCGGTTTCGAACTGTTCGTCGTCGGTGGCGCGCAGGTAGCGGGCGGTGGCGTTGGCGATGTCGGCGGACACGTGCACACCGGCCGTGCCCGCGGGCCAGTAACCCGAACACTCGTCGCCGTTGATCGACCGCCACGGGAACATCGCACCGCGCTGGCCGAGTTCGGCGGCGCGGGCCTTCGCCTTGTCCATGGTGGCGTGACGCCAGCGGAGCTCCTCGCCGGCCGCGGCGGGCACCGTGTAGGTGAGCATCGGCAGGATGAAACTCTCGGTGTCCCAGAAGGTGTGGCCGTCGTAACCGGGACCGGTGAGTCCCTTGGCCGGGATCGCGCGGGACTGCCCGCGGGCGCCGGCCTGCAGGACGTGGAACAGGGCGAACCGAACCGCCTGCTGGAGTTCGGGATCGCCGTCGAGCTCGATGTCGGCGTCGCGCCAGAAGTCCTCGAGGTAGCGGACCTGATCGGCCTTGAGCGAGTCCCAGCCGGTCTCCATCGCCATCGCCAGCGCCGCGTCGACCTGTGCGCGCAGCGCCGGGACCGAGCGTCGGGCCGACCAGCCGTAACCCATGTACTTGGTGAGGGTCAGGCTCTTGCCCTTCGGCACGTTCGCCGCGATGGTGAGGCGGGCGAGGTCGCCGTCGGCGCGGATGAAGGTGTCGGCCTTGTCCGGGAAGTAGATCTCGTGATCCATGCCGGCGGCGATGTGCAGACCGGACTGCTTGGTGTGGTGGACCAGCATGCCCCAGTAGTTGCGGCAGGTCGCGAGGTCCGACACCAGCGGGGCGTCGAGTGCGGCGGCGAGACGCGGGTCGTTCCCGGGGGCCGGGACCGGCTCGTTGGCCAGGAGGTCGGACTGCAGGACGAGTTTCATGTCCTCGTCGACGGGTTCCACCTCGTAGCGGATGGCCGCGATGGTGCGCTTGGTGAACGAGACGAGACGTTCGGACTTGATGCGCACGGTGCGCCCGGTCGGGGACGTCCAGAGGGTGTGGCGACGCAGTGTGCCGGTGCGGAAGTCGAGTGTCCGTTCGTGTTCTTCGGTACGGCCGTACCGGAGGTCCATCGGCTCGTCCTCGACGAGCAGGCGGATGATTTTGCCGTCGGTCACGTTCACGACCGTTTGGCCCGATTCCGGGTAGCCGTAACCGCTCTCCGCGTAGGGGAGACCGCGCAACTCGTAGAAGCCGTTGAGGTAGGTACCCGGATGATCGACCGGTTCACCCTCCTCGAAGGTGCCGCGTAAACCGATGTGCCCGTTGGACAACGCGAACAACGTTTCGGTGCGGCCGAGCATGTCGAGGTCGACTCCGCCGCTCCACTTCAGCTGCCACGGGTGGATCTCGAACCCGTGTGCCTTGTCCGCGCTCATGCGGGCAGCAATTCGTCGAGATCGTTGACGACGATGTCGGCGCCGGCGGCGCGCATCGCCTCGGCCTGACCCCCGCCGACACGATCTATGCCCACGACGTAGCCGAATTTGCCTGCGCTACCGGCCCGTACGCCGGAGATGGCGTCCTCGAAGACCGCGGCCGCAGCGGGTTCGACGCCCATCAGTTCGGCTCCCAGGAGATAGGAGTCGGGAGCGGGTTTGCCGTTGAGGCCACGCGCGGCGATCTCGAGACCGTCGACGCGGACCTCGACGAATCCCGACAGGTCGGCAGCTTCGAGCACTGGTCCTCCATTCTTCGACGACGTCACGACCGCGATGCGCAGACCGGCATCGCGTGCCGCGTTGAGGTACCGCACCGAACCGGGGTAGGCATGACCTCCGTCTTCGGCGAGGCTGACGAGGAACATGTCGTTCTTGCCGTTCCCGATCGCGGCCACGGTCGCGGGGTCGACGTCGGTGATCCCGCGCGACGCCAGGAAGGCCCGTACCCCGTCCTCGCGGGGACGCCCGTCGACATAGTCGAGGTAGTCCTGGTCGGTGAACTCCACGAAGCCGGGCGCGTCCACGCCGCCCGCGCGATCGGCGAGGAAGGCGTCGAACGTCTTCTTCCAAGCCTTGCGGTGGAGTACCGCGGTTTCGGTGAGGACCCCGTCGAGATCGAAGAGCGCGACAGTGATCACTTCTGGCAATCCCAACACGATCCGCAACGCTACCCGCCTGAGTCGGGTAAGGCGCGATGAAGCGCGATAGCGCGCGTCAGGCGGAGCTGACCGACTGGGCTCCTGTTGCCGGCGAACGACCGTCGTCCCAGAAACCGATGGATTCCAGCTGTGCGATCAGGCGGTCGCGTGCGTCCTCGAAGGCGGAGACGATCTCGGCCTTGATGCCGGCGGTGTCGCCCTCGCGCAGCAGTTCGATGAGTCGCCGGTGGCTGGCCGCGGCGGACAGGCCCCACTCCGTGTCGCTCGAATACAGCTGCAGCGGATTGTATTTGCTGGCCGAGTACTGGAACCAGGCGAGTTTCTTGCTCTCGGCCATCAGGTGCACCTTGCGGTGGAAGGCGAACTCCGCGGACAGCACCTGGTCGGCTCGCCCGGAGTCGACGGCAGTCTCGAGGTCGTCGACGAGCGCAGCCAGTTCGCCAAGATGTTCGTCCAGATGCGGGTTCTGGGCGGCATGACTCGCGAGGCGTGCGGAGAGTTCGGCCTGCATCCAGAAGGTGTCGACGATGTCGCCACGGGTGAGCGTCTCGACGATGAAGCCGCGGTGCAGGGACTGCTTGACGAGTCCCTCGCCGCGGAGGGTCGCGAGCGCCTCGCGGACCGGGGTGACGCTGCACCCGAGTACCGATGCGGTCTCGTCGAGCCGGACGAAGTCGCCCGGCCGCAGGACACCGGTCATGATGCGCGTGCGCAGGTAGTCGGCCACCTCGACGGCCAGCTGTGTCCTGTGTAGTGGTCCCGGGGGGCATCGATCGTTCCGTCCGTTCGCGTCGCTCAATCGACCTTAACCGGCGCGGGACCCTACTGGCCGGTCCACTTCGCCGGAAATCCCGTGGCCGGTGCGTGAACCCCGATGAGACGATGGCGACATGACTCGTCGTTTCGCTCAGGTCGATGTGTTCTCGTCCACCGGCACCGAGGGCAATCCCGTGGCGGTGGTCGTCGATGGCGGTGGTCCCGGTGCTCCCATCGCGGAGGACCGGATGGCGGCCTTCGCGCGTTGGACCAACCTCTCGGAGACCACCTTCGTGCTGCCGCCGACCGATCCGGCCGCCGACTACAAACTGCGGATCTTCACGCCGGGCGGGGAGCTGCCGTTCGCCGGCCACCCGACGCTGGGGTCCGCGCATGCGTGGCTGACCTCGGGTGGACGGCCGAAGGGTGAGGACATCGTGCAGGAATGCGGCGTCGGACTCGTCCGTATCCGCCGATCGGGCCCACGGCTGGCCTTCGCGGCGCCGCCGCTGCGCCGGTCGGGGCCGGTCGATTCCGACACCGTCGACGAGGTCGTGGCGGCGCTCGGTGTCGATCCCGGGGAGGTGCTCGCGGCGGAATGGGTCGACAACGGTCCCGAGTGGATGGTGATCCAGCTGGGATCGGGGGAGCGGGTGCTCGAGGTCCGCCCCGACATCCCCGCCCTCGGCCACCACGAGGTCGGCCTGCTCGGTCTCTACTCGTCGGGCGACGTCTTCGCCGAGGTCCGCGCCTTCGTCCCGGGCATCGGCGTTCCCGAGGACCCGGTCACCGGCAGCCTCAACGCGGGGATCGCGACCTGGCTCCGATCAACCGGGCAGGCGCCGGAGAGTTATGTCGCCGCCCAGGGTGCGGCAATCGGTCGCGCCGGTCGCGTCCACGTCCACGACGACGGGGAGAACATCTGGGTCGGTGGCGACACCGCGACCGTGATCGAGGGCACAGTCGCGCTGTAGTCCGGCACGAGACGTCCGCGGTCTGTGCCAAGGTGATTGCCATGAGCGACGCCAGCGACGCCGCAGCCGGACCCCCGACCGGAGCCACCGCCGACGCTCCTGCCGAGACCCTGAGCAACAAGGCGGCCAAGAAGCGCCGCCGGCGCGAGCCGCCGCCGGATCCGACGCCGTTGCCGGGCCTCGTCGACGCCCACACCCACCTCGCGGCGTGCGGCGGGCGGGATGCCCAGTCGGTCCGCGCCATCCTCGACCACGCGCAGGCGGTCGGCGTCGACCAGATGGTGACTGTTGCCGACGACATGGTCGACGCCCGCTGGGCGGTCGCCGCGGCGGAGTGGGACGACCGGGTCTATGCGGCCGTCGCACTGCATCCGATGCATGCGGGCGACCTGAACGGCGAGACCGCCGCCGAACTCGAGCAGATGGTCCGTCATCCGCGGGTCGTCGCGGTGGGTGAGACGGGACTGGACTACTACTGGCCGGGTAAGTCCGACGACTGCGCGTCGCCGGAGGTCCAGCACGAGACGTTCCGGTGGCACATCGATCTCGCGAAGCGGGTCGGCAAGCCGCTGATGATCCACAACCGGGAGGCCGACCGGGATCTGCTGGACATCCTGGCCGCCGAAGGTGCCCCCGAGACCGTGATCATGCATTGCTTCTCCGGTGACCGGAACGTTGCCCGAGAATGCGTCGACCGCGGGTACATCCTGAGCTTTGCCGGGACTGTGAGCTTCGCCAATGCCGACGAACTGCGCGTCGCGGCCGAATTGGTGCCCGACGAACAGATCCTGGTAGAGACCGACGCGCCGTTCCTGACGCCGCATCCCTACCGTGGCCAGCCGAATCAGTCGTACTGCCTGCCCTACACGGCGCGGGCGATCGCCGAGGTCAGAGGGGTGCCCGAAGAGGAGATGGCCCGTCTGTTAGGCATCAATGCGCGACGCGCCTACAACATCCCTTTGCCATAATCTGGCCGGTTCGTTATCGTACTGTGATCCCGCTCGGCCAGAGCGATACATCCGGCTCTCAGCGGTTCACGCTTGCGATGCTCACGCATCCCGAACAGCTCGGATGGTCTTCCGGTCGCGGCGGCGCCTTGTTCCCGACCAGATTGTTGTGCCTTGCCTTCTCTGCCTCCCTCAGTCTCGCCCACGTCGGTCTTCTCCAAGATCAACGGGACCGATTCCCTGCGTGCCCGCCTGGCGGTGGGAGCCGTCTGCGCGACCGTCGCCGCCGGTGGTGTCATGGGCGTCGCGATGCACAAGACCGTCACCATCGACGTCGACGGGCAGACTCGTCAGGTCTCCACGATGGCGATGTCGGTGGAGAGCCTGCTCGAGTCCGAGGGTCTCGCCCCGGCCGACGGTGACAAGGTCAACCCGTCGCTCGACTCCGGTTTCGGCGAGGGCCAGACCATCAAGGTCAACCGTCTGAAGAAGCTCACCCTCGACATCGAGGGCAAGCGCGAGACCATCATCACCAACGCGTCCACCGTGGACCAGCTGCTCGAGGAGCGGGGCCTGGAGCACGCCGCCGAGGAAGCCGACTTCGGCACCGAGGAACTGCCCGTCGACGGCGGCAAGATCGACGTCGCGCTCCCCAAGCCGGTGCAACTGGTCGACGGTCCGGCCAAGAAGCGCCCGGTGGTCGCCGCCCACACCGTCAAGGACCTCCTGGAGGCACTCGGTACGCCGCTCGGCGCCGAGGACAAGGTCGTCCCGGCCGCCGACACCGAGGTCACCCCGGACCTGAAGATCATCGTCACGCGCATCAAGACCGAGGACGTCACCGTCACCGAGCCGGTCGCCCCGCCGGAGGTCAAGAAGGAAGATCCCACCCTCGTCCGCGACCGCAAGGTCGTCGAGAAGAAGGGCACCCCCGGTGAGGCGCGGGTGACGTATAAGGTCACCAAGGTGAACGGACGAGTCGTGAAGCGCGACAAGTTGACGAGCGAGGTGCTCAGCGAGCCCGTCGCCGCCACCGTCCGCATCGGCACCAAGCCGGGAGCGCCGTTCGTCCCGCCGGGCTCCGTCTGGGACGCCCTCGCGCAGTGCGAGGCCACCGGGAACTGGGCCATCAACACCGGCAACGGGTTCTACGGCGGCGTCCAGTTCGACCAGAACACCTGGGAGCGCTGGGGCGGTCTCGAGTACGCACCGCGCGCCGACCTCGCCACCCGCGAAGAGCAGATCGCGATCGCCAAGAAGACCCAGGCCGCGCAGGGCTGGGGCGCATGGCCGTCGTGCACGTCCAAGTTGGGCCTGCGCTGAACGACGACACGCCAGGCGACGCACCGCGACTGCTCGGACCCGCGCAGATCCGCGAGCTCGCCGCCGAGGTCGGTGTCCGGCCGACCAAGACACTGGGCCAGAACTTCGTCCATGACGCGAACACCGTGCGCCGGATCGTCACGGCCTCCGGCGTCGGTTCCCAGGACGTCGTCCTCGAGGTCGGCCCCGGACTCGGGTCGCTGACCCTCGCCCTTCTCGGCACGGCCGGCCGGGTCGTCGCGATCGAAATCGATCCGATTCTGGCGCAACGGATTCCGCAGACCGTCGCTGAGTACGCACCGGCGCAGAGCGCCGACTTCGACGTCGTGCTCGCCGACGCCCTGCAGGTGACCCGCGACGACCTGCCCGTCGTGCCGACGGCTCTCGTCGCCAACCTCCCCTACAACGTCTCGGTCCCAGTCCTGCTGCACCTGCTCGGACTGTTCCCCGAGATCGCGACCGCCCTGGTGATGGTCCAGGCGGAAGTGGCCGACCGGCTCGCCGCACCGCCCGGCAGCCGCACCTACGGCGTACCGAGTGTGAAGGCCCGCTACCACGGCCGTGTGACTCGCGCGGGCGCGGTGGGGCGCAACGTGTTCTGGCCCGAACCCAAGGTCGAGTCCGGACTCGTGCGCATCGAGCGCACCGACGACTATCCGATCGACCCGGTGTTCCGGCAGACGGTGTTCGCCGTGATCGACGCGGCATTCGCGCAGCGCCGCAAGACGATGCGGTCGGCACTGGCCGGCTGGGCGGGCTCCCCGGCCGAGGCAGAGCGCCGGTTGCGCGCCGCCGACATCGATCCCGGCATCCGCGGTGAGAAACTCGACGTCGACGACTTCGTGCGGTTGGCCCGCACCGTCTGACGGATCGCTCCGGTCGACTTCGACCCCGACCGCCAGACTTCGATCGACGTCTGTCGGTCGAGATGAGGTTCGGCAGTAGGGAATCCGGTCCCACTCCAGCCGCCTGAGGTGCGAGGAGCGCTTGAGCTCTCGGCGCGCAGTTATCAGCTCGGCGCCGCGCGCAGCTTCTCCAGCAGTTCCGGGGCGGCGTCCCGCAGGAAATCGTCCTGCGTCTCGCCACCGATCTGCACGAGCGCGACGTCGGTGAACCCGGCCTCCCAGAAGGGCTTCACGGCGTCGACGATCTGATCGAGGTCGGGACCGCACGGGATGTTGGCGGCCACGTCGTCGGGGGTGACGTACTGGGTCGCGGCCGCGAAGCCCGCGGTGGTGCGGAGGTCGGCGTTGACATCCCAGCCGCCGGCGAACCACCGGAACTGGTCGTGGGCCCGTTCGACGGCGGCATCGCGGTCCGGGTCCCAGCTGATCGGGATCTGCCCGATGGCACGCGTGCTCTTGCCGTCGATCGTCCCCGTGGCCGCCTGCGCGTTCCAGGAGGAGACCAGGTCGGCGTTCGGTTCGACCGCGATCAGATGGTCGGCCAGCGGACCGAAGGTCTCGATCCCGGCGTCGCCGGCCACCGCGACGCCGATCGGCACGGGCTGCTCGGGGAGATCCCAGATGCGCGCGGCATCGACCTGGAAGAACTCGCCACGGAAGTCGACGAGGTCGCCCGTGTGCAGTTTGCGGATGATCTCGATGGCCTCGGCGAGCATGTCCTGGCGGTCGGTGACCGCGGGCCAGCCCGCACCGACGACGTGCTCGTTGAGGTTCTCGCCCGAACCCAGGCCGAGGGTGAAGCGGCCGTCGGCGAGGATCTGCAGGGTCGCGGCCTTCTGCGCGATGATGGCCGGGTGGTAGCGGATCGTCGGGCAGGTCACGTAGGTCATCAGCTCGACGCGTTCGGTCGCGTGGGCCACCGCGCCCAGGACCGACCACGCGTACGGGGCGTGCCCCTGCGAGGACAGCCATGGGAAGTAGTGGTCGCTGGACACCTCGAAATCGAAGCCGGCGCCCTCGGCGCCGATGGCAAAGCGGACGAGGTCCTTGGGGCCGGCCTGCTCGGTCATCAGGGTGTACCCGAATCGGGTTGTCATCAGATCTCCTCTGCGGGTCTCTCGTCGAGATCGGTCGCTCCGGTGTAGCCAGCGAGCCGTTCGGGTAAACGGACGGCTCGCAGTGCTCCGACCCGGAAAGCAGGTGCAGATGACCCAGGCCAACGAGAGCGGATCTGTTGACACCGTGTTGCTCGACGTCGACGGGACACTGATCGACTCGACGTATCTCCACGCGCTCGCCTGGATGCAGGCCTTCACCGCGCACGATCTCACCCCGCAGTGGTGGGAGGTCCACCGCGCCATCGGAATGGGTGGCGACCGCCTCGTCGGCGAGATCTGCGGCGACGAGGTCGAGGAGTCGCTGGGCGACACGCTGCGCGACGACTGGGAGCGCCACTATCGGAAGCTGGTACCCGACGTCCGACCGTTGCCCGGTGCCGTCGACTTCGTCCGGGGCCTGCTCGATGCCGGTTATCGGGTGGCGCTGGCATCGTCGGGGAAGGCCGAATTCACCGATGCCGCACTGGAAGTGATGGGCTTCGAGCGGGACGACCTGGCGGCGGTCACCTCGTCGGACGATGCGGACGATTCGAAACCCGCACCCGACATTCTCGAAGTGGCGCTGACGGAGGCCGGCGGCGGCCGGGCGATCGTGGTCGGGGACACGGTGTGGGATGTCGCCTCCGCACATCGGCTCCCCGCCGAGTGTGTCGCGGTCCGGTCCGGGGGATTCGCCGAGGCCGAGCTCCGCGATGCCGGGGCCGTCCTGGTCGTCGACCACGTCGGTGAACTCGCGCGCCGCGGATGGCGGCCCTGAGATCGCCGCGGAGCAGCCCTGAGCGCGTATCCGTATCGGCCCGACTAGTCTGACTCACTGTGTCGCGAACGTCGCTGTCGGTGGTTACCGACTCGGTCACCGCGCGCGCCCCGTCGAAGGTGAACCTCCACCTGGGTGTGGGCCCGCGCCGGGATGACGGGTACCACGATCTGGTCACCGTGTTCCAAGCGCTCTCGTTGCACGACGACATCCGGGTCGCGCGTGCCAACGAGCTGTCCGTGACAGTTCGTGGTGAGGGCGCCGGTTCGGTGCCCGCCGACGCCTCCAACCTCGCGGCCCGTGCGGCTCAGGCCCTGGCCGGGTGGGCGGACCGTGCGGGGTACGTCGCGATCGGGATCGAGAAGACGATCCCGGTCGCCGGGGGCATGGCGGGCGGCAGCGCGGATGCGGCCGGGGCTCTCGTGGCGCTCGCGCATCTGTGGAAGCTCGACATCTCGCGTGACGAACTCGCCGAGATCGCAGCCGGTCTCGGGAGCGACGTCCCGTTCGCCCTCCACGGCAACACGGCGCTGGGCACCGGCCGCGGTGAGCAGCTGATGCAGGTGCTCTCCCGCGGCGAGTTCCACTGGGTGCTCGCCCTCGCGCGCGAGGGTTTGTCGACGCCCGCGGTGTACAAGGAGCTGGACCGGTTGCGCGACACCAGGTCTGGTGACGTCGACGAGGAGGGCGACTTCCTGCGTTCCCCCGACGACCTGATGCAGGCGCTCGCCTCCGGTGATCCCCGCGCGGTGGCACCGTTGCTGCACAACGACCTCCAACCGGCCGCGCTGAGTCTGCAGCCGACGCTGCGTCGCACGCTGCGTGCCGGGGTGGACGCGGGTGCCCTCAACGGGATCGTGTCGGGATCGGGCCCGACGTGTGCGTTCCTGTGTGCGGACGAGCAATCCGCGGTGAACGTCGCCGCCGAGCTGTCGGGAGCGGGCGTCGCGCGCGCGGTCCGCACCGCGAGTGGTCCCGCACCGGGAACCCGCGTCCTCGGCACGGACTGAGACCGGCACAACTCCCTGACCTCGTCTTCTCGGGCGAGTCACTACAGTAGTGCGGGTGCTCCGCAGACTCCTGACCGCCGTGTTGACGTTTTTCGTCGCCGTGCTCGTCGGCCTCGGGTCGTTCGTATCGACGCCGCTGTCGTCGGCCGCGGCCCCCGACAACGGATTCGTCTTCGCCACCACCGACGTCTCCGACGATCAGCTCCCGTCGGCAGCGGCTGCCGGCACCCGTCTGACCTATGCGACGCGGGATCAGCGTGGACGTCCGGCGATGGCGACCGGTGTCTTCTGGGTCCCGCGCGGCACACCGCCGGCCGGGGGATGGCCGGTGGTCTCCTGGGCACACGGCACCGTCGGTATCGCCGACGATTGTGCGCCCACGAAGCACCGGCTGGGGGACGGGGTCGAAGCACCCGTGCGGGCCGCGCTCGACGCCGGTTACGCGGTGACCGCCACCGACTATGCCGGACTCGGATCGGCCGGGGAGACCGACTATCTCGGCGGTGCCGCCGCGGCGTACTCGGTCATCGACATGATCCGCGCTGCACGGTCGGTCGACGCCGCGCTCGGCGATTCCTGGGTGTCGGTCGGACATTCCCAGGGTGGCCACGCGGCTCTGCATGCGGCGCACCGTCAACCGGCGTATGCCCCGGAGCTCCCGGTCAAGGGTGCGGTCGCGATCGCCCCGGTGTCGTCTCTGGAGAACCTGTTCGGTCTCTTCGGACCCCGGATTCCAGGACTCGGTGCCCTCAACGTCCTGAGCGCGCCGTTCCTCTACACCCTTGCGGGCCTCGACCATTCGCAGCCGGAATTGAAGATCGAAGACTTTCTCACCGACAGCGGCAAACGGTTCCTGGACCGGTCCCGCGCCCGCTGCAACGGTGACGTCGTCGCCGCGCTGCGGTCGGTGTCGCCGGGATCGCTTGTCGCGTCGTCGTTCACCGAGGATCAGAGGTTCCGTGACGCGCTGCGTGCCTATGCCGAGGTCCCGACCGCCGGCTACCCGGCCAAGGTCACCATCGCCCACGGCATCCTCGACCCGGTCCTGCCGTATCCGCTGAGCCGTTCGCTGCGGTCGGCGATGGAGCGCAACGGCACGAGCGTCGACCTGAAGACCTATGCCCGCGCCGACCACAGCAGCGTCGTCGACGGGTCACTGCCCGATGTCATGGCGGCCGTCCGAGAGGCCTTCGGTCGTTAGGCGGGTTCGGCTGATCACTCGAGGGCTTCGCCGAGCTCCATCCAGCGTTCCTCGATCTCGGCGAGTTCGGACTCCATCTCCCGGATGCGTTCGGTCTCGGCGGCCAGACCCTGATAGTCGGACTGGTCGTGGTCGGCGAGAGCGGTGCGGGCCTCGTCGATCTTGCTGTGCAGCTTGTCGATCCGGCGCTCCAGTGCCGCCAGCTCCTTGTTCGCTGCCCGCAGTTCCGCGCCGCTGAGTGCAGAGGTGGATTCGCTCGACGAGCCGCTTGAGCCCGACGGCGTCGCGGACGCAGATTCCTTCTGCTGTGCTGCACGGAGTTTCAGGAACTCGTCGACACCGCCGGGGAGATGGCGCAGCTTGCCGTGCATCACGGCGAACTGCTGATCGGTGACACGCTCGAGGAAGTACCGGTCGTGCGACACGACGATGAGGGTGCCGGGCCAGGAGTCCAGGAGATCCTCGAGGGCGGCCAACATGTCGGTGTCGAGGTCGTTGGTCGGCTCGTCGAGGATCAGCACGTTCGGGGCATCGAGCAGGATGAGCAGCAACTGCAGACGACGCTTCTGACCACCGGACAGGTCCTTGACCGGGGTGGACAGCTGGGCACTGTCGAAGCCGAGGCGTTCGAGCAGCTGCGAGGGGGAGAGCTCCTGCGCCTTCGAGCCGGAGCCGAAGGTGTAGGTGGTCTGGAGGTCGGCGATCACCTTCCGGACCGGGTCGTCGAGGAAGCGGTCGAGGTCGTCGAGGCGCTGGGTGAGGGTGGCGACCTTGACGGTCTTGCCGCGCTTGACCTTTCCGCCGGTCGCTTCGACCGTGCCCGCGATGAGCCCGAGCAGCGTCGACTTTCCTGCACCGTTCACCCCGAGGATGCCGGTCCGTTCACCCGGGGCGAGGCGCCATTCGACTCCGTCGAGGACGTCGCGGTCGCCGTAGGAGACCGACACGTCGAGGAGGTCGACGACATCCTTGCCGAGGCGTGCGGTGGCCAGCGACTGGAGGGCGACCTTGTCGCGGACGGGCGGGACGTCGGCGATGAGGGCGTTGGCCGCGTCGATGCGGAACTTCGGCTTGGAGGTGCGGGCCGGTGCGCCGCGGCGCAGCCACGCGAGTTCTTTCCGTGCCAGGTTCTGCCGCCGCGCCTCGATGGTCGCGGCCTGCCGGTCACGTTCCACACGCTGGAGGATGTAGGCGGCGTATCCGCCTTCGAACGGTTCGACGATCCGGTCGTGCACCTCCCAGGTGACCGTGCAGACCTCGTCGAGGAACCAGCGGTCGTGGGTGACGACCAGCAGTCCGCCGGCGTTGGCGGGCCAGCGGCGCTTGAGGTGGTCGGCGAGCCACGTGATGGCCTCGACGTCGAGGTGGTTGGTCGGCTCGTCGAGCGCGAGGACGTCGTGTTCGCCGGCCAGGAGCCGGGCGAGTGACACGCGGCGGCGCTGACCGCCGGACAGGGAACCCGTCGTGGCATTCCAGTCGACGTCGCCGAGCAGTCCACCGATCACGTCGCGGACCTTCGCGTCGCCTGCCCATTCGTGTTCGGGACGGTCGCCGACGACGGCGTGTCCGACGGTCTCGTCGTCGTCGAAGCGGTCGACCTGGTCCAGGACGCCGACGCGCACCCCGCCGCGCACCGTGACGCGGCCGGAGTCGGGTTGCTTGCGGCCCGCGAGCATCGCCAGCAGGCTCGACTTGCCGTCGCCGTTGCGCCCGACGATGCCGATCCGGTCGCCCTCGTTGACGCCGAGGGACACCGAGTCGAAGACCTTGGTCGTCGGGTATTCCAGACCTAGGGTTTCCGCGCCGAGAAGATGAGCCACGCCGACCAGGTTAGTGACCGGTCATGTGCGAGCTACCGGCGGATCGCGCCGTTGATCATCATGGCGATCGCGAATGCTCCCGCCTGGTTGACGTGATAGGGCATCGCGATCCGGTTCGACAGCGCGCTCTCGTACCAGGGCGTGATCAGATTGCACGGATCGTGCCCGAGCGACCCGCGATTGGCGTCGACGAAACGGCCCTCGACCTTGGTCGTCGCGCGCAGCAGGGCGTCGTTGGCGCGGTGGAACACCTGCCGCATCCACCGGGCGTCGGGATCGCTGAGCGGGATCAGCGGCCAGCAACCGCTGTTGCCGATGAACCCGCCGAGGCCGACGACGATGATCTGTGCGCGGGGTGCCTTCTTGCGGATCGCCCGCAGCGCCGGGGTGACGCGGTCCTCCATGCGCTGCACGCGCCACCGGACCTCGTTCTCGAGGCGCGGATTGTTCCGGCAGCGTCGGTCGGTGAGCGGCTGGCGGATCTTGCACTGCGAGAGGATCGCGGCCCACTGCATGTCGTTGCCGCCGATGCTGACGGTGATGAGCTGCGCATCGCGGGGAACCAGGTTCAGCTGGGCCGTCTTCGCCCCGCGCGGGGTGTGCTGCGCGGCGCGATAGAGATGCGCGGACTGCGCCCCGGCACACGAGATGTCGACGAAGCGCCGCGGCAGCGTCATCGCCGCCACGTACTTCGGATAGTTGAGCGCCGACCGTTTGCAGCCGTCGAAGTAGCCCGGAGTCGGTGTGAAGAACCCGCCCGACGCGCGCGAGTCGCCCATGGCGATGTACGGGCCGCCGGTGTAGCGGGCGGGCGCCGCCTGCGCGGGGGATGCCGTTGCGGCCACCAGTGCTGTCACGAATGCGGTGATCAAGACCGCCGCCAGCAGACGTACCCCGCGCTTAGACTCCCGCACCAACTGTTTCCCGCACTTTCCCACGTCCCGACCCACTGCTTCGCTCAGCGAATATTAAGGCAAGCAGATCACGCCCGTACGCAGAGTGCGTCATTGGTGCTGCCTCTCGGCACTGATTTCGCATTATGTGGGGACGGCGTTACTTCGGAACCAGCAACGGCCCATATGCGTCCAACGAAGCATGGTGATACCGACGGCGCTCCGCACCCTCGCCCTCGCCCATGACGGCTTGGTCACCGTCGACGAGGCTCACGAGCACGGCCTGAGCAACGGCGCGATCGCGCGTCGGGTGAAGTCCGGGGAGTGGGTTCGTGAGGCGCACGGGCTCTACCGCCTGGCTGATCATCCGGTCACCAACCGCTCCCGAACCCGGGTCGCGACGTTGTCGGTGTCTCATGACGCGGTACTCAGCGGGCTGGCAGCGGCCTGGTGGCACGGTGTGGCGACCAAGCGGCCCGCCGTCGTCACGGTCACCGGTCCCAAGAGTTGGAAGGGCACGGCAGTGAAGGGCAGAAAGGTCATCCGGCGAACCCTGAGCGGCGCGGACGTCGTCGTTCACAAGGGCCTTCGCGTGACGGCGCTTCCACTGTCCGTCCTCGAGGGCGCTGTCGAAGACAGCATGGACGTGATCGATCGGGCACTCCAGCGCGAGAAGGTGACGGTCGAGGCGTTGGTCGCGGTGTATCAACGTCGACGCAAGTGCCAGGCGCTGCCGAGATGGGAAAGATGCTCGTCCTGGTCGGGTCGGGTGCCCGATCTGCTGCGGAGCGACTCGCCGTCGACGTGTTCGAGGAGCACCGCATCACCGGGTGGGTCGCCAATCATCCCGCCGCAGGCTACGTCATCGACTTTGCCTTCCTTGCCGAGAAGGTGGCCGTCGAGATCGACGGGATGGCCTACCACCGCGACACTGAGGTCTTCCAATCCGACCGCACCCGACGCAACGTCCTGATCACCGCCGGGTGGACGGTTCTCAACTTCACCTGGGCGGACCTGCTGGAGAAGCGGGGTACGTTGCGGCGCAGGTCGAATACGCTCTACGCCAAACACAGAGTGCGGGATGAGTGCTGGAATCCAGCACTCATCCCGCACTCTGGGCGAGAGCGGGAACCTAGAGCCCCAGATCCTTCGCGATGATCGTCTTCATGACCTCGCTGGTGCCACCGTAGATGCGCGTGACGCGGGTGTCGGCGTACAGGCGGGCGATCGGGTACTCGAGGACGTAGCCGTAACCACCGTGCAGCTGCAGGCACTTGTCGATGACCTTGCCCGCGGTCTCGGTCGCGAACAGCTTGGCGCGCGCGGCATCGGGGACGGTCAGTTCGCCCTCGTTGTGCAGCTCGAGTGCACGGTCGACGATGGCGCGGATGGCCTCGACCTCGGCCGAGCACTCGGCGAGCACGAACTTGGTGTTCTGGAACGCCGCGACCGGCCTGCCGAAGACCTCGCGTTCCTTGGTGTAGGCGATGGCGTGCTGGACGGCCGCGGCGGCGGTGGCCGACGCCCCGATCGCGATGGTCAGACGCTCCTGCGCGAGGTTGTGGCTCAGGTACGTGAAGCCGGCGCCCTCCTCGCCGAGCAGATCCTCCACCGGCACCTTCACCGAGTCGAAGGACAGCTCGGCGGTGTCGGACGCCTTGAGCCCGATCTTCTCGATCTTGCGGCCCACCGCGAAGCCCTCGGATTTGGTGTCCACCACCAGGATCGACAGTCCCGCACGACGGTTCTCGGGATCGAACGGCGTGGTGCGGGCGACGACGAGGATGCGGTCGGCGAGGGCGCCGCCGGTGATGAAGGTCTTCGCGCCGTCGAGTACGTAGTGCGAGCCGTCCTCGGACAGCTTCGCGGTGGTCGCGATGTTCGCGAGGTCCGAACCGGTGCCGGGCTCGGTCATCGCGATCGCGAACATGAGTTCGCCGGAACAGAATCCGGGGATCCAGCGCTCCTTCTGCTCCTGGGTCCCGTACTCCATCAGGTAGGGCAGGATCAGGTTCGAGTGCACCGAATAGCTGCCGAAGGTGACGCCGGCCGCGGAGGTCTCCTCGGCGATCACCAGTGAGTAGGTGAAGTCGCTGACGCCACCGCCGCCGAACTCCTCGGGGGCCTCGATGCCCAGGACGCCGAGATCGCCGAGCCGGTTGTAGAACTCGCGCGGGGGGTGCCCCTGCTTCTCCCAGTCGTGGTAGACGGGCGTGACTTCCTTGGCGATGAAATCGCGGATCGTCTTGCGGAAGGCCTCGTGGTCCTCGGTGAAGATGCGACGCTGCATGGTCAGTTCCTAAAGGTGTTGGGGAAGAGGGGGATTGATTACTGCTCGCGGTACTCGCGCAGGAGTCCCTTGGAGATGATCTGCTTCTGGATCTCGCTGGTGCCCTCGCCGATGAGCAGGAACGGGGCGTCGCGCATCAGGCGTTCGATCTCGAACTCCTTGGAGTAGCCGTAGCCGCCGTGGATGCGGAACGACGCCTGGGTGACCTCGGCGCAGTACTCGCTGCACAGGTACTTGGCCATCCCGGCGGCGACGTCGTTGCGTTCGCCGGAGTCTTTGAGCCGCGCAGCGTTGACCATCATCAGGTGCGCGGCCTCGACCTTGGTCGCCATCTCGGCGAGCGAGAAGGCGATGGCCTGATGCTCGGCGATGGGCTTGCCGAAGGTGGAGCGCTGCTGGGCGTACTTCACGCCGAGTTCAAAGGCGCGCTGGGCGATTCCGCACGCCCGCGCGGACACGTTCACGCGGCCGACCTCGACCCCGTCCATCATGTGCGCGAAACCCTTGCCGGGCACGCCGCCGAGGATGTCGGTGGCCGGAGCGCGGTAGCCGTCGAAGACGAGTTCGGTGGTGTCGATTCCCTTGTAGCCCATCTTGTCCAGCTTGCGGGGGATGGTCACGCCCGGGACCACCTCGCCGAAACCGGCGGGCTTCTCCACCAGGAACGTGGTCAGGTTCTTGTGCGGGCGCTCCTCGCCCTCCTCGGTACGGACAAGGGCCGCAACCAGAGTCGACGACCCGCCGTTGGTCAGCCACATCTTCTGACCGTTGATCACGTAGTTGTCGTCACCGTCGCGCTTGGCGGTCGTCTTGATCGCCGCGACGTCGGAGCCGAGTTCGGGTTCCGACATGGAGAACGCGCCGCGCACCTCGCCGGTGGCCATCCGCGGCAGGAACCGCTGCTTCTGCTCGTCGGTTCCGTGCTGGCGCAGCATGTACGCGACGATGAAATGGGTGTTGATGACGCCCGAGACGCTCATCCAGCCGCGGGCCAGTTCCTCGACGCACAGTGCGTAGGTGAGCAGCGATTCGCCGAGGCCGCCGTACTCCTCGGGGATCATCAGGCCGAACAGGCCCATCTCGCTCATGCCGTCGACGATGGCCTGCGGGTACTCGTCCGCATGCTCGAGTTCCTGCGCATTCGGGATGATCTGTTTGTCGACGAAAGATCGCACGTTGGCGACGATCTCCGTCTGGATCTCGGTGAGGCCCAGGGTCTGCGCGAGACGGGTCATGGTGGTGAGTTCTCTCCCGTGAGTGGGCGGTGCGGGTCGCACCGACGGGCGGATGTGGGACGCAACATACCCAAGCATGCCGTCCGGCGTCCGGCGGAAGTAGACGCGATGCGCTAAGGGTGCGATAGCGCGGGCCAATGACCCACGACCGTCTCCGGAAGCGGATCGGACAGTGTTCGCGCCTAACCCTCCGATAGGGCTGACCAATGCGGCCTGTTCACGGCGTTGTGACCCCTGACACATAGGCTGCGACAGTCGGAGCCTTCATCGAGCGCCTGTTGCGGCGACGGGAACACGCCCCGTTCAATCGGGTGCAGATGTGATCCACCACACTTGATTCGCATCGTCCCCCAGACCCCCGATTCCATTCCCCCTGGAAGAGGTACACCCCTATGACGGTCACGACCGCCTCCGGATCCGGCCCCGGCAGGAAGCCCTCGGCCTCCGCCGCTGCCGACGCTCCCACCACCTCCGACTTCGAGACGCTCGCCGCCCAGCGCGGCGGCGTCGGCCCGCTCGGCGAATCCCGGCTCACCGCCTGGAGCCTGACCTCCTTGCTGGTCAGCCTGTACGTCATCAACTATGCCGACAAGGCCGTGCTCGGCATCATCGCCAAGCCGCTGCGTGAGGAACTGGGCCTCAGCGCCTCGCAGATCGGCCTCGTCGGCAGCCTGTTCTTCCTCACCTTCACCATCGGCGGGTTCTTCGCCGGCCTGCTCAACCGCTGGATGACGCTGCGCTGGTCGCTGGTCCTCCTCGGACTGTGCTGGGCCGCCGCGATGCTCCCGATGATCGCGGTCGCGGGCTTTGCGGTCCTCCTCATCAGCCGGCTGTTCCTCGGCCTCGCCGAGGGGCCGTCGTCGGCGTTGCTGCACACGGCCGCCTATGCCTGGCACCCGCCCGCCCGCCGCGCGCTGCCCGGTGCACTCCTGGCCGGTTCCGCGTCGATCTCCAAGATCGCCATCGCGCCGCTGCTCACCGTGATCACCGTCAGCTTCGGCTGGCGTTGGGCACTGTTCGCGCTGGCCGCCGCCGGTGTCGTCTGGGCCGTCGTGTGGCTCTCGGTCTGGCGCCCTGGACCCTACATCGCGAGCGGCAAGACCAAGAAGGTCGACGACAGTGAGAAGGGTGAGGATTCCCCGGCCGACGCCGAGCCGGCCACCCCGTGGATCAAGATCTTCCTCGCGCCGACCTTCATCACCGGAGCCCTGCTCGTCATGAGTGTCTATGCACTGGTGTCCGTCGTGCTGACCTGGCTGCCGTCGTACTTCGAGGACGGCCTCGGATACAGCCAGCTGCAGTCCGGTTCGATGTTCGCGTTCCCGTCGATCGTCGGCCTCGCCCTGATGCTGCTGAGCTCGGTCACCAGCGACCGCATGATCACCAAGGGCGCGTCACCGCGGGTGCTCCGCATCGTCGTCCCGTCGGTGGGCGTCCTGATCTCCGGTGTGATGCTTTTCCTGCTGCCGTCGATCAGCACCCCGATCATCTGTGTCCTGATCCTGTCGGTCGGCTACGGGTTCGCCGCCATGGTGTTCCCGCTGTTCAACGCAGCTGTTGCGGAGATCTGTCCGCCGCGCCAGACCGCAGGCACCCTCGGTGTCTTCCTGGCGATCATGGCCATCGGCGGCCTCGTTGCGCCGTACGCCACGGGTGTCATCGTCGACGCCGCGGCCACCCCGGCCGAGGGCTATGCCACCGCGTTCCAGGTGCTCGGACTGGTCGCCTCGGTCTGTGCCGTGCTGACGCTGGTCTTCGCCAACCCGGTGCGCGACCGCAAGCGTCTGCGCCCGCATGCGGTCCTGACCGCCTGAGGAAGCACCTCGCCCATAGGCAGCGCCTCATCGTCCGTGAGCGGGAATCGACTTGTCCGCCAGACCCGTTCGTGGTCGGCTCGATAGGACGGGTGACTTCCGCTCACGGACGTCCTCGGTTCCACCCACAACGCACATCCACTGCCCGACATTCTTAGGAGACCTCATGCGCGATGCAGTGATCGTCGACGCCGTCCGCGCCCCGATCGGACGCCGCCGCGGAGCCCTGTCCGGAATCCACCCGGCCGACCTGTCCGCCCATGTCCTCGAGGCTCTCGTCGAGCGGACCGGGGTCGAACCCGCGATCGTCGACGACGTCGTGTGGGGTTGCGTCAGCCAGTCGTCGGAGCAGGCCGGCAACATCGCGCGTACCGCGATCCTCGCGGCCGGATGGCCGGAATCGGTCCCCGGCACCACCGTCACTCGTGCGTGCGGATCGAGTCAGCAGGCCGTCAGCCAGGCCGCCGCCGCGGTGATCTCGGGCCAGCAGGACGTCGTCATCGCCGGTGGCGTGGAGTCGATGAGCCGGGTCGCGATGGGCAGCTCGGCCCCCAACGGCGAGCACCAGCCGGCCACCGTCCTCGACCGCTACGGCATCGACAAGTTCAGCCAGGGCCTGGGCGCGGAGACCATCGCCTCGAAGTGGGGTTTCGACCGCACCCGCCTCGACGAGTACTCCCTGCGCTCACACGAACTCGCGGCCGCCGCCGTCGACCGCGGTGCATTCGACGGTCAGCTCGCCCCGATCCCCGGTGTGCTCGAAGGTGACGAGGGCATCCGCCGCGGCGGCACCCTGGAGTCGCTCGGCAAGCTCAAGCCCGCGTTCGCCGAGGACGGCGTCATCCACGCCGGCAACTCCTCGCAGATCTCCGACGGCTCGGGTGCACTGCTGATCATGTCGTCGGAGACGGCGAAATCGCATGGCCTGACGCCGATCGCCCGAATCCACACCGCGGTCGTCGCCGCCGACGACCCGGTCATCATGCTGACCGGCCCCATCCCGTCGACGGCCAAGGTGCTCAAGCGTTCCGGTCTGTCGATCGACGACATCGGGGCCTTCGAGATCAATGAGGCCTTCGCGCCGGTGCCGCTGGCCTGGCAGGCCGAGACCGGCGCCGACATCGAGCGACTCAACCCGCTCGGCGGCGCGATCGCCGTCGGCCACCCGCTCGGCGGTTCGGGTGCCATCCTGATGACCCGCCTCGTGCACCACATGCGCGACAACGGGATCCGCTACGGCCTCCAGTCGATGTGTGAGGCCGGCGGCATGGCCAACACCACCATCCTCGAACTCCTCTGACCTACACCCCTGATCCGGGTCACCCCACTTCGAAAGGCACAACAGCACAATGGAACTCAAGGGACTCTCGGTCGCGATCACCGGTGGCGCCTCCGGTCTGGGCCTCGCCACCGCCAAGCGCGTCGTCGACGCCGGCGGCCTGGTCACCCTGATCGACCTCCCGTCCTCCGACGGCCAGTCCGTCGCCGACGGTCTGGGTTCGGCGGCGTCCTTCGCCGCCGCCGACATCACCGACGCCGAACAGTTCGCGGCCGCACTCGATGTCGCCGACGAGCGCGGTGGACTGCGTGGACTCGTGCACTGCGCAGGCGCGGGGCGTCGTATGCGCATCCTCGACAAGGAGGGCAAGGCCGGATCGGCGGAGGACTTCGAGTTCGTCATCAAGCTCAACCTCGTCGGCTCGTTCCACGCTCTGTCGCTGGGTGCCGAGCGCATCGCGCGCCTCGAACCCATCGACGGCGAGCGTGGCGCCATCGTCATGACCGCCTCGGTCGCCGCGTTCGAGGGCCAGATCGGCCAGATCAACTACTCGGCCTCGAAGGCCGGCATCGTCGGCATGACCCTCGTGGCCGCCCGCGACCTGGCCAGCAAGCTGATCCGCGTCAACACCATCGCGCCCGGCACCATGGACACCCCGCTGCTGGCCCGCTTACGTGACGACGTGCGCGAATCCCTCGCGGCGAGCATCCCCAACCCGTCGCGTCTCGGCCGCCCCGAGGAGTTCGGCCAGCTCGCGGCCAACATCCTGGAGAACGCGTACCTCAACGGCGAGACCATCCGACTCGACGGCGCGATCCGCATGGCACCGCGATGAGCGGCGGCACGCCGACGACGCTCAACTACCCGGACACGAGCATGGCGGTCGTCCCCGCCAGCATGGCCGCGCTGTACGGCGACCGTGCGGCGGTGGTCGACGGCGAGACGACGCTGACCTACACCGATCTCGACGCGCGGTCGGCGGCGGTGGCGTCGGCGCTCCGGTCGGCGGGTGTCGCCGAACGAGACGTGGTGCTGATCTACCTCACCAACAGCATCGAATTCGTTGTCTCCTACTACGGTTCGTTGCGCGCCGGTGCCACGGTCACCCTCGTCAACCCGTTGCAGCCGGTACCCGGCTTGCATCGTCAGATCGTCGAAACGGGTGCGGTGGCCGGCTTCACGCAGTTCGAACAGTCCGGTCGGCTCCTGTCGGCCGCCGCCGACTCGCCGCTGTCCACCGTGGTGGTCGTCGACGGTTCGGCCGCGGCGGTCGAGGGCCTGGGGGCCGAGGGCGTGCGGGTAACCTCGCTCGACGAGTTCGTCGCCGGGCACGCTGAAGCTCCCGCCGTCACCGTGACCTCCGAGGACGTCGCGCATCTGGCGTTCACCGGTGGGACCACCGGCGTCTCGAAAGGCGTTCGGGTTCTTCATCGCAACGTTCTGGGCAACGCCACCCAGATGATCGGGTGGCGTGCCGGGCACGCGATCGAGGTCGGCGACCACGGTCTGCTGCGATTGACACCGCGTGCGGGCTCCGATCGCGGAGTGGTCCCGGGTGATGCCGCGACCGTCGTCGTGTCACCGCTGTTCCACGCCCACGCGCTGATCAACATGACGTTCCTGTTGCTGTGCGGCGCAACGCATGTGTTCGCCGGACGATTCGAACCCGGGCGGATGCTCGCGCTGATCGAGCAGCACCGGGCGTCGTATGTGACCGGCAGCCCGGCGATGTGGCATGCACTGGCCGTCCACCCCGACGTCGAGTCGCGCGATCTGACCTCGGTGCGGGTGGTCTCCTCGGGCGCCGCCCCGATCGACCTGGTGACGCTCGAGCAGCTCGAGAAGGCGTTTCCCGCGGCGGCGATCGTCGAGGGTTACGGCCTCACCGAGGCGACGTGCCTGGTCTCCTCGGCGCCGCTCACCGCGAAAGGCCAGTACCGGCTCGGCAGCGTCGGACTCCCGACTTTCGACACCGAGGTGGAGATCCGTGCCGCCCACGACCCGGCCGTCGTCCTGCCGGCCGGGGAGCGGGGACAGCTCTGGGTCCGCGGGCCGCAGGTCACCGACGGTTATCTCGGACATCCCGAGAAGACCGCGGAACAGTTCGTCGACGGCTGGCTCGACACCGGCGACATCGCCTTCCGCGACGCCGACGGCTACATCTACATCTGCGACCGCGCCAAGGACATGCTGATCTACAAGGGCTACAACGTGTATCCGCGTGAGCTGGAAGAGATCCTGGTGACCCACCCCGACGTCGCGGCCGCCGCGGTGGTCGGACGCGAGGCCGGACCGATCGGTCAGGAACCGGTCGCGTTCCTGGTCCCCAAGGGCGGCCACGTCATCGACGAGGACGCGGTGACCGCGTTCGTCGCCGAACAGGTGTTGCCTACAAGAAGATCCGCGACGTCGTCGTCGTGGAGGAACTGCCGACCTCGGCAGCCGGGAAGATCCAGAAGGTCGCCCTGCGCGAGCGTCTGACGCACGCCTGACCCGGACCGTTTTATAGCCCGAAACCGCGCTCACCGCGGTTTCGGGCTATATCTCTCCGTAGCTCAGCGCTGGGCGTTCTTGGTGCCCTGCTTGTAGAGGTTGCGGCCGATGATGAGGCGCTGGATCTCGCTGGTGCCCTCGTAGAGACGCAGCAGGCGGACCTCGCGGTAGATGCGCTCCACTGGGACGTCGCGCATGTAGCCGCTGCCGCCGTGGATCTGGACGGCAAGGTCGGCGACCTTGCCCACCATCTCGGTGCAGTACAGCTTCGCGGCCGACGGGGCGACGCGCCGGTCGGTGTTGTCGACCCAGGCCCGGGCGGCCTCGCGCACCAGGGCGCGGCCGGCCATCACGCCGGTCTGCTGGTCGGCCAGCATGGCCTGGACCAGCTGGAACTCGCCGATCGGGCGGCCGCCCTGGGTGGCGGTCGCGGCCCAGGCGATCGATTCGTCGAGCGCACGCTGGGCGGTGCCGACCGACAGTGCGGCGATGTGCACGCGACCGCGGGCGAGGGACATCATCGCGGCCTTGTAACCGACGTCCTCGCTGCCGCCGATGAGCGCGGCGTTCGGGACACGCACGCCATCGAAGTGGACGTCGGCGGTCCAGGCGCCCTCCTGTCCCATCTTGCGGTCCTTGGCACCGACCGTGAGTCCGGCTGAGTCGGCCGGGACGAGGAACACCGCGATGCCGGTGCCGTTCTCGTCTGCCGGGCGGGTGCGGGCGAACACGACGAACAGATCGGCCAGCGGGGCGTTGGTGATGAAGCGCTTCTCGCCGGAGATGACCCAGTCGTCGCCGTCGCGAACGGCCTTGGTGCGGAGGCCCGCGGGGTCCGAACCGGCGCCCGGTTCGGTCAGTGCGAAGGAGGCGACGACCTCACCGGAGGCGATCCTCTCCAGCCAGGCGGCCTTCTGCTCGTCGGTGCCGAAGTTCACCAGCACCTGGCCGGCGATGCCGTTGTTGGTGCCGAACATCGAGCGCAGTGCGAGCGAGGTGTAGCCGAGTTCCATGGCGAGTTCGGCGTCCTGGGTCAGGTCGAGTCCGAGCCCGCCCCATTCCTGCGGGATCGCGTAACCGAAAAGGCCCATGTCCTTGGCGGTTTGGCGGATATCCTCGGGAATCGCGTCGGTGTCGAGGATCTCCTGTTCGCGTGGCACGACGACCTCACGCACGAATTCTCGAGTCGCCGCCAGGATGTCGGCGAAGTCTTCCGCGCTCACCTGAGAGGTGGCGGTCGGTTGTTGCGTCACTCCGGTCATGGTGCCACTCTTGCGCGTCCACGGTGAGGGGTCCAATACGAAACCGGGATCGCTCCGATAGCCGTTGCGTATGAAACGAACGCGTTCGACGCCGGATTCGCGGGTTAGATTACTGGCATCACCCGGCGCCTCACGCCGCCGCTGGTGTCTGCACCAGAACCCCATCGGAAGGACCGAAGATGTCATCCACCACCGCCCAGCCGCTGCTCGAGGGACGAACCGCCGTCGTGACCGGTGGCGCCCAGGGCATCGGCTTCGAGATCGCCCGGTCCTTTGTGGACGCGGGCGCCAAGGTGGTCCTGGGTGATCTCAACCTCGACGCCGCGCAGGCCGCCGCCGACAAGCTCGGTGGCCGCGACGTCGCCCGCGCCGTGAAGTGCAACGTGGTCGACGGCGACGAGGTCGACGCGCTGCTCGCCGAGGCCGTCGACGGTTTCGGTTCGCTGGATGTGCTGGTGAACAACGCCGGCATCACCCGCGACGCCACCATGCGCACCATGACCGAAGAGGACTTCGACCTCGTCATCTCGGTCCACCTCAAGGGCACCTGGAACGGCACCCGCAAGGCCGCCGCGATCATGCGCGAGCAGAAGTCCGGCGCGATCGTCAACATCTCCTCGCTGTCGGGCAAGGTCGGCATGGTCGGCCAGACCAACTACTCCGCCGCCAAGGCCGGCATCGTCGGCATGACCAAGGCTGCCGCCAAGGAGATGGCGCACCACGGCGTGCGGGTCAACGCGATCCAGCCCGGCCTGATCCGTTCGGCGATGACCGAGGCGATGCCGCAGAAGGCCTGGGACCAGAAGATGTCGGAGATCCCCATGCACCGCGCCGGCGAGGTCGGCGAGGTTGCCAGCGTCGCGCTGTTCCTCGCCTCGGACATGTCCTCGTACATGACCGGCACCGTGCTCGAGGTGACCGGCGGTCGCTTCATGTGAGACCTGTTCTCACGCACATACTTCCACTCTGATCTGCGAAAGGTCTCACCCATGCGCGACGTCGTCATCTGCGAACCGGTCCGTACCCCCATCGGCCGCTACGGCGGGATGTTCAAGAGCCTCACGGCAGTCGACCTGGGCGTCACCGCGCTCAAGGGTCTGATCGAGCGTACGGGTATCGACCCGGAGAAGGTGGAGGACGTGATCCTCGGGCACTGCAACGGCAACAGTGAGGCGCCGGCCCTCGGTCGCGTCATCGCACTCGACGCCGGGCTGCCGATCACGGTGGGCGGCATGCACATCGACCGTCGCTGCGGCTCGGGTTTGCAGGCCGTCATCCAGGCGGCCTACCAGGTGTCCGCCGGCGACAACGATCTCGTCGTCGCCGGTGGCGCAGAGTCGATGAGCAACGCCTCGTTCTACTCCGTCGACATGCGATGGGGTGGTGCGCGCACCGGAATCGCCATGCACGACAGCCTCGTCCGCGCCCGCTCGACCGCCGGCGGCAGGCACTACCCGGTGCCCGGCGGCATGATCGAGACCGCCGAGAACCTCCGCAAGGAGTACGAGATCTCGCGCGAAGAGCAGGACGAGCTCGCCGTCGAATCCCACACGCGGGCAGTCCGTGCCCAGAAGGACGGCGTGCTCGCCGAGGAGATCATCCCGGTCACCGTTCCCGGACGTAACGGTGAGACGATCATCGACACCGACGAACATCCCCGCCCGGACGTCTCGCTGGAGTCGCTGGCCAAACTCAAGCCGATCATGGGCAAGGCCGATCCCGAGGCCACCGTCACCGCGGGCAACGCCAGCGGCCAGAACGACGCCGCGTCGATGGCCATCGTCACCACCACCGAGGTCGCCGAGAAGCTGGGCCTGCGCCCGCTCGTCAAGCTCGTCTCGTGGGGTCTCGCCGGCGTCCCGCCGCGCACCATGGGCATCGGCCCCGTGCCGGCCACCGAGAAGGCACTCGCCAAGGCCGGTCTGACCCTGGCCGACATCGACCTCATCGAACTCAACGAGGCCTTCGCCGCCCAGGCGCTCGCCGTCACTCGCGAATGGGGCTTCGGCCGTTTCGGCTCCGGAGGCGACTTCGACCGCACCAACGTCCACGGCTCGGGCATCTCGCTCGGCCATCCGGTCGGCGCGACCGGCGGCCGCATGCTGGCCTCGCTGGCCCGCGAACTGCAGCGCCGCGAGGGTCGCTACGGCCTCGAGACGATGTGCATCGGCGGCGGCCAGGGTCTCGCCGCGGTCTTCGAGCGGGTTGCTTGACGGACCTCGATACGCGGCGCCCTCGCTTCGCTCGGTCGACGCTACTCGGCCGACGGGGGTGGGGCGTCGCGTTGCTCTGCTGGGGCGACGCTACTCGGCCGGCGGGGTGGGGGCGCCGTTACGTTCTCATCCACCTGCGCGCGAATGAGTTCCACGAAAGCCTGACCCACCGGCGACAGGGACGCGGGATCGAAGGCGATCGCGAACGGCCGCACGAAGCGGGGTTCGGTCTCGCGGATGACGGCGCGGTCCGCAGCAGACTCGGCCATCGAACGTTCCAGCAGGCTGCCGCCGATCCCGGCCAGCACCATGGGAAGCCGTTCCTCGCGATGTTCGGAGAGCACGGCGACCGGTGGCCGGGCGCCTCCGACCCGCATGGCCTCCTCGAGCTCGTCGGCCACCGACTGGCCGCGCGGTACGAACACCATCGGGAGTGACGGGAGATTCCCCAGCGGGATCGGTCCGTCCGGGACCTCGGATCCCTCGGGATAGACGAGTACGTACTCCTGCTCGCCGAGTTCGATGACCTCGAGCGCGTCGCCGGCGATCGGCAGGTGGGCGACGGCGAACTCGCAGTGCCCGTCCTCGATGGTGGACGCGGCCCGCGTCTCGTCACGCAGGTCGCCGAGCCGCACCGACACTCGCGGATAGGTGGCACGGAAGCGGGCGACGAGGTCGACGACCGGGCCGACGGCCGTGGCCGGGGACGCGAGCAGATCGAGGTGTCCGGTGAGTTCGTCCTCCTCGGCGGCGAGGAGATCGCCGACGGCGTCGACGTCGCGGATGATCTGGCGGGCCGGGCCGACCATCGTGCGGCCCGCCGCCGACAACACCATGCCGCGACCGATGCGGTGGAACAGCTGGACGCCGAGTTCGCGTTCGAGTGCCCGCAACGCCTGTGAGACCGTCGGTTGCGCGACACCCAGCGCGGAGGCGGCGCCGCCGATGCCCTTGTTCTCGACGACCGCGAGGAAGTATTCGACCTGGCGTAATTCCATGGTGGCCTACCAGTCCGGGAGTTCGGTCGGCTCCTGGCTCAGGCCGGAGTGGGCCCGGGCCGCGGAGATGAACGCGAGCGCCGCAGGCGAGGGGAGACCCGAACGCAGCACGAGTCCCCAGGGTCGCGTCAACGGCGGATCGAGTAGGAGCTGCCGGGTACCGGCGAGCTGTGTGTCGCCCACGGTACGCGGGACAACCGTTGCGGCCGTACCGCGTTCGACGAGATTCCAGACCGCCGCGGGCAACGGGCAATCGACGACCACATTGCCGGCGGCGTCGTCGAGGAGATCGGCGAGCAAGGCCGCGGTGTGCTGATCGCTGTGATCGATCACCAATGGGACCGACCGGATGGCGCTGCGCGGCACGGTGTCCGGGAGTCCCGCGACCAGGGCGTCGGGGGACGCCACCACGAGCTCCTGCTCCGTCATCGGGATGGCCGAGAACGTCGCGTGTTCGGCGGAGGAGTCGATGACCCCGATCTCCGCGTCGCCGGACCGCAACGCGGAGAGGACACCGGCCGGACCGTCGGCCGCGAGGACGCGGACCGCGAGCCGGGGAAAGCGCTCCCGGAAGAGTCGGACGACGTTCACGAGCGGATCGATGCTGAACGCCGCGTACGTCACCACGTCGACGCGCCCGGACCGGAGCTCCCGGACCGCGTCGACCTTCCGTTTGGCGCGCTCGACGTCGGCGAGGATGCGCCGCGCCGCGTCGTCGAGCTTGCGGCCGGCCTCGGTCAGTTCGAGGCGGCGTCCGGTCCGGTCGAACAACGTGACTCCGAGACGCTTCTCGAGCGTCCGGATGGCCTGCGACAGGGAGGGTTGCGAGATGTAGAGCGACTGGGCGGCCTTCGTGATCCCTCCGTGGTCGACGACTGCGACGAAGTAGGTCACGAGGTGCAGGTCCACCTCAGCCACTCTAGTTACCGACCTTTTCGCGGATCAGCGGCCCTTCCACTGTCTGGATCAGCGGCCCTTCCACTGGGGTGCGCGCTTCTCGGCGAATGCTTGGCACCCTCCTGGGCGTCCTCGGAGGAGAAGACCGGGGTCAGGTACTCCCACTGCTTCTTGATCAGGTCCTTGTCGGTGTAGTTGATCGCCATCGAGGTGACCTGCTTGGTGGCCTTGACGGCGAGCGGTCCGTTGGCGGCGATCTTCGCGGCGAGCTCACGAGCACCGGCGAGGGCCTCGCCGGGCGCGGTGACCTTGTTGACCAGGCCGAACTGGTGGGCGCGCGCGGCGGACAGCGGGTCTCCGGTCAGGGCCAGTTCCATCGCGACCTGGTAGGGGAGGATCTTCGGCAGACGCAGTAGACCGCCTGCGGCCGCGGCGAGACCACGCTTGACCTCGGGGATGCCGAACTTGGAGTTCTCGGCGGCGACGACGAGGTCGGCGGACAGTGCGAGCTCGCAGCCACCGGCCAGGGCCCAGCCCTCGACCGCCGCGATCAGCGGCTTACTGGGCGGGGCCTCGGTGAGACCGCCGAAACCGCGGTCCTTCAGCGAGACCTGCTCGCCGCGCGAGAACGCCTTGAGGTCCATTCCCGCGCAGAACGTGCCGCCGGCGCCGGTGAGGATGCCGATGGTGAGGTCGTCGCGCGACTCGAGCTCGTCGATGGCGGCCGCGATTCCCTCGGACACCTCGAGGTTGACGGCGTTCTTCGCCTCGGGCCGGTTGATCGTGATGACGGCGACTCCGTCGGCGAACTCGGTGAGCACGGCGCTCATGGGGGATCCTCCTCTGATCGGTGGGGAACGCCGGTGGGACGTCCACCGGCGGGGACACGGGTCGCGGTCAGTTCGGTAGCGACAGGCTCGACGCGGTGCGGTGTTCGGACACCGGCGAGAGCGACCACCGGACCGGCTCGACGGTGACGTCGGCGAGATCGGCCAGGGTGGGGGCGGGTGTCGAGGCGAGTATTCCGCGCTCGCTCAAGACCAGCAGGTGAGCGTCGGTCTCGCGCAGCGCGAGCCGCTTCATCGTGAGGTTGAGGTCGCTGAACGGCCGGGACCAGCTCACGGCCTGGGTGATCTCCCACGCCGTGGACTCGGGCCGGGCCGCGACCGCCTCGGTGATCTCGGTGAGACGATCCTCGTGATGCGACAGGAGTCCGGTCACCCGGGCGCCCAGACCGCGGAAGCGGTATTCATGCGATGGCAGGGCCTCGTGGTCCCGCATCTTCTCGGTGTTGGCCAGCGACACCAGATAGTCCGCGAGTGGGCTCTCCGTCTGCATCGGACTCGTGGAGACATTGGGGCTGATGCGCGGCAGCAGGTGATCGCCGGTGAAGATGATCCCCGCGTCGTCGTCGGCGAAACACAGATGGCCAGGTGTGTGACCGGGCGTCCAGATGGCGCGCAGATTCCAGCCGGGGATGTCGAGCGGGGCGTCGGCGGTCAGCTCCCGGTCGACGGTCCGGCCGTCGGGCAGCCGCACGAAGTCGACGAGCCCGAGCCCGGCGACGTCGGCCGGTGCACCCAGCACCCGCAACTCCCACCGGGCGTCGTCGAGCTGACTCTCCACCTCGTCGTCGGAGTGATAGCGGAGGTGACACGCGTCGGCGCGGTGCATCAACAGTTCCACGTCGGTCTGTTCGAGCAGGCGCGGGACCAAGCCGAAGTGGTCGGGATGGAAGTGGGTGATGGCCGCCGATCGCACGTCGGTGACGTCGTGACCGGTGCTGCGGATGCCGTCGACAAGGGCTCGCCAGGACTCGTCCGACGGCCACCCGACGTCGATGAGCGCCAGGCCGCCGTCGGGCAGCGCGAGGGCGTAGACCAGGACGTAGCGCAACGGGTTGGGGCCCATCGGCACCGGGATCGACCACAGACCCGGGCGCACCTCCTCGACAGGGGGGAGCACCTTGTCGGCCCAAGCCTGCTGCTGACGCCGACCGGTCACCTCGATCGTGGCCATCCTTGACCTCCTGAGCCGTCATCGTTCCCGGCGCATCGGACGAAGAGTTGCGACGCGCAACAGTCATCCGATCATGCGAGCCCCGTCATGCTCAAAGTGGGGGCGGCTCAGGCGCCCTGAGGAACTGCCTATGTGTCGGGGGCCAGCTCTGGTGACGACCCGCCCACCTCGACGCGACGGTCGATCCCGATCCGATCCAGGAATCCCGCGTCGTGGGAGACGACGAGCAGCGCGCCACTCCAAAGCTCCAGCGCGGCGACCAGTTGGCTGACCGTGTCGAGATCCAGGTTGTTGGTCGGCTCGTCGAGGATCAGCAGCTTCGGGGTGGGATCGCCGAGTAGTGCGTCTGCGAGACCCACACGCAGACGCTCGCCGCCGGAGAGCTCCTCGAGCGCGCGGTCGGCACGTGCACCCCGGAACAGGAACCGGGCCAGATGTGAACGCACCTCCTGCGTGCTGATGTCCGGATGATGTGCCGACACCAGGCCGGCGATCGACATCGACGGGTTGTCGAAGACGATCTGTTGCGGCACATACGCATACGGCACCACGATCGCCTCGCGCGCGACGAGGTCGGCGATGAGTGTCGACTTCCCGGAACCGTTGGGCCCCACCAGCGCGATCCGTTCCGGGCCGTTGATGCGCAGCCGGTCGTCGGTGACGACCTGGGTCCGCGAGGCCAGGTCGGCCTCCGGCACCACGATCCGGGCGGTGCGATCTTTCCGAACCTCCTCGCGCGCCCCGTCGAGGCGGGAGGCGGCCGCAGCCACGTCGTCCTGATGGGCGTTGCGCAGCTTCCCCGCCGACACCTGCGCCTCACCGCGACGCAAGTGCGCGATGATCTTCGGCACCCGCTTCTCCCGTTCAGCGGTCGACGCGGTGCGGGCGCGCCGGTCGAGTTTGATCTGGGCGTCGACCAGCTCCCGACGCTGCTTGCGGAGATCGCCGGCCGCAGTTGCCACCGCGGCCTCGGCCGCCTCCTGCTCGGCGTCCACGATCTCGCGGTAATGCGAGTAGGGGCCGCCGAACACCCGGACCCGGCCCCGGTACAACTCGAGCGTCGCGTCGACGCGTTCGAGAAGTTCGAGATCGTGACTCACGACGATCACCGTGCCGGCGAAGGCGCCGATGGCGTCGAAAAGCCTTGCCCGTGAGCTGGTGTCGAGGTTGTTCGTCGGCTCGTCGAGCAGCAGGACCGAGGGTCGGCGCATGAGTGCGGCGACGATCGACAGCAGCGTCGCCTCGCCGCCGGACATGGCGCCGACCCGACGGTCGAGGTCGGTGGGGAGACCCATCTGGGCGAGGAGTCCGATCGCCCGCTCCTCGACATCCCAGTCGTCACCGACGGCATCGAAGTCGTCGGCGTCGACCGAGCCGCCCTCGATGAGACCGATCGCACTGCGGATGCCGTCGATGCCGAGAGCTGCCGACACCGTCGACTCCGGATCCGACTGCGGGTCCTGCGGAACGATCCCCACCTCCGGCGCGGACGTGGCCCCGGAGATGCTGACACTGCCCGACGCCGGGCGGAGACGCTGCGAGATCAGGCCGAGCAACGTCGACTTACCTGCGCCGTTGGCGCCGATCAGCGAATAGGTGGACGCTCCCAGCGCGAGATTGAGGCGATCGAAGACCGCGGTGCCGTCGGGCCAGACGAATGAGACATCGGACAGCACCACCGACGGCTGGGAAGAAAGGGGCAGGGGAGTAGACACGAGATCTCCTGAAGTGGTTCGGGTTCACCGACGGGTGTCGCAACGACATCGCGCGCCGGCCGGGGCCACTTCAGTTCTTCATCGTGCGGGATCACTCCTCGGGTCGGCTGCGTGTGCGGGGTCCACGGTAGTGGACGCGTCCGGGTCTGCCAACGGGTTTTCTCCGGCTTGTCTTCCCTCACCGCTACGGTTGGGGGCATGTCCTTCATTCGCACCTCGGTGTCCAACGGTGTCGGCGAGATCGTCCTCGACCGGCCGAAAGCCCTGAACGCGCTGGACCAGTCCATGATCGACGACATGTACGCCGCGCTCGGCGACTGGGGTGACGACGACTCGATCGAGACCGTCCTCGTCACCTCCGCGAGCGACCGCGCCTTCTGCGCGGGCGGCGACATCCGGGCGATCCGCGAGCATTCGCTCGACGGCGACACCGCGGCCATCACCCGTTACTTCAGCAGTGAGTACCGGCTGGATCAGATGGTCGCCGACTATCCCAAGCCGTACGTGAGCCTCATCGACGGCGCGGCCATGGGCGGCGGACTCGGCATCAGCGTGCACGGCGAGATCCGCGTGGTCACCGAGAAGGCGATGATCGCGATGCCCGAGACCGCGATCGGCTTCTTCCCCGACATCGGTTCCACCTACTTCCTGCCGCGGCTGCCCGAGGCGTCGGCATGTGGCTCGGTCTCACCGGTGCGCGCATCCGTGGCATCGACGCGGTGGCCGTCGGCCTGGCAACGCATTTCGTGGCATCGGCCGATATCGCCGGCGTCGCCGAGTCGATCCGTTCCGGAGATCCGCTGGCCGATGCGCTGGCGACTTCGGGGACCACGGAAACCAGCGACGTCCCCCTCCGCAAGGTCGGGGAGTACTTCGCCGACGACAACATCAACGCCATCGTCGGCGGTCTGCGCGGAGCGATCGGCGACGAGTGGGCCGAGGAGATGATCGGCCTGCTCGAGAAGGCCTCACCCACTAGCCTCTGGGTGACGGCCGCGATGATCAACGCCGGCGCGCAGTCCGGGATCGACGAGTGCTTCGACCGCGAACTGCATGCGGCAGAACAGATCACCGCCACCCACGACTTCCGTGAAGGAGTGCGGGCGGTGCTGGTCGACAAGGACCGCAACCCGGTCTTCGACCCCGCCGCGATCGACGACGTCGATCCGGCGGTCGTCGCGCGGATCGTGGGTGCGTGAGCGCGTGCGACGAGCCGTGTCGAAACCTACGGCGTGAGCTGGAACCGCCCGGACAGTACGACGGTCGGCGGGGTGCCGGTGTCGGGCCGCGGGCTCGTCGACGACTCGTCGGCGTCGTAGGCCACGTCGTCGTCGGGGGCGAACGGGTTGGCGTCGACGCGGGAGGCCTCCGAGCAGGTGAACGACCCGGCCGCGAGCTTGCCCGACATCCCGCTGATGCTGAGCTGGCACGCCGAGGACTGGTGGTAGACACCGTCGACGGAGACGCCGATCTGCGCGTTGATCGGCTTGGTCAGCGGACCCGCGGTGGGGCGCGGTCCGCCGCCCACGGGTGGCACCGTGCCGCCGGTCAATTCGCTGATGGGAAACTCGATCTGGGCGCCGTCGGTCCCGATTCCCTTGAACACTAACAACAATGAGTCCGGCGGGACGTCGGGTCGTTCCGGGCCCCAGCGGTTGAACTCGTAGCAGCTCGTCGCCTTGTCGGCGCTCGCGCCGCTTCCGGCGGCCGGGAGTCCGGACGTCGTGGCCGCCGGCTCGGTGATCGCGATCCGGATGTCGCCGGAACGGAATCGGAGGTCGTGCCCGCCGCGGTCGACCTTGCCCTGCGGCGGCTTCTCCGCGCATTTCGCGGGATCGATCGGGCGCGCGGTCGGGGTGGGGGCTGTGCTTGTCGACGTCGGTGCCGGTGCCGGATTTCCGGCGCAACCCGACATCAGGAGCGCAGCCGCGGACACCGCGGCAAGCGCGCCGACACCGGAGGTGCGCACGAGGGGACGCCTCATCGGCTCAATCCGCCGCGGCGACAAGGGGTTGCAGCGTCAGGTCGGGGTGTTCCTTCTCGATGTACTGCAGGCGCCACTTGTCGCTGAAGAGCGCCAGGATCGCACCGTCGGTGCGGGTGAACACCTCGACGCCGCGCTGCCGGTCGAGTTCGGGTGCGCTCTCGGCGTCGGTGCGTCGGGCCAGTGTGTAGCCGAGCGGTTCGATGATGGTGTCGACGTTGAACTCGGCCTTCATGCGGGCGGTGACGACCTCGAACTGCATGGGGCCGACCGCGGCCAGCACCGGCGACATGTCGCCGCGGGTGTCATTGCGCAGTACCTGCACCACACCTTCGCTGTCGAGCTGGTCCATCGCCTTGCGGAACTGCTTGTACTTGTCGGCGGTGGTCGCGCGCAGCGTCGAGAAGTGCTCCGGCGCGAACGACGGGATCGGCGGGAACTGCACCTTCGGGCCGTCGAAGAGGGTGTCGCCGGGGGCCAGCGCGGTCGCGTTGACGAGGCCGACGACGTCGCCCGGGTAGGCGGTGTCGACGGTGGAACGGTCCCGGCCGAAGACGGCCTGGGCGTACTTGGTGGCGAACGGCTTTCCGGTCTGCGCGTGGGTGACGACCATGCCGCGCTCGAACTCGCCGGACACGATCCGCATGTACGCCAGGCGATCTCGGTGGCTCGAGTCCATTCCGGCCTGCACCTTGAACACGACGGCGCTGAACGGGTCGGTGACCGGACGTTCCCTGCCCTCGACGTCGACGCGGCCGGCGGGCGGGGGAGCGAGCTCGACGAGCACCTCGAGCAGTTGCCGCACACCGAAGTTCAGCATCGCCGAGGCGAAGATCATCGGCGAGGTCTGGCCGGCGAGGAACATCTCCTGGTCGTGGTCCTGGCCCATCTCGGAGAGCAGTTCGCTCTCTTCGACGGCGGCCGTCCACTCGTCGCCCTCACGCGCGGCCGCGTCGTCGGCGCTCATGATCTCCTCGGGGGCGATCTTGGCGCCGCCGGCGGTGCGGGTGAAGTGCACGTACTCGCCGGTGCGGCGGTCGAGCAGGCCGCGGAAGTCGCCGGCGATGCCGACCGGGAAGAACAACGGGGTGGGGGTGAGGCCGATGCGCTCGGTGATCTCGTCGATCAGTTCGAGCGGCGTCTGGCCGGGACGGTCCCACTTGTTGATGACCGTGATCACCGGGATGCCGCGGTGGCGACAGACCTGGAACAGCTTGAGCGTCTGCGGCTCGAGGCCCTTCGCGGCGTCGATGAGCATCACCGCCGCGTCGACCGCGGTCAGCACGCGATAGGTGTCCTCGGAGAAGTCGGCGTGACCGGGGGTGTCCACCAGGTTGATCACGCTCGGGATGCCGTCGTCGCTGTGCTCGGCGGCATAGTTGAACTGCAGCGCGGTGGAGCTGACCGAGATGCCGCGGGCCTTCTCCATCTCCATCCAGTCGGAGACGGTGGACTTGCGTCCTGCCTTGCCGTGGATCGCACCCGCCTCGCTGATCATGCGCGCATGCAGCGCCAAGGCCTCGGTCATCGTCGACTTACCGGCGTCCGGATGGGAGATGATCGCGAAGGTACGTCGGCGCTTGACCTCGGTTGCGACGTCAGAACTCACGAGATCCGAGGCTACTCGGCTGGTCGGGGGGCTCCAAACTGATGGCGTTCGGACTATGCGGCAGTTGGTGCCGGTAGTCGGCACCAACTGCCGCAAACCCACGATCTGGGAACCGGCGGGAGGGTCGTCGCGTCCAATCGACGTGCAGACGCCACCCCGCCTCCGACGCCACGCGCTCACGCGCGACGGGGTCGTGACGATCGCCGAAGCTCTGGAGTTCGGGCTGACCAAGTCGGGTATCCACCGACGTGTGGGGGCCGGCGTGTGGACGCCGCAATCGCGTGGTGTGTACACGCTGGCTGATCATCCGCTTACGCCGCGGACCCGGGCCCGACTCGCGGTGGCCGCGGTCGGCAACGACGCGGCGCTGTCCGGCGTCGGTGCCGCGTGGTGGCACGGCATCGTCGACGAGCCACCCAAGAGGTTCACTGTCACTGCGCCGCGATCTCGGCACGGATCGCCTGTCGATGGAGTCCAGGTGCGCTACCGGGCTCTCGCAGATGCCGAGACGGTCACCCGTGACCACCTCGTCGTCACCTCGCTGCCCCTGTCGGTGCTGGAGGCCTCGGTCGAGAGCGGCAGCAGCATCCTCGACGCCGCGCTGCTGTTGCGTCGGGTGTCGATCGAGCAGTTGCGGACCGCTGCCGAGCGTCGTCGCAGGAAGGAGGACGCGACGGAGATCGCGGCGTTGGTTGCCGGGGTCGAGGCCGGAGCGCGGTCCGAGGCCGAGCGGCTCGCGGTCGACCTGTTGCGGCAGGGCGGAGTCGACGGCTTCGTGTGCAACCATCCGGTCGGCGGCTACTACGTTGACGTCGCGTTCCCGGAGAGGATGCTCGCCGTCGAGATCGATGGCATGGCCTTTCATCGCGACGCCGAGACCTTCCAGCGTGACCGGCGTCGTCGCAACGACCTCATCTCGCTCGGGTGGACGGTCCTCAACTACACCTGGGCGGACCTCAGGGAACGTCCGGCTTACGTCGTCGAGCGCGTACGTCAGGCGCTCGGTGCCTGAAAACAGATGCGGCAGTTGGTTCCGGAAACCGGAACCAACTGCCGCAACTGGAAGAAGGAGACTTACTCGAACGGCACCGGCGGAAGCTTGACGACCTGGGAGGCGTAGGAGAGTCCGGCACCGAAGCCGAGGAGGAGGGCGGTCTGGCCCGGCTGCGCCTTGCCGGTGGAGAGGAGATCCTCCATGGCCAGCGGGATCGACGCGGCGGAGGTGTTGCCGGTGTACTCGATGTCGTTGGCGACGACGGCGCCGTCGCGGAGCTTGAGGTTCTTGGCGAGCAGCTCGTTGATGCGCGCGTTGGCCTGGTGGGGGACGAAGACGTCGAGGTCCTCGGAGCCGATCTTGGCGGCCTCGAGGGCGCGGACGGCGACCTTGCCCATCTCGAAGGCGGCCCAGCGGAACACCGCGGTGCCCTCCATGCGGAGGTAGGGGCGCTGGACGCGGTCACCGTCGAGGAAGGTCACCCAGTCGAAGTCCTGGCGGATGGCGTTGAACTGCGAGCCGTCCGAACCCCAGACCACCGGGCCGAGTTCTTGCTCCTCGGTGGGTCCGACGACCACGGCGCCCGCGCCGTCGCCGAAGATGAAGCAGTTGGTGCGGTCGGTCATGTCGAGGGCCACCGAGAGCTGCTCGGCGCCGATGACCAGCACGTTGGTGGCGCTGCCGCCGCGGATCATGTCCGACGCGAGGGCCATGCCGTAACCGAAGCCCGCGCAGCCGACGGTGACGTCGAAGGCGGGGACGCCGTTGCAGCCGAGTTCGGTGGCCACCTTGGTCGCGCCGGCCGGGGTCAGGAGCAGGTGCGTGTTGGTGGCGAGGATGACCGCGTCGATGTCGGAGCCTTGCAGCAGCGCGTTGGCGATGGCCTTGCGTCCGGCGTTGACCGACATCTCCATGACGCTCTCGTCGCGGCGCGCGAAGCGGCGGGTCTTGATGCCGGTGCGGGTGTAGATCCACTCGTCGGAGGAGTCGATGTGCTCGCAGATCTCGTCGTTGGTGACCACACGCTCAGGGCGATAGGCGCCGATCCCGAGCATGCCGATGTTGTTGATCCCTGAGGTGTCCGCGATGACTGCCATGGTCTTCCTTCCGATTATGTGACCCGACATACGACGGTACTCACCCGGCCACTTACTGGGAAGTACCGCATTCCCGTGGCACATCGTTACCGATCGATTGTCGGGTTACCAGGCGTGCACGGTGTTCTGTGCGCTCTCCAGATCCTGGGAGACCAGGAGTTCGATGGCGTCGCAGCCGTTGCGGATCATCAGCTCGACCTCGGCCCGGTCCGCGGACGGGAACGGCTTGAGCACGAAGTCGGCGGGATCCTGACGCCCCGGCGGACGGCCGATACCCATCCGCACGCGCAGGTAGTCGCGGGTGCCGATGGCCTGACTGATCGAACGCAGCCCGTTGTGGCCGCCCTCGCCGCCGCCGCGTTTGAGGCGCACGAGACCGAAGTCGATGTCGAGTTCGTCGTGCACGACGATGAGATCGGCGGGCGCGACCGAATAGAACTTGGCCAGCGGGCCGATCTGCCGGCCGGACTCGTTCATGTAGACGCGTGGCTTGGCCACGAGAACAGACTGGCCGCCGAGGCGAACCTCGGCGACCTCCGCACCGGATTTCTTGTGAACCTTCCAGCGCTCGCCTGCCGAGTCGACGAGGCCGTCGGCGACCATCGCGCCGACGTTGTGCCTCGTCTTCTCGTACTTGGACCCGGGATTACCGAGTCCGACAACGATTTTCACCACTCGAGTAGAGCAGTCGGGGGTCGGATCACTCCGACTCCGCGGGAGCCTCGGCAGCCTCACCCTCGGCACCTTCGGCGGCGTCGGCGTCGGATTCGGTGGCCGCGGCCTGGGCCTCGTTCACGGCGACGATCAGGGTCTCCGGATCGGCGATCAGGGTGACGCCCTCCGGCAGGTCCAGATCGGAGGCGTGGATGGCGGTGCCGGCGGTGGCACCCTCGACGCTGACGGCGATCTGCTCGGGGATCGACAGGGCGTCGGCCTCGACCTCGACGACGCTGGCGTCGGACACGACCAGGGTGCCCGGGGCGGCGTCACCCTCGACGACGATGGCGACCTCGATGGTCACCTTCTCACCGCGACGGACGAGGAGCAGGTCGGCGTGCTCGATGTAGTTGCGGATCGGGTGGACGTCGACCTGCTTGGTGAGCGCGAGCTGGCTGGTGCCCTCGATGTCGAGCTCGATGATGGCGTTGAGGCCGTTGTTACGCAGGATCGCGGCGAAGTCGCGGGCCGGGAGGTGCAGGTGCTGCGGGTCGGTGCCGTGGCCGTAGAGCACGGCGGGAACCTTGCCCTCGCGGCGAGCGCGGCGAGCGGCGCCCTTGCCCTTCTCGGTGCGGGTGCTGACAGACAGCTTGGAGGTCTGAGTAGCCATGAGGATCTCCTCTGATCGGTGGTTGCGGTCGTTCGTCCGTCGCGACGAGCAACGGGCACGCATTCCGACCGCGGACACCCACCGGGCCACACGTGGGCACCCGAGGAGACTGCGATGGTCGCGCCGATCACGGTGACTGGGTCACCCTCGCCGAGACAACGGTGGCAAGGATAGTCGAGGACCTGCCGAGATGTCACATCGCACCCCTCGCCGGATGCGGTCCCGGCATACTGGGCTGCCATGACCTCACAGACCCCGATCGAGATCGTGACGGCCCTGCTCGACGCATTCGCGCGCGAGGACATCGCCGGCGCGCTGGAGACCATCGACGACGACATCGCGTACACCAACGTCTCGCTGCCGACCATCAACGGCAAGCGCAAGGTGGCCGGTGTGCTCGGCGGTGTCGCGAAGAAGTCGTGGGTGGGCTTCAACTACCGGATGCTCAACGTGAGTTCCGACGAGGCGGGTGTCGTGCTCACCGAACGCGTCGACGAGTTGCGTTTCGGGCGGCTGCATCTGCAGTTCTGGGTGTGCGGCCGCTTCGAGATCCGTGAGGGACGGATCGTGGTGTGGCGCGACTACTTCGACTACTTCGACATGACGAAGGGGCTGCTGCGCGGTATCGCGGCACTGGCCCTGCCGTCGGTGCAGAAACCGCTGCCGGCTGCGGCCTAGCGGTTCAGCGGGCTGTAGAACACGAGTCCGTTGCCCTGGTTGTCGTACACCACGGCACGACGCTCGTGCGCGTCGTCGTACGGGCCCTTCACGATGGCGCCGCCGTCGGCCTCGATCGCCTTCGCCGCGGCGTCGACGTCGGCGGTCTTGATACCGACGACGACCTTGCCGGGGATCGGGTGGTCGACCGCAGTGGCGAGAGCGATCGTCACCGGCCCCCCGTCGAGGGCGGCGAAGTGGGCGCCGTCGCGGAACTTCAGCGACATGCCCAGTGTCTCGGTGTAGAACTTGATCGACTCGTCCAGGTTCTCGGTCGACAGGATGATCATCTTGGCTTCGTAGCTCATGGCTATACCCCTTCAGAGGATCTCGTCGAGCTTCTCGAACGGCCGCGGGATGCGGGTCCCTTTGGGGGTCACCACGATCGGACGCTCGACGAGGATGGGGTGTTCGACCATCGCGTCGAGGATCGCCTCATCGGTGGCCGACGCGAGGTCGAGCTCCTTGTAGAGGGCCTCACGCTTGCGCACGGCCTGCGCCGGGGTGAGCCCGGCGTCGGCGAACAGCTGCACCAGTTCCTCACGGGTGTACGGCTCGTCGAGGTACTTGACGACGGTCGGCTCGATGCCGGCATCGCGCAGAGCCTGGAGCGCCTTGCGCGAGGTCGAGCACTTCGGGTTGTGATAGATCGTGGCGTCCACGAAGACACCGTACCCAGCGCAAAGCGGCCCGGGCCCCAGAGGGGGAGAACCCGGACCGCTCGCGTACCCGTTCCGCGGGGGATCGCTACTCGGGGTCGAGTGCGAAGTCGTACTGCACGACGTTCCGGCCGTCGGCGTCCGGCTTCGGGTCGAGGAGCAGCTCCGGCTTGGTCGCCGAGGCGACATCGCTGTCGAGCCAGTCCCCACCCGTGAAGTACAGCTGGGTGACGATCGGATGCCGGCCCTTCGCCGCCACGCGCAGATGCAGGTGCGCAGGTCGCCACGGGTGCCACCCGGCGGCCTCGATGAACTTGCCGGTCGGACCGTCGGTCGGGATCTGATACGGCGCGGGTTGGATGGTGGTGATCTCGTAGCGGCCCTGACCGTCGGTGACGATCGTGCCCCGCAGGTTCCAGTCGGGGATGTGCGGCGCGAATCCCGAGTAGTAGCCCTCGGCGTCGGCGTGCCAGATCTCGATCGTCGCGCCGGCCATCGGGTTGCCGTCGAGATCGGTGACCTGGCCGTGCATCACGAACGGTGTCTCGCGGGCGTCGACGCTGCGCATCGGCAGTGTGCAGCGTGCGGGCAGCAGCGGGGAATCCGGCAGATAGTACGGACCCTCGATGCTTCCCTTGGTGCCCTGGTACTTCCGTGAGTTGACCTCCTCGATGTCGTGTTCGACGAACACGTCGAGGAGCAGCGGCCACTCACCACCCTCACCGACGTCGATGAGCCACTGCTTGAGGACCCGGTACTCGTCGTAGGTGATCTCGTACTTGTCGATGAGCGCGCTGAAACCGGCGAAGGCCTCGGATGCGATGGCCGACAGACGTTCCGGTGAGGTGTCGGCGGTGAACCGATGGCCCGCGAAGGCTGCGGTGGCCGCACTTCCGGAACCGGCGGCGGTCGGGGATTCGACGGTGGTCGCTGATGCGACCGGGGCGGGCCGCTCGATGGTGGTCATGATGTCTCCTGTTCGAAAGGGCTGTGCGAGAGGGTCGGTCAACGGTTCCGGAAGAAGCTGACGTCGTCGTTGCCGATGAGGTCCGGCACGGTCCAGCCGTCCAGGTCGTACTCGGACAGGCACTGCTCGGCGAGACCCTTCATCTCCCCGACGGTGCCGCGGGCGTCGGCGAACATGAGAAGCTCGGCCTTCACGCCCTCGTGGTTGCCGGCGTAGTTGCGCTCGTACAGCTCGTGGCGGCCGCCGAACTCGCTGCCGATCGAATCCCACAGCGCCTTCATCACCTTCACGCGATCGACGGCGAGGATGCCGTCGGAACCGCGGACGTACTTGTCCAGGTACGGACGGACGTCGGGGCTCTTGAAGTCCGCCGAGCTCGACGGCAGGTAGATCAGGCCGGAGGCGACGTCCTGCTCGATGATCTCCTTCACGCGCGGGTAGCCCTGCTGGGCGAACATCCGGTAGGTCAGGCCGTACTCGAGCTTCGGGATGACGGTGTCACCGATCCACGGCTCGGGGTTGTTGACCATGGCATCGCTCAACGACCAGAACAGGTTTCGCCAGCCGATGACCTCGCCGACGCGGGTCTGCACGCCGCGGAACCCGCCGGCGCCGGTGCAGTCGAGGGCCTTCATCAGCAGGCCGGCGATGAAGTCGAGCTTGACCGCGAGACGGGTGCAGCCCTGGAGGGTGAAGCGGGGCAGGAAGCCGGACTGCGGGAAGAAGGCGTTGATCTTGTCGACGTCGCCGTACATGAAGACGTTCTCCCAGGGCACGAGCACCTTGTCGAAGACGAAGATGGTGTCGTTCTCGTCCATGCGGCTCGACAGCGGGTAGTCGAACGGCGTGCCCATCACAGCGGCCTGCTGGGTGTACGACGAGCGGCAGATGAGCTTCACGCCCGGGGCGTCCATCGGGACGGTGCAGATCAGGGCGAACTGCTTCTTCTTGATCGGGAGTCCGTAGTGGGAGATGAAGTTGTAGTTGGTGATTGCCGAACCGGTCGCGACGACCTTGGCGCCGGAGACGATGAGACCGGCGTCGGTCTCCTTCTCCACCTTCATGAACACGTCGCCGACCTCGTCCGGCGGCAGCTGGCGGTCGACGGGCGGGTTGATGATCGCGTGGTTCCAGTACAGAACCTTTTCCTGCGACTCCTTGTACCAGCGTTCGGCGTTGGCCTGGAACGGTGCGTACAGCTCGGAGTTGGCGTGCAGGGTGCCGAGGAAGCTGGCCTTGTAGTCGGGGCTGCGGCCCATCCAGCCGTAGGTCATCCGCGCCCAGGTGGCGATGGCGTCGCGGTCGGCGCGCAGGTCGTCGGCAGACTTCGGTGCGCGGAAGAACGGCATGGTCACGCCGCCGTTGCCGGTGTCAGTGGGGGCGGTGACCTTGTCCTTGGTCGCCGGGTCGTGCATGGCGTCGTAGAGGCGGGCGGTCATCCGGATCGGGTTACGGAATGCCTCGTGGGTGGTCACGTCCTTGACGCGCTCGCCGTTGAGCCAGATCTCGCGGTCGTCGCGCAGCGACTCGATGTACTCGTCGCCGGTCATCGGCTTGGAGGCGAAGTTCTCGGTGCGGTTCGCCTCGCTGTCGGCGGCGACGTTCACCTTCGAGCGGTCGACGATCGTCGCTTCGGTGGTCTCGGTGTCGGGGGCGATGTCGGTTGCGGTCATGGTTATCCTCACTTCGGTTGTGCGACAGGAGAGTTGATCGGTGGACGGATGGTCGGTCAAGAGACTGCGGATAGCGGTACGCAGCTCGGCGTGAACCGCGCGGTCGCGTCGAACCAGCGGCTGTGCGGATCGTCGAGGCTGCCGCAGTAGGCGGCGGCGCCGGAGGTCTCGCCGAGGTCGTGGAACTTGCTGCGGTAGAACAGGAGCGGCTCCGCCTCGGTGTCGACGTGGGCGCCGACGATCTCGCCGACGTAGATGACGTGGTCGCCGCCGTCGTAGGACGCCCAGGGGTTGCAGATGAGGGTCGCGGCGTTGCCGGCCAGCGCGGGGACGAGCCACTCCGAGCTCCATTCGGGCCCGTGTTCCTGCGGCTTGCCGGCGAAGTGCATGGCGGTGTCGAGCTGATCCGACTTGAGGATGTTGACCGCGAACGGCGCGTCGTCGAGGTAGCCGCAGGCCTTCGACTTGCGGGTCAGCGTGACCTGGCAGAGGCGGGGCTCGATCGAGATCGGGGTGAACGCGGTGACCGTCGCGCCGTGCGGGGTGCCCTGGTCGTTCGCGCAGGTGATGACGGTGACGCCGGTGGCGAACTGTCCGAAGATGTTGCGCATCGTGCGTTGGTCCATGGGGATCAGCTCCTTTGCTCTGGCAGTGGCTGGTGGGGTGTCTGGTGTGACGGTGCGACCAAACGTATGACCGCGATCACATCCCGTCGATCCGCATTGCGAACCGTCGATCCGATGTGCGCAACGTTGCGATCTGGATCGCTCCCGACGGCAGTTAGTGACAGCGGTCACAGTTACGCTGGACGACGTGAGCGCAGGGCCGCCCATTTCGGGGACCAACCAACCGCGGGTGTCGGTGTCGCAGGTGACGCCGCCGCCCCGTCGTGTCGTGGGGTCGGGGATCGCGGACTGGGATGAGGTCCACGAAGTCGTCGCGGACGCGTACTTCCCCCATGAGCTGCGGCCGCTGTCCCGTGACGACGCCTCCCACTACCGCCTGGAGTCGACGGCGATCGGTCCGACGGTGCTCGCGCGGATCGGTTTCGGCGCAGACGTGTCGATCGACACCGACCATCCAGGGGCATGGGCCATCAACGTTCCGTTGTCCGGCAGCATCGCGTCGGTCACCGACGGCCGGGAGATCGTCTCCGAACCAGGTCAGGCGACGCTCAACCCGCCGGACACCTCGACGGTCATCACCAACTGGAGCAAGACCTGCGAGATCATCGGTTTCAAGGTCGAGCGGGACTACCTGCAGCGCGAGATCGACCGGATCGCCGGCCGCCCGGGCCGGTCATTGACCCGCCAGCTCGATCTGCGCACCGGTGCCGGCGCCGAATGGCTGGGGCTGTTGAGGTCGGCGCGTCAGCAGGTCGCGCAGTGCGAGGGCATCCTGTTGCGCAACCCGCGAATGGCGGAGCAGCTGGGCGGCATGCTCACCACGGCCCTGGTGCTGGCCGCACTGCCCGAGAGTGATGAGCCGATGGCCGGAACCCGCCCGCGCATGGTAAAGCGCGTCATCGACGCCATCCACGCCGACCCGGCGCGACCGTGGACCGTGGGTGAGCTGGCGGAGATCGGGGCGGTCAGCGCTCGACGCCTGCAGCAGAGCTTCCGCGAGTGCGTGGGGATGAGTCCCATGGAGTACGTGCTCGACGTTCGGCTCGAGTGCATCCACAACGACCTGCTGACTCGCGGCGGGACCTCGACCGTCACCGACATCGCCACCCGGTGGGGCGTCATGCACACCGGCCGCTTCGCCGCCGCGTATCGACGCAAGTACGGGGTCGCGCCGTCGGAGACGCGGCGGATGGCGGGTGCCTAAGGAGCCGACGACGACAAAAACCACGGCGCCCGGATGTTCGTGAGAACATCCGGGCGCCGTGGTGAGAGGGAATCGAAAGACTAGGCGATGCCGTCGAACAGGCTTGTGACCGAACCATTTTCGAAGACCTCGCGGATCGTCTGCGCGAGCAGCGGGGCGATCGACAGGACGGTGAGGTTCTCGAAACGCTTCTCGGCCGGGATGGGCAGCGTGTCGGTCGCGATGACCTCCTTGGCGCCGCAGCCGGCGAGACGCTCGGCCGCCGGGTCGGAGAAGACGCCGTGGGTGGTCGCGATGATGACGTCGCCGGCACCGGCCTCCTTGAGCACGCGGACCGCGCCGGCGATGGTGCCACCGGTGTCGATCATGTCGTCGATCAGGACGCAGGTGCGTCCCTCGACCTCACCGACCACGCGGTTCGACTTGACCTGGTTGGGAACCAGCGGGTCGCGGGTCTTGTGGATGAAGGCCAGGGGAGCGCCGCTGAGGGCGTCGGCCCACTTCTCGGCGACGCGCACACGACCGGAGTCGGGCGAGACGACGGTGATGTTGTCGGTGCCGTAGTTGTCGCAGACGTAGCCGGCGAGCTGGCCGAGGGCGTGCATGTGGTCGACCGGACCGTCGAAGAAGCCCTGGATCTGATCGGTGTGCAGGTCGACCGTGATGATGCGGTCGGCGCCCGCGGTCTTGAGCAGGTCGGCGATGAGGCGGGCCGAGATGGGCTCGCGTCCGCGGTGCTTCTTGTCCTGGCGGGCGTAGGGGTAGAACGGCAGGATCACGCTGATGCGCTTGGCCGAACCGCGCTTGAGTGCGTCGATCATGATCAGGGCTTCCATGACCCACTGGTTCAGCGGGTAGGGGCAGCTCTGCAGCACGAACGCGTCCGAGCCGCGGACGGACTCCTCGAAACGGACGAACAGCTCGCCGTTGGCGAAGTCGCGTGCCGTCTGGGGGGTCACCTTGATGCCCAGTTCGTCGGCGACTGCTTCAGCCAGTTCGGGGTGGGCACGACCAGAGAACAGCATCAGGTTCTTCTGGTTGTCGGTGGTCCAGGTCATGAAACTCTTCTGTCCGTTCGGTCGATCTATGGGTCGATCAGTTGGGCTACCTGCCGTGAACGGCAGGACTGCTCGGGTCCGTTATGCGGACCCGGAGTTCTTGTCGCGTGCCTCGAGTGCCGCGCGTGCCGCCGCGGTGTCGGGCCGTTTGCGCACGACCCAGTCCTCGATGACACGTTGTGTTCCCGCCGAGACCGCGAGGGCTCCCGGCGGTACATTCTGCCGCACGACGGTTCCGGCTCCGGTGTATGCCCCGTCGCCGATGCTCACCGGGGCGACGAACATGTTGTCCGAGCCGGTGCGGCAATGGTCGCCGATCACCGTGCGGTACTTGTTCACGCCGTCGTAGTTGACGAAGACGCTCGACGCGCCGATGTTCGTGTGCTCGCCGATCGTGGCGTCGCCGACGTAGGTGAGGTGGGGGACCTTGGAACCGTCGCCGATCGTCGAGTTCTTGGTCTCCACGAAGGTGCCGATCTTGCCGGCGACGCCGAGCACGGTTCCCGGTCGCAGGTAGGCGAACGGGCCGACCGAGGCGTTGCCGCCGATGACGGCGTCGCTGCCGTGGGTGCGGATGACGTGGGCGCCTTCGCCGATCGTGACGTCGGTGAGCGTGGTGTCGGGCCCGACGACCGCGTCGGCGGCGATGTGGGTGCGGCCGTAGAGCTGCGTGCCGGGTTCGATCCGCACATCCGGCTCGATCGTCACGTCGACGTCGATCCAGGTGGTGGCCGGATCGACGACGGTGACGCCGTCGACCTGATGGCGGCGGATGATCCGGCGGTTGAGTTCGGCGCCGAGGTCGGCGAGCTGTGCGCGGTCGTTGCAGCCGGCGACGAGGACGGGGTCCGCAACGGTGAAACCGCGGACGGCCTGGCCCGCGTCGCGCGCGATCTCGACGATGTCGGTGAGGTAGAACTCGCCCTGCACGTTGTCGGTCGACAGCTTCGAGAGCCCGTCCCGCAGCGCGGCGGCGTCGACGGCGTAGACACCGGCGTTGACCTCGGTGATCGCACGCTGTTCTTCGGTCGCGTCCTTGTGCTCGACGATGGCGCGCACGGAGTCGTCGTCGGCGCGGATGATCCGCCCGTAGCCGGTCGGGTCGTCGGCGATGAAGCTGGTGAGGGTGACCGCGGCGCCGCCGTCGGCGGTGTGGGTGTCGATGAGCCCGCGGAGGGTGTCGGCGTCGAGGAGCGGGACGTCGGCCGCGGTGACGATGACGGTTCCGGCGAAGTCTTCGGGGAGTCCGGTCAGTCCGACGCGGGCGGCGTCGCCGGTTCCGCGCGGCTCGTCCTGCTCGGTGATCGCGATGTCGCGGCCCAGCGCGGCGGCGATGTCGGCGACGGCCGCGGAGACCCGTTCACGCTCATGGCTGACCACGACGACGAGGTGCTCGGGATCGATACCCGACGTGCCGTGGAGTGAGTGACCCAGGAGGGATCGGCCGGCAATCGTGTGGAGGATTTTGGGGGTCTTGGACTTCATCCGGGTACCGGCACCCGCGGCCAGCACGATCACGGCCACAGATGGCGACGTTCCCGACATCGAATGCCCACCCTCTTCCTTCATCGGTGTTCACGTCGGGTGCGATCCTACGCACCGGTACGGCGGTGTAATAACGCGCCGCACCGTTCTCGCTGAATGCGACGCTGTCACGTGATGGAACACACGTCTGTCGACGTCACCTGATAGAACACAAGGGACCGCGATTCCCCGAGCGTTCGATCGGTGCGCCATGGGCGTTCGGCTTCGACGCGCAGGCGGGGAGCGGACCAGCGCGGGCCGGGTGACCCGGCCCGCACACCTGACCAACGGAGGTATTAATGAGCACGCAGAAGACCGCGATCGTCACCGGCGCGGCACGGGGCATCGGTGCTGCCGTGGCCAAGCGACTCGCCGACGACGGCCTGGCCGTGGCCGTCCTGGACCTCGACGCCGATGCCTGCGCCGACACCGTCAAGGCCATCACCGACAAGGGCGGCAAGGCCATCGCCGTGGGCGCGAACGTCGCCGACGAGGCGTCGGTGAACGCGGCCGTTGAGAAGGTCGCCGCCGAGCTCGGTGCGCCGACCGTCGTCGTCAACAACGCCGGCATCACCCGCGACAACCTGCTGTTCAAGATGACCGTCGACGACTGGGACGCCGTCATGGCCGTCCATCTGCGAGGTGCCTTCAACGTCACCAAGGCCGCCCAGAAGTACATGGTCGACGCCGGCTGGGGCCGCGTCGTCAACCTGTCGAGCACCTCGGCCCTCGGTAACCGCGGCCAGGTCAACTACTCGGCCGCCAAGGCCGGCATGCAGGGCTTCACCAAGACGCTGGCCATCGAGCTGGGCAAGTTCGGCGTCACCGCCAACGCCATCGCTCCCGGCTTCATCGAGACCGAGATGACCGCCGCCACCGCCGAGCGTGTCGGCGTGCCCTTCGAGGACTTCAAGAAGGCCGCGGCCAGCCAGATCCCGGTGAACCGCGTCGGCGTCCCCGAGGACATCGCCCACACCGCGTCGTTCTTCATCAGCAGGGTGCGGGCTTCGTCTCCGGTCAGGTCGTCTACGTCGCCGGCGGCCCGAAGGACTGACGACTTACAGACGTCGTCTCGACTCCCAGACTTCGATCGAAGTCTGGGAGTCGGAATGAGGTCGACCGGTGGCGTCACGTCGCCGCCGGAGCGCTGTGGCACAATCGTCAGCGCAGTATTCCCCCATGGTGTAATCGGCAACACTTCTGATTTTGGTTCAGGCATTCCAGGTTCGAGTCCTGGTGGGGGAGCTCTTGCGAAGTGTGTGCGCCGCTAGGCGACGAAGCCCTCGGCCTGCAACCAGTCGTAGGCGACGTCGGCGGGGTCCTCACCGTCGATGTCGATGCGGCCGTTGAGTTCCTGCATCACCGAGTCGGTGAGCTTCGCAGACACCGGTGCCATGAGTTCGGCGATCTGGGGAGCTCCTTGTTGAGGCGCGTGCTCAAGACCACGCAACCGCTGTACGGCAGGAAGAACTTCCGGTCGTCGGTGAGTACCGCGAGATCGAGGTTCTTGATCCGGCCGTCGGTGGAATACACCATGCCGAAGTTGCACGGTTCGCTGCGCGCCGTCGAGGTGTAGACGACCCCGGAGTCCATGACTGTCACGTTGTCCTTCGGTACGCCATCGGGCGTGCCCAGCGGGATTCCGTAGGCCTCCAGCATCGGGATCATTCCGTCGGCGCGGCTCAGGAACTCGTCGTTGATGCAGAACGTCCGCTCCGACACCGGCAGGTTCGCGATGTCCGACATCGTCTTCACGTTGAGACGTTTGGCCGTTGGTGCCGACGCCGCGAACGCGTAGGTGTTGTTGAACGCCGCGGGCGGCAACCACTCGGCGCCGTTGGCGCGATCGGCGTCGCGGACCCGTTTCCACAGCTCGTTCGGGTCGGAGATCGTCTCGGTCTCGCCGAGGTAGGTCTGCCAGGCGGTTCCGGTGTACTCCCAGAGGATGTCGGCGTCGCCGTTGAGGAGTGCCTGGCGCGACGACATCGAACCCGGTGCGTTCGTCAGATCCTTGACCGACGCCCCCGCCGCGCCGAGGTAGGTCGCGGTGATCTTGCCCAGCAGCACCGATTCACTGAAATTCTTCGACGTCACCCGGATCTCGGTACCCTCCAAGGGCGTCGAGCCGTCGGCGAGGAATGCCTCGCGGAAGGTGCCCGACGAGCTGACCAGCCCGCAGCCTGCGACCACGACCATGAGTATCGCCGTGAAGACGGCCAGGACGGACTTTCTCATGAGATCCCCCGCGGTGTCGCGGCCAACTCGACGAGCCGTCCGAGCCAGTCGATCGTCATCGCCAGCAGTGCGACGAGCACCGCGCCGGCGACCAGCAGTTTCGGCAGGAACAGGGTGATACCGGTGGTGATGAGCGTGCCGAGGCTCGTCGCGCCGATGAACGTACTCAGGGTCGCCGTGCCGACCAGGATCACCAGCGCCGTGCGCACACCGTTCAGGATGACCGGCACCGCGAGCGGCAACTCGACCTGGAAAAGCGTTCGCACCGCGGACAATCCGATGCCGCGGGAGGCCTCGACCGTGCGCTGGTCGACCTGCCGGAGGCCGACGATCGTGTTCTGCAGGATCGGGAGCACCGCGTAGACGACGAGACCGATGACCGCCGTGTTGAAACCGGTGCCGAGCCAGAACGTGAACAGCACCAGCAGGCCGATGGCGGGAGCGGCCTGCCCGATGTTGGCGATGTTGACCGCAATCGGGTTGAGCCACTTGAGGGATGGTCGGGTCAGTGCGATGCCGAGCGGGATGGCGATACACACGACGATCACGGTGGCGACGAGCGTGAGCTCGATGTGGTCGAGGATGGTCGCTCGGAGCGCCGGCCATGCCATCGAGGCGCTCTCGGTGGAGGTGAACGTCGTGCGCTGATACCAGATCAGGAACCCGACGCCGATGACGATGATGACCAGCGGTTCGAACCAGACGTCGATGGGCAGCTTCGCGAACCGGCGTCGGAAACCGCTCCGAGGTGGTTGGACCGGTGCCTCTGCTGCCGCGGTGACCCGCGCGGACTCGTCGGCGACGGAGGTCATCGTTCGGCGCTCGGTTCGTCGGCCGTGTCGGCGGCGGACGACTCGTCCTCGGCTGCGATGACCGGTGTGTCGACAGGTGCGGACCCCTCGGTGTGGTCGAGATAGCCGACGTGGTCGTCGTCGCGGACATCCGCGAGCTGTCCGCGGATGGCCTCCATCACGGACGCGATGTTCAGCGCGCCGATGACCGCGCCGCGTCCGTCGGTGACGAGGACGCCGCCCTGGCTGGTCGCGAGCATCGAGTCGAGCGCGTCGTTGAGCGTCGACGACTGTGCGACGACCGGTAGGCGCGGGTCGAGGTAATCCGACACCTCGGGTTTGGCGGAGACCTCCGCGATGCTGGGCCAGGCTCGCGGCCGGCCGTGTTCGTCGACGACGACCAGCCAGTCCTCGCCGGCGGCTCGGGCGCGGTTCACCACGGTGCCGGACCCTTCGCCGACGCGGGCGGTGACCACCTGGCGGATCTCGACATCGCGTACGCGGGTGAGGGTCAGGTGAGCCAGTGTCGCACCGGAACCGACGAACTCCTCGACGAACGGGCTGGCCGGGTTGGCGAGGATCTCTTCTGGCGGGGCGAACTGTTCGATGTGCCCGCCCTCGGAGAGGATCAGGACCTTGTCGCCGAGTTTGGTTGCGTCTTCGAAATCGTGGGTGACGATGACGATCGTCTTGCCCAGTTCGTGCTGGATGGCGATGAGCTTGTCCTGCAGGCGGGCTCGCGTGATCGGGTCGACGGCACCGAACGGCTCGTCCATCAGCAGGACGGGCGGGTCGGCCGCCAGAGCACGGGCCACACCGACGCGCTGCTGCTGACCGCCCGACATGTCCTTGGGCAGACGGTCGGCGAAGGTCGCGGCGTCGAGTCCGACCAGGTCCATGAGGTATTCGGTGCGCTCGGCGATGCGTTTCTTGTCCCACTTGAGGATTCGCGGGATGGTGCCGATGTTCTTGCTGACCGACCAGTGGGGGAAGAGCCCGCCGGACTGGATGACGTAACCGATGGACTGGCGCAGCTTGTCCGGGTTCTCCGCGGTCACGTCACGCCCGCCGATGTAGATACGACCCTCGGTGGGCTCGATGAGCCGGTTGATCATCTTCAGGGTCGTCGTCTTGCCTCAGCCCGACGGGCCGACGAAGGCGACGATGTCACCGGCGTCGATCTCGAGGTCGAGTTGCGCGACCGCAGGCTTGGTCTGGCCCCGGTAGCGCTTGACGACGCCTTCGAGACGGATCGATTCGCCGGTGACGACGCGACCGTTCGCGCCGGACGACGGTTGGCCTGCCGAGGATTTCGACGGCGGGGCGGTGGTGGAGTCGGTCATGAGAGTCCCTTGGAGATGGTGAGTCGGCCGAGCAGAACCAGGAGAGCGTCGAAGACGAGCGCGATGACGACGATGAGAAGCGTTCCGGCCAGCGCTGATTCGAGGGCGTTTGCGCCGCCGAGCCGTGCGAGCCCGTTGAAGATCAGTGATCCGAGGCCGGGGCCGAGGACGTAGGCGACGATCGCCGCGACGCCCACGATCATCTGTGTGGACACCCGGATTCCGGTCAGGATCACCGGCCAGGCGATCGGTAGTTCGACCGTCAGCAGGATGCGCCACCGCGAAAGCCCGATCCCGCGGGCCGATTCGACGACCGCGGGCGGCACCGACCGCAAGCCGACCACCGCGTTGCCGATCACCGGCAGCATCGCGAAGAACGCCAGCATCAGGAACGATGGTGTCACGCCGAGCCCGAACGGGACGATCAGCAGCGCGAGCAGGGCGAGCGACGGAATCGTCAGTGCCACACGACTAGACGTCAGCGTGAGCGCGGCGGCCAGCGGAAGCCGGTAGACGAGCGCGGCGACCGCGATGGCGACGAGGGTGCCGACGAGCACGGTCTGGAATGACAGCGACGCGTGTTGATATGTCAAGAACGTGAGAGAGCGAGCGTTGTCGCCGATGTAATCCCACAATTGCACGGTTGTGTTCCCATCCCCGTTGGTGAATCCGACATTACGCATCGGCGTGGGCCGGTGCCGACGTTTGTCCGATCACGCGTGCCTTTACCCTCACCGTGGGCGGATAACCCTCCACCGGTTGCGGCCGGTGCAGAGTCGGCACGATTCGGTGCACGCCGACCGTCGGTGACCACGTCGGGCAGTGTCATCCTGGATGGGTGAGTGAGAGCGCCCCCGCCGATGCAACACCGACCACAGCAGAGCTCGATCCGGACGACCGGGCCCTTCTGGCCGAAGCCGTCCGTTCCTGGACGCGGATCGTCGCCTGGGTCCTGAGCGTCGGCGGCGCGATCGGGTTCGTGGCGTCGTTCGTGCTGACGGTCGAACGGATCGAACTCTTCAAGAACCCCGACTACGTGCCGTCGTGCAACTTCAATCCGGTCCTGAGCTGCGGTTCGGTGATGGCCAAGCCGCAGGCTGCCCTGTTCGGGTTCCCGAACCCGCTGCTCGGCATCGCGGGATTCGCGGTGGTGATCACCACCGGCGTGGCGATCCTCGCGGGTGCACGTCTCGCGGGCTGGTACTGGGCGGGTCTGCAGGTCGGTGTGACCTTGGCGATGGCCTTCATCTGCTGGCTGATCTACTCGAGCCTCTACTCGATCGGCGCACTGTGCCCGTACTGCATGGTCGTGTGGGCGGCGACCCTGCCGATCTTCGTCTTCGTCAGCGTGCGCAACCTCCATGCGAGCGGACTGACCTCGCGATCCGGGGCGGCGCTCGCGGTCGCCCGTAGCCACGCCCTGATCCTGGTCCTCGCCGTGGGGCTCGTGATCGTGCTCATCGCCATCCGGTTCTGGTCGTACTGGTCGAGCTTGTACTGAGGGCGGGGACCCTTCGTGGCTCGTCGCTTACGCTCCTCGCACCTCAGGGAGCGAAAAATGGCGCAACATTCTTGATTCCGCGACGACTCGTCCTAGGCTGGGCCCATGGCGATCGGACGTCCGGCGGAGGGTGCGACCGAGGTGCAGCGCGCGCCCCGGGCGCGGATGACCGGTGCGCAGCGGCGATTACAGCTGATCGAGGTGGCGCGCGGGCTGTTCGCCGAACGCGGTTTCGAGGGCACCTCCATCGAGGAGATCGCGCAGCGCGCAGGCGTTTCCAAGCCGATCGTGTACGAGCACTTCGGCGGCAAGGAGGGTCTCTACGCGGTCGTCGTCGACCGCGAGATGGAGACGCTGCTCGAGATGGTGACCGCCTCGCTGTCGAAGAACCGGTCGCTGTACCGCATCCAGCAGGTCGCGCTCGCGTTGCTCACCTACATGGAGGAGCGCACGGACGGGTTTCGCATCCTCGTCCGCGGCGACAGCACCGCGGCGACCGGCGAGACGGCCACCTACTCAAGCCTTCTCAACGATGCCGTCAGCCAGGTCGAGCACATCCTGGCCGGCGACTTCGAGCGCCGCGGCTTCGACCCCGCCCTCGCCCCGCTGTATGCCCAGGCCCTGGTGGGCATGGTGTCGTCGACCGCGCAGTGGTGGCTCGACGTCCGCGAGCCGTCGAAGGAGGTCGTGGCCGCCCACCTCGTGAACCTCTGCTGGAACGGGCTCACCCGCCTCGACCCGTCGCCCGATCTCGTCGGCCCCGACTACGTCGAGCCCCGCGAACGGACCACCGCCGAGGACTCCTGACGCTTCGAGGCTTCCTCGCACCTGAGGCAGCAGTCAAGCCAGTACCAGGCTCCGCTTGGAGAGTCCCATCCAGAACCCGTCGATGACCTGATCCGGACGCTGTTCGACGTCGTCGCCGGCACCGAGCGCGACGAACAGCGGCGCGAAGTGTTCGATCGTCGGATGCGCATACGGCATCCCGGGCGCGGTCTGGCGAAACCTGATGAGCGACTCCACATCTCCCGCGGCAAATCGTTCGGCGGCCCACGAGTCGAACTCGGCCGACCAGCTCGGGGGAGTCGCCTCGGGTCGCCAGTCGCGCAGGAACGGCAGGCCGTGGGTGGTGAAACCGGACCCGATGATCAGCACGCCCTCGTCGCGCAGCGGCTTGAGGCGTCGACCGAGGTCGAGCAGCCGCTCCGGGTCGAGGGTCGGTAGGGAGATCTGCAGGACCGGGATGTCCGCCTCGGGGTACATGACGGTCATCGGCACGTACGCGCCGTGGTCGAGGCGACGGTTGGGGTCGTGGGCGATCGTCTCGCCGTCGGGCATCATCGCGGCGACGCGTCGGGCCAGGTCCGGGGCGCCCGGCGACCGGTACTGGACGCGGTAGTACTTCTCCGGGAAGCCGCCGAAGTCGTAGGTCAGCGGCGTCCGGGAGTCGGTGGAGCCGATGGTGAGGGGCGCCGCCTCCCAGTGCGCCGACACGATGAGGATCGCTGTCGGCCGTGCGAGGCCGCCGGCGAGCTTCTTCAGCTGGCGGACCCAGGTGGGACTGTCGACGAGGGGTGGGGCGCCGTGGGACAGGAACAGGGCCGGCTGCCGGGTGGGGGAGTTCGAGCTGGACATACCCGATCTTAACCGGACTGTGGTCCGTTTTGTTCCCGAGGCCCAGGATGCCCGCTCTGGTCGGGCAATCGGCGTGGCCGCCGCACGTCGTCTCGCGTGCGGCTATAACGTTCCAGACATCCCCGTCGGCCGCTCGCGGCCCAGAGAGAAAGGGACTCCCGGCGCGTGGAGACAGTCGGCATCTATCTCGTCGTCATCTTCGGATGCGGATTCCTCGCTCGACTGGTCCGTCTGCCGACGTTGGTCGGGTACCTGGCGGCCGGATTCATCCTGCACGCCCCGGGCATCGACGACCTGCCGATCATCGACACGCTCGCAGATCTGGGCGTGACGATCCTGCTGTTCACCATCGGCCTCAAGCTGGACCTCCGGATGCTGTTCCGGCGCGAGGTCTTCCTCACCACCGCCATCAACCTCGCGGTGATCATGGGTCTCACCACCGGCTTCCTCGGACTGCTCTCGACCATCGGCGTCCGGATGCTCATGGGTGAGGGCTGGCAGACGCTCGCGCTCCTCGGTTTCGCGCTGTCCTTCTCGAGCACGGTGTTCGTGGTCCAGGTGCTCGACGAACGCTCGGAGTCCCGCTCGCTGTACGGCCGAATCGCGATCGGCATCCTGGTCCTCCAGGACGTCGTCGCCGTCGCCTACCTCACGTCGATGAGCGGGGAACCGCCGAGTCCCTGGGCGTTCGCGCTGGTCCTGCTGATCCCGGGTGCCTGGGTGGTCCGGCGACTGTGGAACCGCCTCGGACACGGCGAACTCCAGACCCTCTTCGGCGTGACGATGGCGCTCGTACCGGGATACTGGCTGTTCGAATCGGTCGGCATCAAAGGCGACTTCGGTGCCATGGTCGTCGGCGTGCTGCTGGCCTCGCATCCGCGTGCCGGAGAGCTGTCCCGCACGTTGTTCGGTCTCCGAGAACTGCTCCTGGTGGGCTTCTTCGTCTCGATCGGACTCCACGTCACGCCCACCCTCGACACCGTGCTCCTCGGCCTGGTCCTCGTGGTCCTCCTGCCGCTCGAGGCGGCCCTGTTCACCCTCGTGCTGGCCATGTTCGGCCTACGTCGGCGCACCTCGATCCTGGCAGGTCTGGCGCTGGCGAACTTCTCCGAGTTCGGCCTCATCGTCATCTCCAACGGCGTGAGCAACGACCTGCTCGACGACGACTGGCTGGTGGTCACCTCGGTCGCGGTCGCGGCGAGCTTCGTGTTCTCGACCCTCGTCAACCGTCGGGGGTCCGGGCTGGTGGCCCGGCTCTCGGCCTACGTCCCGAGAACAGCCGCCGCGAGCGCCCATCCCGACGACGCGGCGATCGACCTCGCTCCCGCCCGTGCCGTCGTCTTCGGTCTCGGCCGGGTGGGCAGTTCGGTCTACAACCGTCTCGTCGACGAGTACGGGCTGAATGTCGTCGGCGTCGAGAACGATCCGCTGAAGGTCGCCGATCTTCGTGCGCGCGGACTACGGGTGATCGAGGCCGACGCGACCGAGACGGGGTTCTGGGAACGGTGCGAGGGCGTCTCCGACCTCGACATCCTCGTGTTCGCCATGCCGTTCCACGGGTCCAACCTGGTGGCACTGGATCGAGTCGAGGAGCGTGAATTCGAGGGGACCATCGCCGTCGTCGCGCAGTACGACGACGAACGCGACGAACTGCTCGGGCGGGGTGCCGACGTCGCCTTCCACATCTACGAGGGCACCGGCGTCGGTCTGGCCGACGCCGCCGCCGAGGCCGCGGGCCTCGACCGCTGAGATCCGACTACGAGGACGGCTCCCAGAGGTCCTTCTGCATGTAGACGCAGTCGATCCACTGGTCGGCCTTGTGGCCGATCGACCGCAGGCGACCGACCTCGGTGAACCCGAACCGCGAGTGCAGGGCGACCGATCCCTCGCCACCGGTCGCCGCGATCACCGCCACGATCTGTCGCACGTTCTCAGGATCGGCCCGATCGAGCAGCCCGGCCATGAGCGCCGATCCGACGCCGCGGCCCCCCAGGCCGGGGCGGACGTAGATGGAGTCCTCGGTGGAGCGGTCGTAGGCCGGCATGGCGCGGAATGTGCCCAGGTAGGCGTAGCCGACGATGTGCTGGTCGGACTCCGCAGACAGTGTCGCGACCACGAAGGGCCTGTTCGCCTCGCGGATCGTGCGGTACTTCGCCAGCCAAGCGGTGTGCGAGGGGACCACGTAGTCGAAGGTGGCGACGGTGTTCTCCACATAGTGGCGGTAGATGTCCGCCACGCCCGCGAGGTCGGTCTCGACGGCGTCGCGCACCGTCACCCCCATGTCGTCGGTCCGGGCTCCCTGCATTCTGACGAGACTAGTGGTGTGTGGGCCACCACTTGGCTACTACTCCGCGTAATAGCGGGCGTACGCTCGGGGGTATGCCTGTGGCGTCCGATCCGGCCGAACGACTTGTGCGCGTGCACTGGTCGGTCGTCGCCGCCATGACGTCCGGGTCGCTGAGCGTCGGGGCGCACGCGCTCGCCGGGGGAGCCTCCCGACGTCGTCGCACGTTGTCCTTCTGGTCGCCATCAGTGCCGGACTCGGTTGGGTGAGCGGGGCGGTGGGCGGGACGCGGGGACGCGCGACCGAGATCCTCTCCGTCGGTGCGGCACTCACCGTCGCGCAGCTTCTCGGGCATCTGGCGATGCACACCGGCGGCCACCACGCGTCGACGCCGCTGCTACCCGGCCCGACGATGATCGGTTTTCACGTTGCGGCGCTGCTGATCTCCGCAGGTCTGCTCGTCGGCGCGCAGGAGTGTGCACGCCGTGTCGGCTCACGCATCCTGGCGTCCACGACGCCTCCGTTGATCGCGGTCGGGGATGTCCTCGTGGTCGCGGGTGCGGTCGATCCGCTGCGACCGCTGTTCGGTCGCAGGGGTATCTGGACTCGGGGTCCGCCGGTCCTCCCGGTCTGACCCCTGATTCCTCCATTTCCCGCCGGCGCCCAGGAGCCCCGGTGGTGACTCGCGTACCCGAAAAGGCGAAACATCCATGTTCTCAAGCACTTCCACGACCCGCCGGGCTCGTCGCCCGCTGGCGATCCTCGCCGCGCTGACACTTCCGCTGGCCGTCACGACCGCATGCTCCTCCGACGACACCCCCGCCACCCAGGCCGACTCGGTGACCATCACCGACCAGTGGGTAAAGGCATCCGACAAGCAGATGACCGGTGCGTTCGGCACCGTGGCCAACACCTCCGACCGCGAGGTGACCCTCACCGGTGGTGACACCGATGTCGCCGACCGCGTCGAGGTGCACGAGATGGCCCCGGCCGGCGACGGCACCATGACCATGCGCCAGGTCGACGGCGGCCTGAAGATCGCCGGCGGTCAGACGGTCTCGCTCGAACCCGGCGGGAACCACATCATGCTGATGGACCTGAAGCGGCCGATCGAGGCCGGTCAGACGGTCACCATCACCTTGCGCTTCGGCGACGGTTCCACACGCGAGATGGTCGCGCACGCACGCGATTTCCGTGGAGCCAACGAGGAGTACACGCCGGGCCACGGCTCGTCGGACACCGGCAGTGATGGCTGAGTCCACCAGCCACGGTGACGGCAGAAGACGGGGCCGGGGCCCGGCCCTCTCGCGACGCAGCCTGATCGCAGGCGTCGCGGGAGCCGCCGGTCTCGGTGTCGGAGCCACGGCGATCGCAGCGCGGTCCACGGACGCAGCCGGGGACGCCACGCACGGCGGCGACGTCGTCGAGTTCCACGGCGTGCACCAGGCCGGGGTGACGACCCCGCCCACCGCGCACGTCAACTACGTCGGACTCGATCTCTCGGCAGATCGGGGGCCGCAGGCGCGGGAGGCGCTCGCCGGGATTCTCCGGGTCTGGACCGAGGACGCCGCCCGGCTCACGAGGGGTACGCCGGCGCTGGCCGACAGCGAACCGGAACTCGCCCGATTGCCCGCCAGGCTCACCGTCACGGTCGGCCTGGGCCCCGGCGCCTTCACCGCGACGGGACTGGAGGGCCGACGGCCCCGGTGGCTGCATCCGCTTCCGGCGTACCCCATCGACCGACTCGACGAGCGGCGCTGGGGACAGACGGACCTGCTGCTGCAGATCTGCTCCGACGACCCGGTCACCGTCGCCCACGCGACCCGGGTCCTGACGGCGAACGTGGCGGGACGGGTCCGACTGCGATGGGTCCAGCGCGGCTTCCGCAACTCCCGCGGCAGCCAGGACGAGAAGGTGACCATGCGCAACCTGATGGGGCAGGTCGACGGAACCGTGAACCTCGGGCCCGCCGACTCGGACACCCTGGTCTGGGACGACGGCGCCGAACAGCCGTGGTTCGCCGGCGGGACGTCGATGGTGCTGCGTCGGATCGCCATGGATCTCGACGGATGGCAGGAGGTCGACCCGCGCAGCCAGGAACTGTCGGTGGGACGCACCCTCACCGACGGTGCGCCGCTGAGCGGGGGAGGTGAACACGACGACCCGGACTTCGACAAGATCGTCGACGGGCTGCCCGCCATCCCGGCGTCGTCGCACATCGCCCGCGCCCGTCACCGGACACCGACGGAGCGATTCCTGCGGCGTGGCTACAACTACGACGACCCGCCGGAACCCGATGCCGACGGGACCATCCCCATCTCCAACAGCGGCCTCCTGTTCGCCGCCTACCAGCGCGATGTCGACGCCCAATACGTGCCGGTCCAGGCGCGGCTGGCCGAACACGACGCGCTGAATCAATGGACGACGCCCATCGGATCGGCGGTCTACGCCGTCCTTCCCGGGGCTCGTCGAGGAGAGGTACTGGGGCAGGGCCTGCTGGGCTGATCGACCGGCCTGAGGGGGCACGAGGCGCGGCACATACAATCGGCGGAGTGTCGACGCCCCGTGCCCTGTCCGGTCTGGCCGCGCTCGCGTGTGCGGACAAATCCTTCCGCGAGGTGCACGAACGCCGTGCCGAACGTCGCCTCGACATCACCGCACCCGACGCCGCCCGGCCGTTCCTCGTCTCCTGTCTGGCCGCCGGCGCCGAGGCCCCGCTGCTGGTCGTCTCGGCCAACGGTCGCGAGGCCGATGACCTGACGGCCGAGTTGGCCGAACTCCTCGACGACGCCGACTCGGTGGCCCAGTTCCCCTCGTGGGAGACCCTCCCGCACGAGCGGCTGTCGCCGAGCGCGGACACCGTCGGCCAGCGACTGGCGGTGCTGCACCGTCTCGCCAATCCCGGCGACAACCCGCTGCGGGTCGTGGTCACCACGGTCCGCTCGCTCGTGCAGCCGATGGCGCCGGGCCTCGGCGAGGTCGCCACGGTAACGCTGCGCGAGGGCATCGAGGTCGACTTCGACGGACTGCTGGCGCAGCTCGTCGAGATGGCCTACGAACGGGTGGACATGGTTGGACGCCGCGGCGAGTTCGCGGTCCGCGGCGGCATCCTCGACGTCTTCCCGACGACCGCCGACCACCCGGTCCGCGTCGAGTTCTGGGGCGACGAGATCACCGAGATCCGGGCGTTCTCGGTCGCCGACCAGCGCAGCCAGCCCGAGGTCGACGCGTCCGAGGTACGCATCCACCCGGGTCGTGAACTACTCCTGTCCGAGAAGGTGCGCACGCGCGCAAGCGATCTCGCGGCGAAGAACCCCGACGACACCGCACTCACCGAGATGCTCGGCAAACTGGCCGAGGGCATCCCCGTCGAGGGAATGGAAGCGCTCATCCCGGCGCTCGTCGACGGCGAGATGCAACTCCTCACCGAGGTCGTCCCCGACGGGACACGCGTGCTGATCCTCGACCCCGAGAAGGTCCGGACCCGCGCCGCGGACCTGTCCAAGACCGGTGCGGAGTTCCTCGAGGCGTCGTGGACGGCCGCGGCGATGGGCGCGAACGCCCCGATCGACCCGCGGTCAGGAACCGGCATCGACCTGCAGGCCAGCGCCTATCGTTCGCTCGGCGACGTGCGCGAAGCGACACTACAGGCCAAACGCCCGTGGTGGACGCTGTCACCGCTGTCCACCGGCAGCGGGAACGAACTCGAACTCGACCTCACCCCCGGACCCGCACCGCGCGGCGACGAGCGCGAGATCGCGGCCACGTTCGCCCAGCTCCGGGCGCATGTGTCCGACGGCAAGACCGCCGCGATCGTCGTCACCGGCAAGGGCACCGCCCAGCGAGTCGGCGAGCGGCTGTCCGAGGCCGAGGTGCCGTACGTGATCGCCGAGCCGGGGCATCGTCCCGAACCGGGCGAGGTCACGGTCTTCGGGGCCACGCTCCGCGCCGGAATCGTCTGTGCCGACGCCGGACTCGTCGTGGTCACCGAGGCGGATCTCACCGGTACGCGCGTCGCGAACGTCCGTGACGGACGCAAGCTCCCGGCCAAGCGCCGCAACCAGGTCGACCCGCTGGCGCTGGCCGCCGGCGACCTCGTCGTGCACGACCAGCACGGCATCGGCAAGTTCGTCGAGATGATCGAACGCACCGTCTCGGGTGCGCGTCGCGAGTACCTGGTCCTCGAGTACGCGTCGAGCAAACGCGGCCAGCCCGCCGACCGGCTGTACGTGCCGATGGACGCGCTCGACCAGTTGTCCCGGTACGTCGGTGGCGAGCAGCCGTCGCTGTCCAAGCTGGGCGGGTCGGACTGGCAGAACACCAAGCGCAAGGCGCGCAAGGCCGTTCGCGAGATCGCCGGCGAGCTGGTGCAGCTCTACGCCGCGCGTCATGCCGCCCCGGGCCACGCCTTCGGGCCCGACACCCCGTGGCAGCAGGAGATGGAAGACGCCTTCGACTTCACCGAGACGGTCGATCAGCTGACCGTCATCGCCGAGGTCAAGTCCGACATGGAACGTCCGGTCCCGATGGACCGCGTCATCGTCGGCGACGTCGGTTACGGCAAGACCGAGATCGCGGTGCGCGCCGCGTTCAAGGCGGTGCAGGACGGCAAACAGGTCGCCGTCCTCGTGCCGACGACCATTCTCGCGCAACAGCATCTGCAGACGTTCACCGAGCGGATGAGCGGTTTCCCGGTGCGGGTACGCGGACTGTCGCGCTTCACCGATGCCAAGGAATCCCGCGAGATCACCGAGGCGATGGCCAAGGGCGAGGTCGACATCGTCATCGGCACCCACCGCCTCCTGCAGACCGGTATCACGTGGAAGGACCTCGGCCTCGTGATCGTCGACGAGGAGCAGCGATTCGGCGTCGAACACAAGGAACACATCAAGTCGCTGCGCACCCACGTCGACGTGCTGACCATGTCGGCGACGCCGATCCCGCGCACCCTGGAGATGTCGATGGCCGGCATCCGCGAGATGTCGACGATCCTCACCCCACCCGAGGAGCGCCACCCGGTGCTGACCTATGTCGGCGCCTACGCGCCGAAACAGGTGGCCGCGGCGATCCGTCGTGAGTTGCTCCGCGACGGCCAGGTCTTCTACGTGCACAACCGCGTCTCGACCATCGACAAGACGGCCAAGGACATCGCCGCAATGATCCCCGAGGCGAGAGTCGTTGTCGCGCATGGTCAGATGGGTGAGGATCAGCTGGAGCGCACGGTGTCGGGGTTCTGGAACCGCGAGTACGACGTGCTGGTCTGTACGACCATCATCGAGACCGGTCTCGACATCTCCAACGCCAACACGCTCATCGTGGACCGCGCCGAGAACCTCGGTCTCTCGCAGCTCCATCAGCTGCGCGGACGAGTCGGACGTAGTCGTGAACGCGGTTACGCCTACCTGCTCTACAGCCCGGACCGGCCGCTGACCGAGACCGCCTACGACCGGCTCGCGACGATCGCGCAGAACAACGAACTCGGCGCCGGTATGGCGGTGGCGCTCAAGGACCTCGAATTGCGTGGCGCCGGAAATGTTCTCGGCGCCGAACAGTCCGGCCACGTCGCGGGCGTCGGTTTCGACCTCTACGTGCGGCTCGTTGGCGAGGCCGTCGAGGCGTATCGCGCCGCGGCCGACGGCAAGCCCGTCGAGACCCAGGAGACCGGGGAGGTGCGGATCGACCTGCCGGTGGATGCGCACATCCCGGTCGAATACGTCGACTCGGACCGTCTCCGTCTGGAGGCGTACCGCAAGCTGGCGTCGGCCACCGACGACGCCGAGGTCGACGCGGTGCTCGTCGAACTCAACGACCGCTACGGTCCGCCGCCGGTCGAGACGACGCGTCTGGCGTCGATCGCCCGCCTGCGTCTGCGCTGCCGCGAGCGCGGCATCACCGAGATCGGACTGGCCGGACAGGGCGTCAAGATCTCGCCGCTGCCGCTCCTCGACAGCGAGCAGGTGCGTCTCCGCAGGCTCTACTCCTCGGCGACCTTCCGCGCGACGACGTCGGTGGTCACGCTCCCGATTCCGCGGACCGGGGGAGTCGGTTCGGCACGTCTGCGCGACGACGAGCTCATCGAGTACCTCACGACGTTCCTCACGCAGCTCAAGCCGGAGCCGAACGCTTAGAACACCACTCAGCGGGGCAGGAAAATCCACGGGGGTCGAGAGAGGGCGTACAACGAATGACGGTGGTGCTGTTGGACCCGGCACGGCCCGACCTGATCCCCATCCGGGCGCGCGCCTGGCTCACCGGATCGGTCAAGGTCACCGAGGACGTGCCCGCTGCCCTGCTCTGGGAGTTCGACCGTGTCGAACCGGTTTTCGACGAGGTGCTCGGTGAGACGCCCGTCGACTCCGTGCTGGTGAGCACCGACGCCGATCACCCCCTCGTGCGTGCCCGCGCCGCCCGCGGTGAGCAGGTCATCGCCACGCAGAAGGTCTCGGGGATGGCGCTCCTCGATTCCGTCGCGCTCATGGACACGTTGCGCCGCGACGGCCCCTGGGAGAGCACCCAGACCCATCACTCGCTGCGTCGCTACCTCCTCGAGGAGGTCTACGAGCTGCTCGACGCCATCGAGGCCGGTGATCAGCTCGAGCTCAAGGAAGAACTCGGGGATCTGTTGCTGCAGGTGCTCTTCCACGCGCGCATCGCCGCCGACGACCCGGACGCGCCGTTCGACATCGACGACGTCGCACGCAGTTTCACCTCCAAGGTGATGGGCCGCACCCCCGGCGTGCTGTCCGGCGCCCACTCCGACCTGGAGACCCAGATCCGCGAGTGGGAGGAACGCAAGGCCGCGGAGAAGAAGCGCGGCTCCGTCCTCGACGGCGTTGCCACCACGCAGCCGTCGCTCGCCCTGCTGCAGAAGATCTTCGAACGGCTCACCGCGGCGTCGTATCCGGTGGACACCATTCCGGCCGAGACGTGGACGGTCACCGTCGCCCCGAGCGACGACAGCGTCGAGGCGCAGACCCGAGACAAGGCCCTGGCGCTGATGGCGTCGGTCCGGGACGCCGAGGCGCGCGCGAAAGAGCTGGGCATCGAACTGGATTCGCGTGCAGCTTGGGAGAGCGTGCTCCCGGACTGATGGTGAGCGACCGCCGTCGCGGAAGGTCACTCAAAGAGCCGCTGCCCCCACCATTCGCCGGGTCCGAGGCCGGGTGGGATGGCGAAGTTCGCCGAGCCGTTGGGGATCAGATACTCGGTCATCGCGTCCTGCCGGGACAGGACCTGCTGCATGGGCACGAATTGCTTGCCGGTGTCGCGGTTGAAGGCGATGAAGAACAGCCCGGCGTCGAGGTGGCCGAAGCCGTCGGTCCCGTCGGTGAAGTTGTAACCGCGGCGGAGGATCTGCACCCCGCCGAGGTTGTCCGGATGTGCCAGCCGCACATGGGCGTTGCGCGCGATGATCGGGGTCCCACCGGAGGTGATCGCGAAGTCGGGGTCGTCGAACTCGCCGGCCTTCCCGAGCGGTGCGCCGGATCGCTTGGTGCGTCCGACGATCTGTTCCTGCTCGAAGAGGTTGGCGCGGTCCCACGGTTCGATGTCCATCCGGATCCGCCGGGCGACGAGGTAGGTCCCGCCGGTCATCCACTGCGCCGACGGTGGATTGTCCTCCGGGGCGACCCAGACCCAGCGGTCGAGGAGGTCGGTGTCCTCGGCGCGCAGGTTCGCGGTGCCGTCCTTGAACCCGAACAGGTTTCGGGGAGTGTCCTGGGACTGCGTCGTCGACGACGTGCGGCCGAACCCTAGCTGCGACCAGCGGACGGCCATGACGCCCACCGCCATTCGGGCGAGATTGCGGATGGCGTGGACCGCCACCTGCGGGTCGTCGGCGCAGGCCTGCACGCAGATGTCGCCGTACGACCGTGCGGGGTCGATCTTCTCGGCGGCGAACATCGGCAGGTCGACGAGCGCCGGCGGTCGACGGTCGGCGAGACCGAACCGGTCGGGGCGGTCGGGAGCCGACGCGCTGGGACCGAACAGCCCGGGACCGAAGCCGATCGTGAGCGTGAGGTGAGCAGCGCTCAGCCCCAACGCTTCCCCGGTATCGGCGGGTGGTGTGTACTCACCGAGGCCGGTGGCGCCGTCGGGGACGGTCTCCTCGCCGCGGGTCATGCGGTCGGCCGCGTCGGTCCAGCGTTGCAGCACCGCGACGAGCTCGTCTCGGTTGTCGGTGACGACGTCGAAGCTCGCGAAATGCAGCCGATCCTGTGCGGCGGTGATGATCCCGGCCTGCCGTGGACCCCGGAATTCGACGATGTGGTCGGTCGCCGGGGCCTGCGTGGTGGCACGGCCGACGGCCATCCCGCCCGCGGCGACGAGCAGTCCGGCACCGGTGCCGCCGAGGATCGCACGACGCGAGAGACCACGTCGCGTCGTGCGGCCTACGGGCTCGGTTGGTTGCGCGTCGTCGGGGTGGCGGGCCGGATCACTCATTGCTGCAACACGATTCCCGGCACCTGGGACAGGGTGGCCGACAGCGCGTCGATCTGAGTGGGCAGCTCCTTGCGCTGTTCGGGCGTGACCTCGATGTAGGACACGTAGCCGTCGCCGTTACGGTATCTGTTCACCGAGTCGCGCGCGGTCGTGAACTGCGCGGTGATCTTGTCCATCAGTGCCGGGTTCTTGGCGGAGATGATCGGCTGCATCGTCGCGATCGCGGTTTCCGACCCGTCGAGATTGGCGGCGATGTCCCACAGGTCGGTGTGGGAGTACCGGTCCTCTTCACCGTCGACCTTGGTGGCGGCGACCTCGTCGATGAGGGCCTGCGGGCCCTTCACGAACGAGAGGGTCTCGAACTCGAAGTCCGGCTTGCTGACCGAGTCGCGGAGCCTGGTCACGTTGGCGAGCAGACCGTCGGCGATCTCGGCGATGGCCTGCGGATTGTCGGTCGCCTTGGCGTTCGCGGCATCCGACGGCGTGATCTGGCCGGCTGCATCGCCGATCTCGGCGGGCTGCGGCGGCCACAGGAACCGTTCGAGACGGTGGAAGCCGGTGAACGGCTGGGTGCCGTCCTCGGTATCGTCCCATCGCATGTCGATGGCGGGGTCGAGATCGGGGAAGGACTCGGCGACCGGCTCGATCCGTTCGTACGGGGTACGCGTGAGACCGAACTGCGCACGCGCCGCGTCGAGATCGCCCTTCTTGACGCTGTCGACGAAGGACGTCGTCTGGGCGTGCAGGGTGTTCAGCTGATTGCGGACGTACTCGAGGTACTGCGCCTTGGCGGCGGTCACGTCTGCGGGTACGTCGGCCTTCTCCTTGCGCTCGCCGCCGACGTTGAGTTCGGTTCGGATGCCGGTGCCGACCATGCCGGGCTTGCACGCCACCGTGTAGGTGCCGGGTTCGACGATCTCGACGGTCAGATTGCCGGACAGTCCGGGGCCGATGTTCTCGACCTCGCCGAGGACGCGGTTGTTGTTGCCGTAGACGTAGAACTCGGTGACCTTGTCGCCGGAGTTGGTGATCGCGAAATCGACGTTGCCGGTCGTCGCTTCGGTGGTCGCGAGATCGCAGGCGTCGGCGGTCGAGGTCACCGCGATCGCGCCCTCGGAGCTGCCCTTCTCGGTACAACCGGCGAGGAGCACAGGGGAGATCACCACCGCGGCCGCAGCTGCGGCCACCACGGGTCTACGAGCACTGAGGATTCCTTTCGGGGGCGGGCTCCGCGGGCGCGGAGCTCTCGTCGGGCGTTGCGCTCTTCCGGGCGGCGGGGGTCTTCGAGGTGGGGGCCCGATGGCCGGCGCGCTGTCGACGGAAGAAGATCGTGGTCACGACCACCACGTAGACGATCCAGGCGATCACCTGCAGGATTGTCGGATCCGGGCGCACGTTGAAGATGCCGCCGAGGATCGTGCCGTACCAGGAGGAGGCGTCGTAGGTCGCCGAGATGTCGAAGGCGGTGTTGCCGAGGCCGGGCAGCCAGCCGACCGTCTGCAAGGCCCGGATGCCGTAGGTCAGGATTCCGGCGGCGACGACGATCAGGAACAGGCCGGTGTAGGTGAAGAACACCGAGAGGTTCATGCGGATCGCTCCGCGGTAGATCAGCACTGTCAGCGCGACGGCGGCGAGGATGCCGATCACGAGTCCGAGCAACGGCCACAGTCCGCCCGACACGCTCTCGGCGTAACCGACCATCAGCAGCGCCGTTTCGAAGCCCTCGCGGCCGACGGCCAGGAACGCCAGACCCAGCACCGAGGCGCCGCCGGCGAGAAGCGCTTTCGACATCCCGCTCTTGAGATCGGCGGAGATGTGGGAGGAGGCCTCGCTCATCCACAGCACCATGAACGTCACGATCCCGACCGCCACCAGCGACGCGACGCCGGCGATGGTCTCCGCCGCGAGCGGCGTCATCGTCGATGTGCCGAAGTGGATCACGAGGAACACCACGAGCGTCATCGCCACCGCCGCACCCACGCCCGCCCAGATCCACTTGAGGGCGTCTCGGCGGTCGGTCTTGACGACGAAGGCGATCAGGACCATGACCACGATCCCGGTCTCGAGGCCTTCGCGCAGACCGATGAGCGCGCTCCCTACCATCTGCGTCCAGACCGACGGTCCGTCGGCAGCCAGGACCGCAATGCCGCTCGAGGCGAGTGCCGATACGTAATACATTCCCGGTGGTCCATCTCCTCGACGCCCAGCGGCGACGTGTGTGGTGAGGCTAGCCATAGGAACGTTAGACCGGAGAGGGTGTGTCGCATAGGGCACATCGCCCCACCGGTGGGCCGGATCCCTGCCAGAGGGGGCCTGATCAGCGGGATTCGACGCACTGTGATTTCCAGACCTCCGCCGGTGCCGTGACCGGTATGTCGGGATCGGCGTCGAGCATCGGATTCCGCACGGTGGGCGACGCCGCGTCGAAGTCCCGACCGACCATCGGGAACCGAAGGCGACCGCCGGCAGTTGTCCCCTGTGACCGGGTCGCTGTGTGTTGCCGAGGCGAGCACGCCGCGGCATGTGCGATCGTGGTCGCTCGGGCGGGCATCGGCTCGCCCCAGATCTATTCGACAGACCTGAGACAGGAGTGAACGGGGAATGCGTGTGTTGGGCCGGGGGCGGAACCGTCGCTCGTGGAGGAACGGGCTGGTGGCGGGCTGTGTGGCGGTCGCCTCGACGGTGCTGCTCTCCGCATGCATCGACCTCCCGTCGCTGAACAGGCCCGACATCCCCGAGGGCATCCCGCCCGGCGCGGGCGTGCCGCAGCCCTACATCGACATCAACGCACCGGGCCGCACCGCCGACAAGATGCGCGAGTGGGCCGACCCCATCTCCGAGTCGACCGGCATCCCCGTCGTGTCCCTGCAGGCATACGGCAACGCCGCGGAGATCCAGCGGCAGCAGCACCCCGAATGCGGCATCGCGTGGACGACGCTGGCCGGCATCGCCGGCGTCGAGAGCAAGCACGGGCACTATCGGGGTTCCAGTGTCGCCGCCAACGGCGACGTCAGCCCGCCGATCCGCGGGGTTCAGCTCGACGGCACCAAGGGCAACATGGAGATCCGCGACACCGACGGCGGCAGCCTCGACGGCGACTCCACCCACGACCGCGCCATGGGACCGTTCCAGTTCATTCCGGAGACGTGGAAGCGCTACGGCGTGGACGCCAGCGGCGACGGCGTCCCCGACCCGGACAACATCGACGACGCGGCGCTGTCCGCCGCCCGCTACCTGTGCGTCTCCTCGGGCAACGACATGACCGTCGCCGAGGGCTGGGAGAAGGCGGTCCGCAGGTACAACAATTCGATGGCCTACGTCCTCGACGTGCGCGATCACGCCAACGCCTACTCGATCAACGTCCGTTTCTGACCCGGGAGCCGGACGGTTCCGGCCGTGGCACGAGACCTTGTCTCGTGGACCGTGGGTGCAGCCACTACTCTTTGACCTACCGACCGGCATCACAGCCGGCACGTCCACCGAGATTGGGGTTCAGCCGTGGCAATCATCGAGCAGGTAGGTGCGCGCGAGATTCTCGATTCGCGGGGAAACCCGACGGTCGAGGTCGAGGTCGTCCTGGACGACGGCACCTTCACCCGCGCCGCCGTTCCGTCGGGCGCTTCCACGGGCGAACATGAGGCCGTCGAGCTCCGTGACGGCGGCGAGCGGTACCTGGGCAAGGGGGTCACCAAGGCCGTCGAGGGTGTCCTCGGCGAGCTGGCACCCGCGGTGATCGGCATCGAGGCCGAGGAACAGCGTCTCGTCGACCAGGCACTCCTGGACTGCGACGGCACCCCCGACAAGAGCCGCATCGGCGCCAACGCGCTGCTCGGTGTGTCGCTCGCGGTGGCCAAGGGCGCGGCCGAGTCGGCCGGTCTGCCGCTGTTCCGCTACATCGGCGGCCCCAACGCCCACATCCTGCCGGTCCCGATGATGAACATCATCAACGGCGGTGAGCACGCGGACAACGGCATCGACTTCCAGGAGTTCATGATCGCCCCGGTCGGCGCTCCCACCTTCAAGGAAGCCCTCCGCTGCGGCGCCGAGGTCTACCACGCGCTCAAGTCGGTGCTGCACAAGCAGGGCCTGAACACCGCGCTCGGCGACGAGGGCGGCTTCGCCCCCGACCTGCCGAACACCGAGGCTGCGATCGCCGTGATCGGCGAGGCCGTCGGCAAGGCCGGCTACAACTTCGGCCGTGACGTCGTCATCGCGCTCGACGCCGCGTCGACCGAGTTCTACTCCAACGGCGCCTACAAGCTCGAGGGCAAGGAGCTCGGCGCCGACGACATGGTGTCGTTCTACGAGAAGCTCATCGCCGACTACCCGATCGTCTCGATCGAGGACGGTCTGTCCGAGGACGACTGGACCGGTTGGGCCAAGCTGACCGAGTCGATCGGTGACAAGGTGCAGCTCGTCGGCGACGACCTGTTCGTCACCAACCCCGAGCGCCTCGAAGAGGGCATCTCCAAGGGCATCGCCAACGCCCTGCTGGTCAAGGTCAACCAGATCGGCACGCTGACCGAGACCCTCGATGCCGTCGCCCTCGCGCACAACAACGGCTACAAGTCGATGATGAGCCACCGGTCCGGTGAGACCGAGGACACCACCATCGCCGACCTCGCCGTCGCCTGCAGCTGTGGCCAGATCAAGACCGGCGCGCCCGCTCGTTCCGAGCGTGTCGCCAAGTACAACCAGCTGCTGCGCATCGAAGAGGGTCTCGGCGATGCGGCACGCTACGCGGGCGACCTCGCCTTCCCGCGTTTCTCGTTTGGTTCGTGATTAGCTGTCTTCATGGGTTCGGAGCGACGTCACCGCGGTGACGGGCGTCAGCGTGCGCGTGATCGGAAGGCCGATCCGCGCGTACGCGACGCCCGTCGCACGCGACGGCACGATCGGTCCGGACGTCCGGCCCGACCTGTCGCACCGGCCTCGGTCGTCGAGACCGGTGAGCAGGAGCTGATCACCGACGCCACCAAGGACACCGCCGACGAAGCCCAGAGGACCGCGGCCGACACAGCCGCCCCGCCGGCCGAACCGGTTCGTCGTCCCCGGCCGAACGCGTCCCGCAGCCGGATGCGGTCCGGTTTGAGTGCTCGTCTGCGTCGTTTCGAGATGACCCCGGCGACCGTGGCGACACTCGTCATCACGGTCGTCGTGGTCTGCGTCGTCGCCCTGACGCTGGCGATGCCGCTGCGGACCTACTTCACTCAGCGGTCGGAGTTCCGTCAACTGACCGCGTCGAACGAACAGCTGCGGCGCGAGGTCGCCGACTACCAGCAGAAGGTCAACGAGCAGAACGACCCCGCCTACATCGAGGCCCAGGCGCGGACGCGTCTGCAGTTCGTCAAGCCAGGAGAGATCCCGCTCGTGATGTTGTTCCCCGCCGACCAGGCCCGCCGCGAGGCCGCCGAACGTGCCGAGGAGCGCGCCCGCGCACCCTGGTACGGCAACCTCTGGGACACCCTGTCGACTCCGCCCGCCGCGCAGTGAGGTCAGAGACCGTGAGCGTGTCAGAAGAAGACCTCGCCACCGTCGCAGCCCAGCTGGGGCGCGAACCGCGGGGCGTCATCGAGATCAGTTACCGCACACCTGACGGGCAGCCGGCCGTCGTCAAGACCGCGCCGCGGCTGCCCGACGGCACGCCGTTCCCGACGCTGTACTACTTGACCGATCCGCGGCTCACCGCCGAGGCCAGCCGTCAGGAATCGGCGGGCGTGATGCGAGGGATGACCGCCCGGTTGTCGTCCGATCCGGAGCTCGCGGCTGCCTATCGTCGTGCGCACGAGGACTACCTCGCCGAACGCGACGCCATCGAGTCGCTGGGTACCGACTTCACCGGCGGCGGGATGCCCGACCGGGTGAAGTGCCTGCACGTGCTGATCGCGCATTCGCTCGCCAAGGGGCCGGGTCTCAACCCGTTCGGCGACGAGGCGGTGGCTCTCGCCGCTGCAAACGGCTTGCGGGGCACCGCGATCCCGACCGACTGGCCCGACACGCTTCCGCCCACGGAGGCCACCGGAGACGACGCGTGACGGTCGTCGGCGCCGTCGACTGCGGTACCAATTCGATCCGTCTCCTCGTCGCCCGGGCCGGCGACGACGGTCGCCTCGTCGACCTGCATCGCGAGATGCGCGTCGTACGACTGGGTTACGGCGTCGACGCCACGGGTCAGTTCGCACCGGAGTCGATTGAACGCACCCGCATCGCGCTCGCCGACTACGTCAAGACGATGGAATCGCTCGGCGTCGTGAAGGTTCGGATGGTCGCGACATCGGCGACGCGTGATGCGTCGAACCGCGACGAGTTCTTCGCGATGACCGCCGACCTGCTGGGCTGTGTCTCCGACGGCGCCATCGCCGAGGTCATCTCCGGGGACGAGGAAGCGCGGCTGTCCTTCCGCGGGGCTGTCGGTGAATTGGACCCTGCCACCGGACCTTTCGTGGTCACCGACCTCGGGGGCGGCTCGACCGAGGTGGTGCTCGGCGACACCGACGGTGTCCACGCGGCGTACTCGGCGGACATCGGGTGCGTGCGCCTGACCGAACGCACCCTGCCGTCGGATCCGCCGACCGCCGAGGAGATCGCCGCCGCCCGGGCGTTCGCCGCCGAGCGGCTGGCCGAGGCCTTCTCGCGGGTGCCCGTCGAACCTGCACGGACGTGGGTCGGCGTCGCCGGGACGATGACGACGCTCGCCGCGCTCGGCGCCGGGCTGACCGAGTACGACTCGGAGAAGATCCACCTCTCCCGCATCTCGCTGGCCGACCTGGACCGCGTGTGCTGGGACCTCGTCCACATGACGCGCGCCGACCGCGCCGCCCTGGGGCCGATGCACCCCGGTCGCGTCGACGTCATCGGCGGGGGATCGCTGGTCACGCTGGAACTGGCGAGGGTGCTGGCCGAGCGTGCGGGCATCACCGAACTCGTCGTCAGCGAGCACGACATCCTGGACGGGATCGCATTGGGAATCCTGGACTGACCGTCCGGCCCCGATAGGATGTGACGCATGGCATACAACCTGCGTTGCCCCTGTGGCGAGTCCATCACCGCCCTCGAAGACGACTTCGTCCCCAAGGTCCAGGCCCACCTCGCGGCCGAACACCCCGGCCGGGACTACAGCGAGACCGAGATCATGATGATGGCGATGACCGTGCCCGACCGCGCGGTGAAGTCCGACTGACCCTTCGAGACGCCCTCCGCAAGCTCCGGGCTCCTCAGGGAGGGTTTGTCGGCGCTAGACGGCCGCGGGATTGCGCAGCGAGATGTTGTTGCAGGCCTCGCACACCGACTCGGGGATGATGCCTGCACGCTGCAGGAATCCGAAGATGGTGCAGCCGAGGCAGAATCCGAACACGGCCTCGAGAGTCGCAGCGAAAATCAGGATGCCGGTGGCGATCTGTGCGGCCAGACCGAAACCGAAGAGGCTGAGCACGAACGCCGTGCCGCTGACGACCAGGCCGATGGTCTGGGCGAAACGCTTCGGCGGACCCGGGACGAGCTTCTCCTTGCGGACGATCTTCGGGACGATGAACTTCACCGACAGCTGTCCGAACGGGGATAGCGTCGGGCCCGACGCCACGCGCAGCGCGAAACCGAGGGCCAGCACGCCGTAGAGGATCGGGTTGTTGACCGCGACCGCGATGACGGCCAAGGCGACGACCAGGCCGGCAGTCGTGCGGGCCGCATAGTCGTTCACGGGGTTGGGAAAGGTGAGAACCTCACGCACCGACATCGACAGAACCTCCATGAACTAGGAAAACCAGGACCAAGCTACGGGTGAGTCCGCCGTTTGGCAAAGGTTGTATCCACCCAGATCTCAAGAGGGTGAGCGCGGTCTCACAAGTGATCGATGTCGGGTGCGATCCGGGGCTCCTCCGCGGCGATCTCCCGCGGGTCGTCGACGTCGGGCTCGTCCTGGTCGGTCACGCCGCCGTCGCTGGGGAGTTCGGCCTCTCGGGAGACCTCTCCCTCCTGGTCGATGCCGGCCTGCTCACCGACGTCGATGCGATCGGGGATCTCGTCCATGTCGACTCCAGTCACTTCTCGCGCCTGCTCGGATTCGGAGAACGGTTCGGACAGGTCGACGTCGTTGATCGACTCCGCATAGGCGAACTCGGCGTCGATGATTCCCCACTCCGGGTCGCGGGCGAGCTCGTCGGCCTTCGCCTTGCGGGCGGCCTCCCGCATCTCGAACCCGTCGGTGACGATCTCGCCGATCTCGCGGGTCACCCCGGCGACGGCACCGGTGATGATCGTGGCGATGCGACCCACGTGTGTTGCCGTGGACTCGATCAGCTCCTGCATCAGATCCTTGTTCCGTTCGATGCTGTCGACCATCTAGACCCCCTGGGTTCCTGAAGGGTGTTGCCCCCACATGAGAGTGTGCGCACGCCCGTCCGACGCGGCTGGTCCCGAGGATACCCCCGGGACCAGCCGGCGAAACGGTGCGGAGAGGAGCTGATCAGGCGACCGACGCGGGCTTCTCACGCTCGACGATGACGGTGAGGTCGTCGTCGTCGCGGGTCATCCAGTTCGGCAGCGACAACTTCGCGATCTTCTTCCAGGTCGACGCCAGCTGGTGACTGAGTGAGCCGGTGTTGTACGGGAGGCCGTAGCGATCACAGATCTCGCGCACCTCGGCCGACATCTCCGGGTAGCGGCCGGCAGGGATGTCCGGGAACAGATGGTGCTCGATCTGATGGGACAGGTTGCCGCTCATGATGTGGAACAGCGGACTGCCGGTGATGTTGGCCGAACCCAGCATCTGGCGCAGGTACCACTGGCCCCGGGTCTCGTTCTGGCATTCCTCAGGGGTGAAAGTCTGTGCACCGGTGGGGAAGTGGCCGCAGAAGATGATCGAGTACGTCCATACGTTGCGCACCAGGTTCGCGGTTGCGTTGCCGATCAGGGTCGGCACGAACAGCGGACCGGTCAGCGCCGGGAAGACGACGTAGTCCTTGAGGACCTGTCGACCGGCCTTGCGCCACATACCTTTCACCAGGCCCTTGATGTCACTCCACTTGCGCTTGCCCTGGATCACGTTCTCCGCCTCCAGATCGTGGAGCATGACACCCCACTCGAAGAGGAGCATGAGGGCGGTCGCATAGCCGAGGTTGCCCAGGTAGTAGGGATTCCACTTCTGGTCGCGCGCCATCCGCAGGATGCCGTAACCGATGTCGCGGTCCTCGCCGACGATGTTGGTGAATGTGTGGTGCAGGTAGTTGTGGCTGTGCTTCCACTGGTCAGCCGGACACACGGTGTCCCACTCGAATTCGCGCGAATTGTAGGTGTCCTCGCGCATCCAGTCGTACTGGCCGTGCATCACGTTGTGGCCGATCTCCATGTTGTCGAGGATCTTCGACACGGAGAGCGCCCCCACGGCGGCGATCCAGGCCGGCGGGAAGAACCCGAGGTACATGAGCGCGCGGCCGCCGATCTCGAAGCCGCGCTGGGCGCGGATGACCGCGTACAGGTAGTCGCGATCCTTCTGGCCGAGGTCGGCGACGATCCGGGAGCGCAGCTCGTCCAGGTCACGCCCCAGCGCCTCGACCTGTTCATAGGACAGGACGACGGTGTTGGGGTCGGTGTTTCCGGTGTTGATCTTCTCGGCCTCGACTACGGCCGGCAGGTTCTCGGTGGGCGCGGGACGGGTGTCCTTGGCGATGTCGATGGTCATGGTGTGCCTCCTGCTAGTTAGGAGAGTGGATTGGGTGGAGGTCGGCGTGTGGTGGCCGACCGTCAGATCTCGATGTCGACGGAACCGACCGGGGCGTTGATGCACAGCTGGATCTGGGTGTCGGACTCGGTGTCGGTCTCGCCGGTCAGGACGTTGCGGGTGCAGCCCGACTTCTTCACGGCGGTGCAGGAGAAGCAGATCCCCATGCGGCAGCCGGATTCCGGGGTGAGTCCGGCGGCCTCGGCCTGGTCGAGGATCGGACGACCGTCGTTGGTCGCCGTTGCCCCCGACCGTGAGAACGTCAGTTCGCCCTCGACCGAATCGGGGTCGACGACCGTCGGTGCGGCCAGGGTGAACGCCTCGCTGTGCAATGGCTGCGAGATGCCGAGCTCGGTATGTGCCTCGGCGACGGCATCCATCAAGGCCTGCGGTCCGCAGACGAAGACGTCGGCGTCGGCCAGGCCGGGGATGTTGTCGAGGTGCGCGGCGGTGAAGTGGCCGTCGTGGGCCTCGCGGGTGTGGTGCATCCGGAGGTCGAGGTTGGGATGCCCGGCCGCCAGGGCGGCGAGCTCGTCCCGGTACGCCACCTCCGACGCCGTGCGTGCGTAGTGCACGAACGTGATCGGTCCTGCGTAGCCTCGGGCCACGAGCGTCCTCATCATTGAGAGCACAGGTGTAACTCCGCTGCCCCCGCTGATGAAGACGGCCGACGTCGGGTCGGTCTCCGGTAGTGCGAAGTCGCCGTCGGCCTGGGACAGTCCGACGACGTCGCCGGTCCGGGCCTCGGCGGCAAGGTACTTGGAGACGAGGCCGTCGTCGTTGGCGGTGATGGTCAGCTCGATGGCGCCGTCCGAGCCGGCGGCGGCGTTGGCCGGCGAGAAACAACGGGTGTGCCGTACGCCGTCGATGACGACGCTGAGCTGCACGTATTGTCCTGCCTGGTGTCCGCGCCACTGTCGTGTCGGACGAATGGTGAGACGCACCGTGCGGGGCGTCGGGTGCTCGACCCGGACGATCTCGCCGCGCAGGTCGCGCCAGGTGAGCATCGGGTCGAGCAGTTCGAGATAACGGTCGACCGGATGCGGGGACAGTGCCGCCTCGACGATCGAGCCGACCAGGCGATTCCAGCGGCCGGGGCTGCCGGCGGAGGTGCGCGGGGTCGGGTTGTGGGAGGTGCGGATGCTCATGGAAGGGCTCCGTTCACATGATTTCGGTGTACAGGTGTACACAAACGAGTGTGACATGACGGCGCCCTGGGTCGTCAAGCGTGGATCTGTGTGACGGCTGTCACTGTCTTCGAGGAGGTCGTGGCCGGGACCGGAGGTCGTGGCGAATACACTCGGGTCTGTGACACGCACGCGGAGTTCGAACCAGCGCGATGCGCAGACGCGTGCGGACAAGAAGAACCAGACGCGGCAGGCGCTCCTCGACACCACGAGGTCCCTCGTCGGCGAGCGCAGCTTCGGCAGCATCAGCCTGCGCGAGGTGGCCCGCGGCGCGGGCATCGTCCCCACGGCCTTCTATCGACACTTCGCCTCGATGGAGGATCTCGGCGTCACCGTCGTCGAGGACTCGATGCGTGTCCTGCGACGCGCACTCCGCGAGGGTCGGCGTGATCTCGCCGCGCGTCAGGCGATGCCGACCGCGAAGAACTCCCTCGACATCCTCTTGCGTCACGTCCGCGAGAACGAGTCGCAGTTCAGATTCCTCATCCGCGAACAGCACGGCGGCATCGCGGAGATCCGGCGTGCCATCGACACCGAACTCCGGCTCTTCTCCAAGGAGCTGACGATCGACCTCGCCCGGATCCCGGACCTCGCCCCGTGGCAGCCCGAAGACCTCGAGATCGCGGCCGAGCTCATCGTCACGATCATGCTGACCGCCGTGGCCGATCTCCTCGACGGCGAGTACCGCGGACGCGGTGCCGAGCAGGAGATCGTCGAGCGCACCGAACGCCAACTGGTGATGGTCTTCCTCGGAATGGGCCAGTGGCGACCGTCCGAGTGAGCTCGACCCGCTGAACGGGTCCCGACCGGGCCCCTCCGAAGAGTGCGACGGGGTCTGGCGTGATCGGGATCTGCTCGCCGGATCCATGGGCGGCGCGTGCGATACGACGCCGCCTGCCGACTCCCCGTCGTGATGCCGACCTGTGGAAACGGTGCCTCTACCGAACCGGGCGGACCAATGTCCACTTGGCGTCACGGAGATTTCAATGGTGGCCTCGTGTCTCGCCGGTGCCAGACACTTGGGGCCGACATGTGTGTCGCAGCACGGGTTTCGACCTGCACTGCCGATCATGCCTGCCGCTCCACCCCCGATGCTCTACGACGAAAGGTGCCTTCGCGGTGTCTCTGCATTTCCACTGGTTCCTGCCCACCTACGGTGACTCCCGCAACCTGATCGCGGGCGGGCACGGCAGCCAGATGAACGGGGACCGGCCGGCCGACCTTCGTTACCTCAAGCAGCTCGCCGGTGCGGCCGAGGTGAACGGCTTCGAAGCCGTCCTGACCCCGGCCGGACTGTGGTGTGAGGACGCGTGGCTGACTACCGCGGCTCTGATCGATTCGACCGAGAGCCTCAAGTTCCTGATCGCCTTCCGTCCCGGCCTCATCTCGCCGCTGCTCGCCGCGCAGATGTCGGCGACCTTCCAGTGGCATTCCGAGGGTCGTCTGCTGATCAACGTCGTCACCGGCGGTGAGTCGAGCGAGCAGCGTGCCTTCGGCGATTTCCTGGCCAAGAACGCGCGCTACGAGCGCTGCGGCGAATACCTGGAGATCATCCGTCGGCTGTGGACCCAGGACGAGCCCGTCGACTTCGTCGGTAAGCACCTGCGCGTGGAGAACGCCCTGCTCGGCCGTCGCCCCACCCCGGCCCCGCCGGTCTTCTTCGGTGGATCGTCGCCTGCTGCCGGTGATGTGGCCGCCAAGTACGCCGACACCTACCTCACCTGGGGTGAGCGTCCCGAGGCCGTCGCCCAGAAGATCGCCTGGATCAACGGACTCGCCGCAGCCCAGGGCCGCACCCTCGATCACGGCATCCGCTTCCACGTCATCGCCCGCGAGACCTCCGAGCAGGCCTGGGCCGAGGCCGAACGCCTCCTCGGCAACCTCGATCCCGAACAGGTCGCCGCAGCGCAGCGGAACCTCGCCCAGTCGGAGTCCGAGGGGCAGCGTCGTATGTCCGAATTGCATGGCCGCGGAGCCGCTTTCGAGGGTTCGCCCGACCCGCGTTCGCTGGAGATCCATCCGGGCGTCTGGTCGGGCGTCGGCCTGGTGCGCGGCGGTGCCGGCACCGCGCTCGTCGGTTCCTACGACGAGGTCGCCGAACTCATCGGTGAGTACGCCGCACTCGGTCTCGACCACTTCATCCTGTCCGGCTACCCGCATCTCGAGGAGGCCTACCACTTCGGTGAAGGCGTCCGGCCGGCGCTCGCCCGACGCGGCTTGCTCGACGCGGCCGACGCCCGCCCGAGCGAAGAGGTCCGCACCGCGTTCCTGCCGCGCCTGCAGGCCGCATCGTCCTGATCGACCCACGCTCCACCTGAGAAATCACCTCCGGAGGTAACACCATGTCCACCGAATCCATCGCGGACCAGATCAAGTTCGCCTACTGGGTGCCGAACGTCAGCGGCGGCCTGGTCACCAGCACCATCGAACAGCGCACCGACTGGGGCTACGACTACAACATCAAGCTCGCCCAGACCGCCGAGGACAACGGCTTCGAATACGCCCTCTCACAGGTCCGTTACGAGGCCAGTTATGGCGCCGAGAACCAGCACGAGTCGACGAGTTTCAGCCTCGCGCTGCTCCTCGCCACGCAGCGGCTGAAGGTCATCGCCGCCGTTCACCCCGGACTGTGGCACCCGGCGGTCCTCGCCAAGCTCGGCGCCACCGCCGACCACCTGTCCAAGGGTCGTTTCGCCATCAACGTGGTAAGCGGCTGGTTCAAGGACGAGTTCACCCACCTCGGTGAGCCGTGGCTCGAGCACGACGAGCGCTACCGCCGCAGCGGCGAGTTCCTCGAGGTCATCCGCAAGATCTGGACCGAGGACAACGTCGACTACCGCGGCGACTTCTACCGAATCCACGACTTCACCCTGAAACCGAAGCCGCTCAACACCCCCGAGCGTCCGAACCCGGAGCTCTTCCAGGGCGGCAACTCGACCGCGGCCCGCAACAACGGCGGCCGCTTCGCCGACTGGTACTTCTCCAACGGCAAGGACTTCGACGGCGTCACCGAGCAGATCGACGACCTGCGCGCCGTCGCCCAGGCACACAACCGCTCGGTGAAGTTCGGTCTGAACGGCTTCATCATCGCGCGCGACACCGAGAAGGAAGCCCGCGACACCCTGCGCGAGATCGTCGAGAAGGCGAATCGTCCTGCGGTGGAAGGCTTCCGCGATGCCGTGCAGCAGGCAGGCAACTCGACCGGCGACAAGAAGGGCATGTGGGCGGACTCGAAATTCGAGGATCTCGTGCAGTACAACGACGGCTTCAAGACGCAGCTGATCGGTACCCCGGAGCAGATCGCCGAGCGCATCGTGGCCTACAAGCGCCTCGGCGTCGACCTGATCCTCGGTGGCTTCCTCCACTTCCAGGAGGAGATCGAGTACTTCGGCGAGAAGGTGCTCCCGCTCGTGCGTGAGATCGAGGCATCGCAGACCCCGGTCGCGGTTTCGTGACCACTGTCGGTCAGGCCCGACCCGATTTGGCGAGCCGGATCGGATCGACCGCCGAAGCCCTCTCCGTGGCAAGGGAACTGGCCGTGTCGTTCGCCGCAGGTGCCGTCGAGCGTGATCGCGACCGCCGGCTGCCGTTCGCCGAGATCGATCGCCTGTCGGAATCGGGTCTTCTCGCGCTGACCGTGCCCGCACGGTTCGGCGGCCTCGACGCGGCGCCGAGCGTGCTGGCCGAGGTCATCTCGATCCTCGCCGCCGCCGATCCGAGCATCGCGCAGATCCCGCACAGCCACTTCGTCTATCTAAACCTGGTGCGCCTCTCCGTGGGAGAGGCCTTGCAGGAGCGCATCTTCACCGACGTTCTCGCCGGTGGCCGGGTGGCCAACGCCCAGTCGGAGCGCGGCGGGAAGACCATTGCGGACATCTCGACGCGGCTGACCCCGGCCGACGGCGACGCAGCCCGGTTCGTCCTCGACGGTGAGAAGTTCTACTGCACGGGTTCGCTGTTCGCGCACACGCTCGCCGTCCTGGCGAAGCTCGATGCGCCGGCCGTCGACCTCGCGCCGGGCGAGTACGTGGCGTTCATCCCCGCGGACTCGCCGGGCGTGGAGATCGTCGACGACTGGGATGCCGTGGGGCAGCGGACCACCGGCTCGGGAACCGTACGGCTCTCGGGTGTCGAGGTCATGGCCGCCGATCTCGTGGCCCGTGCGTCGGCGACTGCCGCGCCGACCGCCTACGGGGCGTATGCGCGGCTGCTGCACGTGGCCATCGACGCCGGGATCGCCCGCGGCGCGCTGACCGAGGCCGTCGAGTTCGTGCGAACCAAGGCCCGTCCGTGGTTCGAGGCCGGCGTCGACCGCGCCGTCGACGATCCGCTGGTGGTCCAGCGTTTCGGTGAACTCGAGGTCGATGTCGCGACCGCCGAGGCGATGCTCGTCGCCGCCGGTCGCAAGGTCGACGAGGCGATCGAGGCTTCGGCCGGGGCGCCGAGTCGTGAACTCGTCGCGGAGGCATCGATCGCGGTGGCGCGTGCCAAGGCCGTGGCCGACCGGGTCGCGACGCCGGTGGCGTCGGCACTGTTCGAGGTCAGCGGAACCCGCAGTGCCGCAGCCGGAACGAGGCTCGATCGGTTCTGGCGCGATGCGCGGACGCACACGCTGCACGACCCCGTCCGGTGGAAGTACCAGCACATCGGTCGCTGGCTTCTCCGCGGGGAGGATCCGCCGTTGCACGGCGTGATCTGACGCCTACAGGTATTGCCCCACGTGGGGCAGCGCCTTCTTCGGTGTCTTGGCGTTGAAGCCGTCACCGATGGCGCGGAGCTTCCACTCGGCGCCGTCCCGGCTGATGACCGCCATCGCGATCGCGGTGAACGGCATGCCGCCCTTGAGCGTGTACCGGGCGAGTTCGGCGGATGTGGTCTCGTCGACGAGTCGGCAGTACGCGTTGTCGATCTTCTCGAAGGTGTGCCCGCGGTAGGACGTGACGATGAACATCAATGCGTCGATGTGCGGCGGAACCGACTGCAGTGCAACGCGAATGACCTCGTCGTCGCCGTCGCCGGCCCCGGTGAGGTTGTCACCGGAATGCAGGATCGATCGGTCTTTGCTGTTGAGGTGGCCGTAGTAGACCGTCTCGACGCACTTGCCGCCGGAGAACATCAGCACCGAGGCGTCGAGGTCGATCGAACCCCCGCGGAGACCGCCGCGCACCGGGTCCCATCCGAGTCCCATCTGGATGTTGGTGAGCTGGACGCCACCCTCCTTGCGCAAAGTCACCTTCTGGCCCTTGGTCAGGCTGACCGGCCGGTCCTTGCTGAGGTTGATCTCCGAGGGGCGTGCCGGGGGAGGGGGCGGCGTCGGGGCGGCCGGCGCAGCCGGTGGCGTCGGGGTCGATGGCTTCGAGTAAGCCGGTGCGGTCTGGGCCGGTGCCGGTGCCGGCGTGGGCTCCTCGTCGACGCTGACGCCGTGGTCGCGCACCAGGTCGGCGAACCCGCCGGCATAACCCTGCCCGACTGCCCGCACCTTCCAGTCCTGGTTGCGTCGGTACACCTCCAACGCGATGACGACGGACTCGGTGGTGAGGCCGGTGACGGTGAAGTCGAAGAGTTCGCGGCCGCCGGCGTCGGTGACTCGGGCGACCGGGGGTGCGAACCTGCCGAATGTGGACGTCGTGTCGTCGAGGGTGATCACGGCCCGGACCGCGTCGATGTCCGCCGGGATCTGGTTGGTCGAGATGTGCAGTCGCGCCGGTCCGTTGGGCGCTGGTTGCAGCGAGACCCCGGGGCCGGTCGGCTGGTTGTAGAACACGAAGTCGTCGTCACTGCGTACGACGCCACGGTCGGTCACCAGCAGGGCCGAGACGTCCGCGGCGGTCGCGAGGTCGACGGTGACGACGATCTGGGAGGTCGACAGCGGGCCGTTCTGGCCCTTGGTCAGCGATGGCATGGTGACCAGGGTAGTCACCGGCTCCGACGGTGTCCGTATGCGATCGGCCGGGTGACACCAGTGCGCCGCCGGAGGCCGGATTGCACGACGACGCAGGCGTGGCGTCGGTCGCAACAAGGTCCCGATTGGGTATACAAGCTGGTCACCCGACCCACGGGGCTCGTATTCTCATGTGTCTAGAGTGACTCAGGAGAATATTGTGAAAGTTGTGACTCGGTGTGCGCTGGTCGTCGCTGCCCTGTTGATGTCCGTCGTCGTCGGCGCGGGGAGTGCGAACGCTGTCCCACTCCCGGCGCTGCCGCCGCTGCCCGAGCCGTTCGCGTCCTGGTTCACCCCGCCGGTACCGGTCGAGAAGAAGCTGGCCAAGAGCTACGCCGCACTCCAGAAGTCGATGAAGAAGTCGCTCCCCGGGCAGCTCGGCGTCGCGATCGCGCCGGTCGGCGGCGACCAGGTCATCTCGCTGGGATCACTCAAGACGGGGCGGGCGTGGTCGACGTTGAAGGTGCCGGTCTCGCTGGCGGCCCAACGCAAGCGCGGGCCGGCCGTCGCGATGATGGAGGACAAGGCGATCACCTTCTCCGACAACGACGCCGCGGGTGAGCTGTGGGGTGTGCTCGGTGGTGGTCATGCCTCCGTGGATGCCGTGACCGCGGTGCTGCGCGAAGGACACGACACCCGGACGCACGTCTCGTCGGAGGTCGACACCCCGGCGTCGTTCCCGGGATACACCTCGTGGGCCCTGCGCGATCAGGCACTGTTCGGTGCGCACCTGCCGTGTCTCCCCGGCAGCGAGAACATCATCCGCCTGATGAGTGACGTCGCCCCGAACCAGCAATGGGGCATTGCCAAGGTCGGACGGAACAAGGGGGCGGTGACCGCGGTGAAGGGCGGCTGGGGACCGGCCACGTCGAAGTCCGGCGCTCATCTGGTGCGTCAGCTCGGCGTCATCAGCACGGTCGACGGTCAGGTCGCGGTGTCGATGGCGGCGATCCCGCGCAGCGGATCGTTCACCGACGGCACCAAGATGCTCACCCGACTGGGCAACTGGCTCGGCAAGAACCTGGCCGAGCTGCCCAAGGGACGCTGCTGAGCGGTCGGAGCTCAGCTCGCCGCATGCGCAGGCGCGGATGACGGTGCGCCCGCGGGCCGGCAGAGGGCTGCGGCGATCGCGGTGGTCAGCGGAACCGACAGGGCGATCGCGATGCCGCCGACGAAGGACCGGGCCAGCTCGACGGCCACCACGTCGGTGGTGAGCAGCCCGCCGAGCGGCTGCTGGGCCACCGAGAAGAGCAGCATCAGCGGCAGGGCGCTGCCGGCGTAGGCGAACACCAGTGTGTAGACGGTGCTCGCGATGTGATCGCGGCCGACGCGCATCGCGGCCCTGAACGTCGCGAGTCGGGTCGGCTCACCGGCGGCGGCCAACTCGAGGCCGCGGACGCCTGCGTGATGGTGACGTCGTTGAGGACACCGAGGGTTCCGATGATGAACCCGGCCAGCAGGAGGCCGCTGACCGAGATGTTGCCCTGATAGACCTGCAGGTTGGTGGTCTGGTCGCCCGACAGGCCGGTCAGGTTCATCGTCTCGATCGCCAGCCAGCTCAGCAGACCGGCCATCAGCAGCGAGACCAGCGTGCCGAGTAGGGCCGAACTCGTGCGGAGGCTGACGCCGTGCGCGAGATAGAGCACGACGAACAGGATCACCGCCGACGACACCACTGCCACCGCGACCGGAGACGAGCCGTCGAGGATGGCCGGCAGGGTGAACCCGCCGAGGACGATGAAGGCGAAAGCGAGGCCGATGATCGATCGGAAACCGCGCCACGCCGCGACCAGCACGATGGCCGCGATGAACAGGATCGCCCAGATGATCGTGGCGGTGCCGCGCTGGAAGTCGAAGAAGGTGTACCGGTTGCCCTCTGGGCCGGGCACCGTGGAGAGGCGGATCGCGTCACCGACGTGCAGTGTCGGCTGTCCGGCCTGGGGCTCGTCGACCGATCCCGGTACGGGCGCGCCGTCCCGTCCCGGTTCGGCGCCGGACTGCGCACCCTTCGTCGGGATCTCCAGCACTGTGTACCGGCCCTCGACCTCACCGGAGTCGAAGCGCACCGCATTGAGGATGCAGGGACCGCCGGCGACCGGGTTGATGGGGATGTCGGCGGTCTCGAGGACCGAGCCCGCCGCCGGGTTCAGGCAGTTGGCGCGGAACTGATCGACGACCTCGCCGTTGACCGTCTGGATCGACCCGCCGTCGGCCGACCGGAACTGGGTGGGCACCGGATGCTCGGAATCCGACGGCCACAGGACGATCATGCCGATGGTCACGGCCACCGCGGTGACGGCCAGCGTCCCGATGACCAGCCACCGGGCGAACGGGGACAGCATGTGGGAGATGTCGGTCAGCGAATGCGGGTGACCGTGATGTTTGCGCTCCACGCCGGTGAGCCTATGCGCAAGCGCCCGGATCGCGGTATGCGACCCGGGCGCCCGGCGTACCTGTGGGGAAACGCGTCACAGATCGTGGCCTACAGCGGCAGGAGGATGTTCTTCACCTGCGGATCGGTGGCCAGGAACTCCTGCACCGCGGGATCTTGGAACGCGGCGACGAGGTTCTTGATGTTGTCGGTGTTCTCCCACTCGGTGCCGATGGTGAGCTGTCCGGCGAACTCGTCGGGGGCCGGGGGAGCGTAGATCTGCTTCTCGATCGGGATGTTCGCGGCCAGGTAGTACTCGGTGTAGCCGACGGTGGCGTCGAGGTCGGCCAGCGACCGTGACTGGGCAGCGAAGTCGAGCAGCACGAACTGCAGGTTGCGCGGATTGGTGGCGATGTCCTTCTGGGTCGCCTTCCACTTGTCGATGCCGGGCTTGAGGGTGATCAGGCCGGCGCGCTCCAGCAGCCAGAGCCCCTGGGCCTCGTTCGCGGGATCGGAGTAGAGCGAGCGGCGGTGACCACGGTCAGCGTCGCGCCGGGGATCTCGTTGGGGAGGCCTCATCCGATCCGAGGAAGCGCCACCCGAGCACACCGGCCAGCACGGCGACGACGACCAGGGCGCCGGCGATCAGCGGCCAGCGCCGCCGCTGGGAGATCTCGATGTCGGAATTGCCTGCGGGAGGCGGTGTTTCGGACGATGTGCCCGACACGCCGGTGGCGGAGCCGGTGTCTTGAGACATGGTTGGACCTTTCAAGTGTGTGGTGAGGGGTGATGCGAGGGGTGTACGTGCGGTGACCCGGAAAGGCCTGGGGTCAGTGGTTGACGCGCTTGGAGGTCGCCGGATTGAGGCTGCGGGCGAGTGCGTCGCCGGCCAGCTGAATGAGCGCCACGGTGATCACCAGCACGATGATCGTGGCGACCATGACGCCCTGGTCGAAGCGCTGGTAGCCGTAGGTGACCGCCACGTAGCCGAGGCCGCCGGCGCCGATCGTGCCGGCGATGGTCGAGTACTCGATCATCGCGATGGTGTTGATGGTCAGGCCGCCCACGATGCTCGGCAGTGCCTCGGGAACCTGTGCCTTCCAGATGATCTGGGCGTTCGAACCGCCCGAGGCCCGGGCGACGTCGATGGTCGACGCAGGCACCGACCGCAGCGAGTTCTCCACGATGCGGGTGAAGAAGGCGATACCGGCGATCGACATGGGGACCACCGCCGCGGCGATGCCGATGTTGGTGCCGGTGACGAGGCGGGTGAACGGGATGATCGCCGTCATCAGGACCAGGAACGGCAACGAGCGGCCGATGCTGATGAGCCACGACAGCGGCGTGGGCAGCGCCCGGTTCTCGAAAAGTCCACCGGGAGCGAGATTGTGGACCAGCGCACCGAGCGGGACGCCGACGACGAGGACGACGACCATCACGATGCTGACCATGAGGACCGTGTCGATGAACGCCGGCCACAGCAGATCGGGAATCTCGTCGAGCGGCACGGTGATGGCGGCCAGGTTGATCGTGCTCATGCTGCCACCCCCGCCTTCTTCTTCTCGAGCGCGACGCTGTCGGCCTGGTTCTCGAGACCGCCGACGGGATCGGTGTCCGGTGCGGGTGTCTCCCCGACGCGCGCGGCGAGTCCGAGCTCGCTCGCCGCACCGACGAATGCGGAGGTATGGCCGGTCGGGATTGAGACGGTGAGATCGCCGAAGGCGGTGCCGTCGATGGTCTGGACGTTGGCTCCGAGGACCGAGATCGGGATGCCCAGGCTTCCGCCGATACGGGTGAGCCAGTCGGCCGGCACGGTCGTCGAGTTGTAGACGACGTTGACCGCGGTCTGGTCGCCGGACGCGGACGCACTGGGACCACGAGGCCGAAGTGCCCGTCCGAGAACGGAATCCGGGTCCAACACGAGCTCTTCGAGGCGTCCGTGTTCGACGATCCGGCCGTGATCGAGTCGGCCGACGGTGTCGGCGACCCGCACGATGGTGTCCATCTCATGCGTGATGAAGACGACCGCGAGGCCCAACTCGTCCCGAACCTCGGTCAGCAGCCGGAGGAAGGTGTCGGTGGCGGCCGGGTCGAGTCCGGAGGTGGCCTCGTCCGACAGCAGCACCGACGGCTTCAGCGCCAGAGCACGTGCGATGCCCACACGCTGACGCTGCCCGCCCGAGAGCTGATGGGGGTACAGGTCGGCCTTGTCGGCCAGGCCGACCAGGTCGAGCAGGTCGGCGACCCGTGACTTCGTGGATGCCTTCGTCGCACCCAGGTATTCCAGCGGCAGGGCGACGTTCTGGGCGGCGGTCCGCCGAGAGAGGAGGCTCGCCGACTGGAAGACCGTGCCGATCCGACGCCGCGCGTCGCGCAATCCGGAGGTGCCGAGGGCGGTGAGGTCCTCACCGTTGACGACGACCTTGCCCGACGTGGGGCGCTCCAGGAGGTTGAGGCAGCGGGCGAGCGTGCTCTTGCCCGCGCCGGACGGGCCGACGACGGCGAAGATCTCGCCGGAGTCGACGGTGAACTCCACTTCGTCGATAACAGTGGCCGGGTTCGGCGAACCGACCCCGAAAACCTTGGTGAGCCCAACGACTTCGATCATCGTGCGGCCCCGATCACTTCGTTCCGGCGGCGGCGAGGCGGTTGCGCTCACGGATCGAGTCGTCGACCGTCGAGTTCACGCCGCCGACCCGGTAGGTCGAACCGCGGTGGTTCTCGGGCAGGTGGTCGCCACGACCGAAGAGCTTGTGGCGCAATGTGCCCGGGACGTACTCACGGTCGTAGACGCCGCGGCGCTCGAGGGCGGGGATCACGTGGGTGACGATGTCCTCGAAGGAACCCGGGGTGACGGCGTACGCGACGTTGAAGCCGTCGACGTCGGTCTCGGCCACCCAGTCCTGCAGCTGCTCGGCGACCTCGTCGCCCGAGCCGATCAGGACGGGGCCCATACCGCCGATGCCGCCCCAGGCCGCGATGTCGCGGACGCGCCACTCCTCGCCGCTCTCCGAGGCCTGCTGGAACGCGGCGACCGCCGACTGGATGGCGTTGCTCTCCACGTTGCCGATCGGCTCGTCGATGTTGTAGCTCGCGGGGCGATGCCCATCCAACCGGACATGAACACCAGCGCGCCCCCTTCGCTCGCATAGGACTGGTACTCGGCGGCTTTCGCGCGCGCGGCCTCGGGCGTCGAGTCGGTGATGATGGTGAGCAGTGCGTAGATCTTGGCGTCGTAGGGGTCTCGACCGGCGAGGACGAGTTCCTCGCGGATCTTGCTCACGACGTCGCGCGGGATGGCCTTGGTGGGAGCGGCGACGAAGATGGCCTCGGCGTTCTCCGCCGCGAACCGGCGTCCGCGCGGCGACGCGCCGGCCTGGTAGATGACCGGGAAGCCCTGCGGCGACGGTTCGGACAGATGGATGCCCGGGACCTTGAAGTGCTTGCCCTCGTGTCCGATGTGGTGCACCTTGGCCGGGTCGGCGAAGATGCCCGCCTCACGGTCGCGACGCACGGCGTCGCGTTCCCACGAACCCTCCCAGAGCTTGTAGAGCACGGTCAGGTACTCGTCGGCGTGGTCGTAGCGGTCGTCGTGTGCGAGCTGGTCGTCGTCGCCCATGTTGCGTGCACCCGACGGCAGGTAACCGGTCACGACGTTCCACCCGACGCGACCACGGGTCAGGTGGTCGAGCGTCGACATGCGGCGCGCGAACGGGTAGGGGTGCTCGAAACCGGTTGCGGTGGTGACGCCGAAGCCGAGGTTCTTGGTCGCGTGTGCCATCGCCGAGACCAGCAGCAGCGGGTCGTTGACGGGGATCTGGGAGCCCTGTCGGATCGCAGCCTCGTCGGTGCCGGACAGGACGTCGTAAGTCCCGAGGACGTCGGCGATGAACAGGCCGTCGAAGCCGCCGGTCTCCAACAAGCGGGCGAGATCGACCCAGTAGTCGATGGTGTTGTAGTTCCACGACCGGTCGCTCGGATGGCGCCACAGGCCGGGGGACTGGTGCGCAACGCAATTCATGTCGAACGCGTTGAAGCGGATCTTGCGGGTGGAGCGCGTGCCGTTGTCGGGGGTCACGGCAGGCTGGTTCTGTTCAGACACCGGAAGAATGATGCTGACGGATGTGCGGACCCGCCATCTTTGCGCGCACGGCGAACTAAAATTGCCGCATGCGTGCCACAGATGTGCTAATCGACGGTCTCGGTCGCGTCTCCGAGAATGTTCACGCAGTGCTCAGCGGCCTGGAACCCGAGGTCTTGAACCGGGCCCCGGCGTCGGGTGCCAACACGATCGCCTGGTTGGTCTGGCATCTGACACGCGTTCAGGATGCGCAGGTCGCCGACGTCGCCGGCGCCGACGAGGTGTGGGTGAGCGCCGGCTGGGCCGAGCGATTCGATCTGCCGTTCTCGCCGGCCGACACCGGGTATGGCCATTCGACCGATGAGGTGGCCCGGGTGGTCGTCGACGATGCGGGCCTGCTCCGCGACTATTACGACGCCACGCACGCCGTCAGCGTGGACTACATTGCGGCGCTGACCGATTCGGATCTGGACCGGATCGTCGACACCAACTGGGACCCGCCGGTGACGCTCGGCGTCCGGTTGGTCAGCGTCGTCGACGACGACGCGCAACACATCGGACAGGCCGCATATCTGCGCGGGCTGTTCGGCTGACACGCCGTACCGGATAGAGAGGCAGGCCGACCCTAGGGCTCCAGGCCGGTCGCCCCGTTCGCACCCGTCAGGCGCGAAGGATCAGGACATGCAGCCCTTGAAGGTCTGGAAGTCACCGGCGAATGCGGGGCCGCCCTTGCAGGTCGGGCCGTTCTTGCCGTCGACGACGACCTCGGCGCCGGGTCCGGCGATACCGATGGCCAGACCACCGCGCTCACCGGTCATGGTGACGGTGGCACCGGGGCCCAGGGCGATGGCTGCGGGGCCGGCGAAGTTGTTCGCGGTGGAGCTGGCCTTACCGCCGTTGTCGGTGATGGCGAGTGCGAGACCGTTGGGGCCGGACTCGGCGCTACAGGAGGTCGTGGAGGAGCTCTGACCGGGCAGGGCCGGACACACCGACGGTGCCGCACCCGCCGACGGGGCGGCGGCGAGCGATACTGCGGTGGCACCTGCCGCCGCGACGACGAAACCGAGGGCTGTACGCGCAACTGTCTTCATTTTCGGACTCCTTTGTCGAGTACCCGGCGAGTACCGGGTTGGGTGTCGTACACATGCGATTCGGATTCGCCACGGGGCCGGATGGGCGGCCGGGGAACTCGTCCACGAGGTGAGTGCCCACTGCGCGTAAGTTGAAACCGTGCAACTGCGAATCTACACCGAACCCCAACAAGGTGCGACCTACGACCAGCTGCTCGCCGTGGCGAAGGCGACCGAGGATCTCGGTTACGACGCCTTCTTCCGCTCCGACCACTACAGCGGCATGGGTGGCGACGGGTTGCCGGGCCCGTCCGACGCGTGGATCACGCTGGCAGGTCTCGCGCGTGAGACCTCGCGCATCCGTCTGGGCACGTTGGTCTCGTCGGCCACCTTCCGTCTTCCGGGCCCGTTCGCGATCGCGGTCGCCAACGTCGACCAGATGAGCGGCGGCCGAATCGAACTCGGGCTCGGCGCCGGCTGGTACGAGCCCGAACACGAGGCCTACGGCATCCCGTTCCCGTCGATCAAGGAACGGTTCGATCGTCTGGAGGAGAGCTTCGAGATCATCACCGGGCTGTGGGGTACGCCCGAGGGTAGTCAGTTCGATTACCGCGGTGAGCATTTCCGGCTCACCAACTCGCCGGCACTCCCGAAGCCGGTGCAGAACCCGCGCCCGCCGATCATCGTCGGTGGCAGCGGCAAGAAGCGCACCCCGGCGTTGGCGGCGCGGTTCGCCGACGAGTTCAACGTGGTGTTCCAGCCCGTCGACGTCGCCGGCGAGCTGATCGGCAACGTGCGGGCAGCCTGCGCCGCGGCGGGGCGTCGCCCCGAGACCATGACATACTCGGGAGCACTCGTCTTGTGTTGCGGCAGCACCGAAGCCGAGTTCCGCAGTCGCGCCGAGGCGATCGGCCGGGAGCCGGACGAACTGCGCGAGAACGGCGCCGCGGGCACACCGGACGAGGTTGCGGCCAAGATCGAGAGCTATCGCGAACTCGGTATCACCCGGATGTATCTCCAGACACTGGATCTCGACGACCTCGACCATCTCGACCTCGTCGCGTCGAAGGTGGCACCGCAGCTCGGCGGTTGACCCGGCAGCGGGCTCAGGCGACGCCGGCGTGCATCTCCCAGAACAGGATCTCGGCTCCGCCGGGGCTGTTCAGCAAGATCTCGCCGGCCTTTCTCGTGCGCACGGCATCACCCTCGCCGAGGGTGTGGCCGTCGACGTCGACGCTCCCTCGTGCAACGTACAGGTGACCGTAGGGTGCGGCGGGCAGCGTCACCGTCTTGCCGGCGGGCATCCGCGCCACATGCAGGGCGGCGGCGGAGTTGTTGATCGTGACCGGTGCCGTCGTCGCGTGGCGGGACAGTCCGGAGACGACGACCACGAGTTCGCCGCTCGCCAGTGCGTCGGTGACGTCGGCCTCGGCGTACCCGGGTGCCAGGCCCGCCTCGTCCGGCGCTACCCACATCTGGACCACACGCAGGTCGGTGCCGTTCAGGCGTCCGGTCGCGTTGCCCTCGCTGTGGGCGATCCCGCGGCCGGCCGTCATGCGTTGTACCACGCCGGGTTTCAGAATGCCGTCGTTGCCCGTGGAATCGCGGTGGCGCAGTGCTCCGTCGAGGACCCACGTGACGATCTCGGCGTCACGGTGCTGGTGGCGGTCGAGTCCCTCGCCCGCGTCGACCCGATCGTCGTTGTGCACGAGCAGGACTCCGTGGGCGTTCGCGGCGAGGTCGAAGTTGCCCGTCGCCGGGAAAGACTGCCAGGACTCGAGCCACTCGTTGCGCCAGTGATGGCGCTCGGTGGCACGGATGATGGTGCGCGACATCAGCTCTCCTGGTTTCTCGGGTGGGTGGTGTCGAGGTGGGCGGCGAGTCGTTCCATCACCGCACGCAGTTCGCGTCCGTCCGAGGGGCGGAGTGCCGTGAAGAACAGGTCGTCGACGCACCGACCGTGGTCGCGGGCGGCTTCCCGGAAGGCGGCACGTCCCGCCTCCGTCAGCACCGCGTAGCTACCGCGCCGATCCTCGGTGGCGCGTTCGCGTTGCAGCCAACCACGTCTGACCATCGCGTCGACCTGGTAGGACAGACGCGACGTGGAGAACACCATGCGGTGCGACAGATCTCGCATCCGCAGGCGGCCGCCCTCGCTCTCGTGCAGGATGAGCAACACGCTGTAGTCGGCGAGACTCATCCCGGCGGTGGCACGCAGATCGTCGTCGAGCATGGTCTGCAGCCGCGCGGCGGTCTCGATGAAGACGCGCCACGCGGCCTGCAGATCATCGGACCCGGCGGGGGAGTGTCGTGGCATGGATCAGCGAACGGTGTGCGGCATCAGCGCATCCGGCGGGATGACGCCGAGTCGGCCGGCCTGATAGTCCTCGATCGCCTCGACGAGTTGCTGCTTGGTGTTCATGACGAACGGGCCGTACTGGAACACGCGCTCGCGGATCGGCCGGCCCCCGAGCAGCAGGACCTCCAGCGCGGGACGGTTGCTGTCCTGCGAACCGTCGGCGGCCACGGTGATCCGGTCACCCTTGCCGAGCACCGCGAGCGACCCCTGTTCGATGGGAGGACCCTCCGCGCCGACCCGCCCACGCCCGGACAGCACGTAGACCAGCGCGTTGAACTCGGGATTCCACGGAATCGACACCCCTGCACCCGGTTGCACCGTGGCGTGGGCCAGGGTGATAGGTGTGTGGGTCGATCCCGGCCCGCGGTGGCCGTCGATCTCGCCGGCGATGATCCGGATCAGCGACCCGGCGTCCGGGGAGGTCACCAGGCCCACCTGACCGCCCTCGAGATTCTGGTAGTTGGGCGGGAGGAACTTGTCCTTGGCGGGCAGGTTCACCCACAGCTGGATGCCGTGGAACAGCCCGCCCGACTCGACCAGCTCGGCCGGTGGGGTCTCGATGTGCAGGATGCCGGACCCGGCCGTCATCCATTGCGTCGCACCGTCTTCGATGAGGCCGCCGCCCCCGGCGGAGTCCTGGTGGGCGAACCGGCCGTCGATCATGTAGGTCACGGTCTCGAAGCCGCGATGCGGGTGCCAGGAGGTGCCCCGCGGTTCGCCGGGTTCGTAGTCGACCTCACCCATCTGGTCCATGTGGATGAAGGGATCGAGGTCGGCGGCGGAGACGCCGGCGAAGGCGCGCACCACCGGGAACCCTTCTCCTTCGTATCCGCGCGGTCCGCGCGTGACCGAGCGGACGGGTCGTTCGATGGCGTCGACCCCGGGCGAGGACAGGCGCGCCAGAGTCAAGGTGTCGGCGGAGACGGCAGGCATGAGGTGCTCCTTCGTTCGTGAGTCACTCAAATTTGAGCAACTCTGTGTGCCTCAACCGTCGAGGGCGCCGGACTATTCCTCACGCGTTCGCTCTCCCGGTGGGCGACCGGTGGGCGATAATCCAGCCCATGGTCGACACCTCGTCATCGAAGCCGCCCGAGCGTCAACGCATCAAGAAGCTGGCGCAGGCCGCATTCAATGCCGACGTGACGGTCGAGCAGCTGGAGGGGATTCTCGCCGACATGGGCGAGACCCTGGAGGGCCTCGGCCCGACCATGGGGAATCTCGACGCGACGATCGAGAAGCTGGATGCGACTCTCGTACGGATGTCGGGAACACTCGACAAGGTGGACACCACCGTCGGCCGGATGTCCGATGTCGTGGCGCGGCTCGAGCGGGTCGTCGCCCGGGTCGAGGTGCTGGTGGGGATCGGCGAGGCCGCGCTTCGTCCGCTCGGAGTGCTCGAGTCCGCGGGCAAGTCGGTCGCGGCGCGGCTGGGCCTCCACTGATCCGCGTTCGTGTGAGCAGGGCGCCAGAGCAGGAAACGAGAGAGCAGGGAATGACACCGCAAGAGCACAGTTTCCGCGGACCGCACGGCCAGAACATCGTCTACGACGTGCACCGGCCCGAGGGCGATCCGCGCGGCGTCGTGGTGATCGCCCACGGGCTCGCCGAACACGGCCGACGGTACGGCCACGTGGCCCAGCGCCTCGTCGACGCGGGCTATCTGGTGGCGATCCCCGACCACATCGGGCACGGACGCTCCGGCGGAAAGCGGATGCGCCTGCGCCGCTTCGCCGAGTTCACCGACGACCTCGACACCGTCATCGCTCACGTCTCCGACGATGCGCTCCCGACGTTCCTCATCGGGCACAGCATGGGCGGCTGTATCGCGCTCGACTATGCACTCGACCATCAGGAGAAGCTCGACGGTCTCATCCTCTCGGGCGCGGCGGTGCTGCCCGGGGATGACCTGTCTCCGCTGGCGGTGAAGGTCGCGCCGGTGCTCGGGCGGATCGCGCCGGGGTTGCCGACCACTGCGTTGAGTTCGTCGAGCATCTCCCGTGACCCGGCCGTCGTCGCGGACTACGACGCCGATCCGCTCGTCTCGCGCGGAAAGATTCCGGCCGGGCTGGGCGGGGCGATGATCGCCACGATGCAGTCGTTCCCGGAGCGCCTGCCGTCACTGCAGCTGCCGGTGCTCGTGATGCATGGCGGCGCCGACGCCCTCACCGACCCGAAGGGCAGCGAACTCGTCGAGCGGCTCGCGGGTTCGGAGGACAAGACGCTGGTCATCTACGACGACCTGTTCCACGAGATCTTCAACGAACCCGAGCAGGACGTGGTCCTCGGCGAGGTCGTGAGCTGGCTGGAGCGGCACTCGCCCGCAGCGTCGTAACGCAGCCGCCGGTCAGGTCAGGCGGACAGCGACGCCGGCGAGAAGCACCAGCACGCCGCCGATCTCGCCGACGATCAGCGCGAGCATGAACAGATACGTCCCCGGCATCGGTTTCTCGAACTGATTCGTGGTGTCGCGCAGTGCGCCGTGGATGCAGTACGCGGCGATCGCGGCGACGAAGAACACGATCGGCACCGCGGCGGCCACCAGGTTGACCACCGGTCCAAACGCACTCAGCTCGACGAGGGCCGCGAGGACGAGGGTCGCAAACGAGTACATCAGCGCCGCCCGATGAGCGATGTCGACGTAGACGTGCGCGGTGTGTTCGGGCGACGTGCGGATCCCGTGGTACTTCCACACACCCAGTGCCAGACCCCAGACCAGGATGAGCCCGGAGGCGATCACCACGGCGATGGTGTCGGTGCCGACGAGGTCGGCCAGATCGGCGGAGTTCACCTCGTAAACCTATCCGCTGTGCGCGGTGGCGACGAGGGCCGACAGATGGGTCAGCAATAGGTATCGCTCAGCGATACCTAGTGCTGACTCCCTCAACGGAGCCGGCTTACCGAACCGGTGTCGTGGTCGTCGTCGACGACGCGGGCTGCTCCGAGACCGGCGGAGCCGACGGCGCGGGCTCCGGTGCGGAGGGGTCCGTCGTCGTCGCGGCGGATTGCTCTGCAGGGGCGGCGGATTCGGCCGCTGCCGACTCGGGTGCGGCGGGTACGGATGCCGACACGTCATCGCTCGACGGTGCAGCCGACTCCGAGGCGTCGGACGGGCCGGCCGATTCCGACGACGAGGTCTCCGACGACGGGGAGGAGGCGTCGGTCGACTCCAGTGCGGCCAGGACAGTGGCGTCGAGGGCGGGGGAGGCCGCGGCGGCCTGTTTCACGGCCATCGTGACCTTCGCGGGGGCCTCGGGATCAGGGCTGCCCGATGCCGACACGACCGTCGTCTTCGCGGTGACCGGCGGGTTGTTGCGCAGCGCCTCGAGGACGTGACCCTTGCCGTCGCCGAGAGCACGACCCCAGTTCTCCCAGGTGTGGCCGCCGTAGTTGGGCAGCGAGATCACCGACGCGCCGGACTGCTTGGCCTGCAGCTGCATCAGCACGGTCGACACCGCCGACAGGATCTCCAGCGCGATCGCCGAGATCTGATCCTGCGGGGCGAGCTTCGCCAGCTCGGACGGGGTGAGGAAACCGTTGCCCGACGAGATGACCAGCACCTGACCGTTCTCCGCGAGCTTGCCGACGTTCTTCGACGGGTCGTTGTCGGTCCAGCGGGTGCCGCCCGGCTTGCCCCACATGTTGACGATGCCGCTGACGTAGTTCGACACCAGGCTCTGCGTCGCGAAGACGCCGAGGGCGCCGATCGGGTTGTCGGTCTGGTAGTAACCCGACATCGCCTGGACGACCTTGAACTGCTCGGGGTGCCGCTCGGCGAGCGTCACCGCGGGGCCGCCCGACATCGACAATCCGACGATCGCGTTGTTGTTGCGGGCGACGCCGAATTGCTCCTCCAGGTACGCGGGGAGCTCGGAGGTCAGGAAGGTCTCCTGCTTGATGATGGTGTTGTTGCTGCCTGCGCCACCGTCCCAGTCGGTGTAGAACGACGACGCGCCGCCGACCGGCATGACCAGCGTTGTGTCGGCCTTGGCGTCGTAGACACGGGCGGCCTGGACGTCGGTGGTCCACGCCGAGCGGGTCTCGCTGGCGCGCATGCCGTCGAGCAGGTAGACGCCGCTGTCGCTGCCGCTGGAGGCGCGGATCTGGACGATCACGTGACGTTGCTGGGATTCCGACCACACCTTGCAGTTCTGCACGAAATATCCGGAGGAGTCCCAGGTGCAGCCCGGGCGCAACTTCTCCGGATGCCCGCGCAGGGCGCTGGCGGTGTTCGACGAGTCGAACAGCGTGCTCGCCCCGAACAGGCCGAGCGTGAGGATGGCGACGACCGAGATACCGGTCAACACCCGCCGGCGCGGCGAGAGACGACGGGGCTTCGGGCTGGGGGCCTCGGAACCGGGGGCCTCGGAAGGGCTGGCCTGGGATGAGTGCGACATAGAGCTCCTGACATACGTGGCCACCCGAAGATCGCGTCGGTGCCGATGTCAAGAATGTCGTTCGACGACCCGACCGGCGTTACGCCGGCTCTGTTCAGCCTGCTGCCTTCGCTGTTCGGATGGCGACCTCGGCCGTCTGCTCGGGGCGTTCCCACCAGAACATGTGCCCGACGCCGGCCCACCTTTCGAGGGAGGCGTCGGGGATGGCCGCGGCGAGCCGTTCGCCCTCGGCGACGCCGATGACGTCGTCGACGTCGCCGTGGATGACGGTCGTGGGGACGTCGATGGCGGCCAGCCGATCGCGGGTGTCGTGGCCCGCACAGGCCGCTGCCTGGGCAGCGACCACCGCCGACGGCACCTTGCGCAGTGTGGAGAACTTCGTGAACTTCTCGAATGCGCCGTCATCGGAACAGAATCCGGGGGACAGGTTGACCTCGAACGCGGTGCGGGCGACGCGCGCGGCGTCGCGGGAGGCGATGGCCTCGACCAGGCGCAGCGCGCCTGAGGTGCCGATCGCGCCCGGACCGCCCGCGGTGGTGCAGCCGAGGACCAGGCTGCGCACACGGTCGGCGTGGCCGAGGGTCAGCTCTTGGGCGATCATGCCGCCCATCGACGTGCCCAGGACGTGCGCGGTGTCCCAGCCGAGGCCGTCGAGGACACCACGCGCGTCGTCGGCGAGGTCGGCGATGGTGAACGAACCCTCCGCGCGGCTGCTCCCGCCGATGCCGCGATGGTCGTAGACGGCGACCTGGAAATGCGGGGTCAGTCGGTCGAGGAGTTCGGCGGTCCACATCTCCCGGTGTGCGGACATGCCCGCGATGAGCAGAAGCGGCTCGCCGGTGCCGGTCACCTCGACGTCGAGGACGGTGGTCGAGTCGGGGTGGGTGGGGATCAGCATGAAGGCCGATCGTACTCACGGCGCCTGCGACGCGTGGGCGTCGTGCGATAAACACACGCGATCAATCCCGGGAATCTGTGTCCTTGTCCTCGCCGGATACGGAGCTAGCCTCGCCCACATGTACGCAACCGGCTTCGAGCGGCCCACCGGTACCCGGCCGAGCCCGTCGTCGATGCTGCGCGATGCAGGCGGGACCTACCTGGCGAACGGCCTGATCGGACTGATCTTTGCCGCGTCGGGACCGGTGGCGGTGATCCTCGCGGCGGGTGCGGCGGGCGATCTCACCACAGCGCAGCTGTCGTCGTGGATCTTCGGGGTCTTCGTGCTCAACGGCATCCTGACGGTGGTTGCCAGCTGGGTGTATCAGATGCCGCTGGGGTTCGCGTGGACGATCCCCGGCACGGTGCTCGTCGGTTCGGCTTCGGCGCACCTGAGGTGGGCAGAGGTCGTCGGTGCGTTTCTCCTGACCGGCCTGCTGATCGTCCTGGTGGGTCTGACCGGGCGTGTGCGACAGGCGATGTCGGCGATACCGATGCCCATCGTGATGGGCATGGTCGCCGGAGTGTTCCTGCAGTTCGGCCTCGACGTCGTGGGCGCGGTCGGGACCGACCCCTGGGTCGCGGTACCGATCGTGGTGGCCTTCTTCGCGCTCCAGTGCCATCAGACGGTGAGCCGGCGGGTCCCGCCGATCATCGGCGCGTTCGTGGTGGGTGCCATCGCGGTCGTCGCGACCGGGTCCTTTCACATCGACACCCCGGCGTCGTCGATCGTGGCGGTGCCGGTCTTCACGGTCCCGGAGTTCACCGTCCGGGCAGCGATGGAACTGGTGGTGCCGCTCGCCATCACCGTGATCGTCGTACAGAACGGACAAGGGGTCGCGGTGCTGCGCGGCGCCGGACACCGTCCGCCGGTCAACGTGATCACCGTGGCGAGCGGGTTGTGGTCGGCACTCGCGGCGTCTGTCGGGGCCATCTCGTCGTGCCTGACCGGCCCCACCAATGCCTTGCTGGTGGCGGGCGGCCGTCGCGACCGTCAGTACATCGCGGCACTGACCTTCGGTGTTCTCGCGATCGTGATCGGTGTGTTCGCGCCGGTGTTCGTCACGCTCATGCAGGCGATGCCGGCCGCGTTCATCGCGACGGTTGGCGGTCTGGCGCTCCTCGGTGCGCTGCAGGGAGCATTCCGCGGGGCATTCGGCTCTCGGTTCACGATGGGCGCGCTGTTGACCTTCCTGGTCTCGGTGTCGGACCTGACGGTCCTGAACATCGGTTCGGCCTTCTGGGGGCTCGTCGCCGGGATGGCGGTGTCCTGGGTCGTGGAGCGCAACGACTTCCGCGCCGAGGACCCGGTCTGAGCACCGACGGACGCGGCACCGACAGACGGAAACCGGCGGGCACATGTGGATGTGCCCGCCGGACCTGAGAGAGGATGTGGCGTCAGGCGCCGTAGCCGAGTAGCGACTTGACCTCGAGGAACTCGTCGAAGGCGTAGTCGCCCCATTCGCGGCCGTTGCCACTCTTCTTGTAGCCACCGAATGGTGCGACCGGGTCGACCGTGGCACCGTTGAGACCGATCGAACCCGCGCGGATGCGCGAACCGATGCGGCGGACCTCGTCGATGTCCTTGCCGGAGACGTAACCGGCGAGGCCGTATTCGGTGTCGTTGCCGATCTTGATCGCCTCGTCGATCGAGTCGTAGGCGATGACGACGAGGACCGGACCGAAGACCTCGGTGCGGGCGATCTCCATGTCGTTGGTGACGTTGGTGAACACCGTCGGCTTCACGTAGTAGCCGGTCTCGAGACCTTCCGGGCGTCCCGCGCCGCCGATGACCGGGGTGGCGCCGTCGGCGATCGCACGCTCGATGAGGCCCTGGATCTTCTCGAACTGTGCCTCGGAGACCACCGGGCCGAGCTGCACATCGGTCGTCGGATCGCCGACGGTGATGTTCGGCTCGACCGACTTGGCGATCTCGGCGACCTCGTCGAGACGGGAGGACGGCACGAGCATGCGGCTCGGGGCGTTGCACGACTGGCCGGAGTTCATCATCATCGCCGCGATGCCGCCGGCGACGTTCTTCGCGAAGTCCTCGTCGTCGAGGATGATGTTCGGGCTCTTGCCGCCGAGCTCCTGGGCGACGCGCTTGACCGACGGGGCCGCGGTCTTGGCTACCTCGATGCCCGCACGGGTGGACCCGGTGAACGAGATCATGTCGATGTCGGGGTGGGCGGCCAGCGCGGCGCCGACGCCCGGTCCGTCACCGTTGACGAGGTTGAACACACCGGCGGGAACGCCTGCGGCGTCGAAGATCTCGGCCACGATGGCGGCAGAGAACGGTGCCACCTCGGAGGGCTTGAGCACCATGGTGCAGCCGGTGGCCAGGGCCGGGGCGACCTTGCACATGACCTGGTTCAGCGGCCAGTTCCACGGCGTGATGAAACCGCAGACGCCGATCGGCTCCTTGACGATGCGGTGTCCGCCGCGGTCCTCGCTGAAGGAGAAGCCGGGTAGCTGGGCGGCGGCGGTCATCAGGTGGCCGAGGCCGATCGGAACCTGCGCGGCGTTGGTGAGGCCGACGGGGGAGCCCATCTCCTCGGTGACCGCGGCGGCGAGATCGCCCATGCGGTTCTGGTACTCGGCGATGATCCGGTTGATGACCTCGAGTCGCTCCTCGACGGTGGTCTGGCCCCAGGTCTCGAAGGCGCGACGGGCGGCTTCCACGGCGGCGTCGACATCGGCAGCGCTTCCGATCGCGACCTGGCCGGCGGCCTTCTCCGTGGCCGGGTTGATCACGTCGATGACGTTGAGCTCGGCGGGTTCCACCCACCGGCCGTCGATGTAGAACTTGGTGATGTCCGGCATATCGCCTCCGTTGTCGCACTGATGTGAGGACATTTGTTGTCGATTTCACACTCTATGCCTTGAGGCGGCGGAGGTCTCGCGATTCCGGTAGCCGGAAGAGGTCGACGGGTGGGACATTTTGGGACAGCCGTCCCAGTCGCATTTTGCGACAGTTCGTCCCGAGGTCGGGGACTAAGGTCGAGGCATGATTCTCATCGTCGTGAAATGGCCCATCAAGCCCGAGTATGCGGACGAATGGCCGGAGCTGTCGCGCGAGTTCACCGAGGCGACGCGCGCCGAACCGGGCAACAAGTGGTTCGACTGGTCGCGTTCGCTGGACGACCCGCACACCTACGTGCTGGTCGAGGCATTCGACGACGACGCGGCCGAGGCGCATGTGACCTCGCCGCACTTCAAGCAGGCGCAGCAGGAGCTGCCCAAGTACCTGCAGCGGACCCCGGACGTCATCAACACCACCATTGACGGGGACGAGTGGTCGAAACTGGGCGAGTTCGAGGTCGCCTGACCGACGCCGCCGTCAGGGCCCGGTGCGGACCGCCGCATCCGGGGCGGTGTCGGTCGACGGGCCCGAGTCGTCGAGCCGGAGTTTCTCTCCTTCGATGTCGACGTCGGGCAGGATGCGGTCGAGCCACCGCGGCAGCCACCATGCCTTGTCGCCGAGCACCGTGAGCACCGCGGGCATGAGTGTCATGCGGACGACGAAGGCGTCGAAGAACACCGCCGCGGCCAGCGCGAAGCCCATCACCTTGATGAAGACCATGTCCTGCAACATGAACGCCGCGAACACGGAGATCATGATCGCTGCAGCGGCGGCCACCACGCGAGCGCTGTGTCGGTAACCCTCGACGACGGCGGTTTTCGCATCGGCGCCGTGGACGTAGGCCTCCCGCATCCGCGTCACGAGGAACACCTGGTAGTCCATCGCGAGTCCGAACACGATGCCCACCAGCATGATCGGCAGGAATGACACCACCGGCTGGGGATTCCCGACGATGCCCAGGGCTCCGTCGGTGAACAGCGCAACCGTGACACCGAAAGTGGCGGCAACGCTGAGCAGGAATCCGAGCGCGGCGGTCAAGGGCACCAGGATCGACCGGAACACGATGATCAACAGGATGAACGCCAGCCCCACCACGACCAGCAGGTAGGGGATGAGCGAGTCGGACAACCGGTCGGAGATGTCGAGCTCGATCGCGGTCTGACCGGTCACGCCGTACGAGATGCCGGTGGCCGCGGCGACGCGGGGCTCCATGTCGCGCAGGGTCTGGACGAGTTGCGGGGTGGCCTCGTCCGACGGGGCGGTTGAGGGGATGATGGTGATCTTCGCGGTGTCGCGGGCCTCGTTCAGTCCGCCGGCGCCGATCTGCGCGATCTTCACCCCTTCGATCTGGGCGAAGTCGTCGACGAGGGTGCCGAACGTGCGGAGCCGGTCACCCGTGTCCTCGATACCGCGCCCATCGGCGACGACGACGAGCGGGCCGTTGAACCCGGGCCCGTAGCCGTCGGCGACCATGTCGTACGCCTGTCGCTGTGTCGTCGACGGCTCGGCGGTCCCGTCGTTGGGCAGAGCCAGCTTGAGGCCGGTCATCGGGACCGCGAGTACGACGAGGATGCCGACGATCGCAGCGGTGACGGCGCGCGGATGGGCGACGATGCGCTGGACCCAGCGCTGGCCGTTGTGCACGCGCTCGGCCTCGTGCGGTTCCACATCGGGCGCGTTGAGGCGAGGGAGTCGCCCGCCGAAGGCCTTGCCGCCGAACAGGCCGAGAATCGCTGGTAGCAAGGTCAGGGCCACCAGCACCGCGACGATCACGGTGGCCGCCGCCGCGACACCCATCGCGGTGAGGAACGGGATGTTGACGATCGCCAGCGCCGCGAGCGCGATCACGACGGTGCTACCCGCGAACACGACAGCCGAGCCTGCGGTGCCGACGGCCCGCCCGGCCGCGTCAGCTCGGTTCGACGATCGATGGACCTCGTGGCGATACCGCGACACGATGAACAAGGCGTAGTCGATGCCGACGGCGAGTCCGATCATCGTGGCGAGGATTGGGGTCTCTTTGCTCAGATCGAAGAAGTGCGTGCCCATCTGGATGCCGAGCATGCCGATCGCCACGCCCACGATCGCGGTGATGATCGGCATGCCCCACGCGACGAGTGAGGCGAAGGTGAGGATCAGGATCAGTGCGCCGACCCCGATCCCGATGAGTTCGGAGGTGATACCGAGCTCGAATTGCTGTGTGGCAGTGCCCTTCATCTCGACGGTGAGTCCAGCGGCTCGCCCGTCCTCCGCGACGGCGTCCATCTGCTCGCGGGACCTCTCGGTGATGTCCGACGACGCCTCCACGGCGAAGGACGTACCGAACTGCGCGACGGTGGCCGAGGAGTTGATGGGTGAGGTCGCCTGGGCATCGGCCGCCGCCTCGGCGGCACTCTTGCCGAAGGTCTGCTCCTGGAAGGCCTGGGACAGTTCCCGGAGTCGACCGGGGGACTGTTCGGTGCCGTAGGAGACGAACGGATTGACGATCGAGTCGGGACTCGACACCCCGTCGACGTTCTTGAGGTCGGCGACCATGTCGTCGATCGCCTGCTGGTACCGGGGCTCGGTGAGCGTCGATCCCTGGGGTGCGCGAACCACATAGGTGACGCCGACGTCCGAGCCGAACGAGGGTTCGTCGGGGAAGCGCTCGACCATCAGGTCCTGCGCCTTCTCCGACGGGATGCCCGGGATGGAGAACGATTCGGACGTGGGTTTGGCCAGCAGTGTTGCGCCGACACCCAATCCGATGAGGACGAGAACCCAGATCGTGATCGTCTTGAGGCGATTCTCGTACGTCCAGCGTCCGAGTCGGTACAGGTGTGTTGCCACGTCAGGGCTCCTTGTGGGATGCGTCGGCCGGGCGGCTCATGAGCGGAATGGAATGCTCCAGACCCGCCGACATCTGGTCGAAGGCGGACTCGAGCACGGTAGGCAGGTCGGGTCGGCCGCGAGCCACGAAGAACTCGAGGGCGACTCGCGCGGCGGTGATTGCGGTGTGGACGACCAGGTGGGGATACATCGCATCGGTCCGCTGGCCGCGGCGGGCGTAGAGCAGCGTGAGCCGGGATTCGACCGTCTGGTCGAGGTCCATGTCGCGGGATCGGGCGGTCAGGGCCGGGTCGGTGTCGAGAAGCCTCAGCAATGCAACGATCTCGGCCGGCTCGCCGACGTCGAGTGAGGTGGCGGTCTCGGTCACCGCGGTCCGGACCGAACACCAGAAGCTCTCCTCGGCCGGCCGGGCTTCAATCCGCTCGATGACCGAATCCAGTAGGAGGTCCACAAGGTGGAGGAGGGCGTCTTCTTTGCCGCGAAGTAGTTGTGGAAGGTGCGGACCGAGACGTTCGCCTCCGCGGCGACCGCGTCGATGGTCACGTGGTCGATCCCGTCGCGCGTCGACAGGCGGAGCACGGCACGGGCGAGCGCCTTACGCGTTGCGGCCTTCTTCGCCTCACGGAGTCCTGACGGGTGCACTCCTCCACGGTACGGAAGTTGCAGAGCCATGCAAACTTGCAGACGTGTGCAAAATTGAGTGTGTTCTCTCACTCGACGCCGGGAGTGGTGGGGCTCACGCTGGATCAGGCCGCCGGGGCGGCGTTCGGGCTAACCTCCGTGCACGCTGCTGAGGATCGCGATGATCACGCCCGCGACCGTCAGCACGCCGACCACCCACGCCATGGTGATCGCAAGCCGACGGCGACGGAACCGTGCGGCGTTGATCGCGACGCCGAGGCACACGAGAATCGCGATCGAGTAGAGCGAGATGCCGAGGGTGAGCAGCGCGGCCGAGGAATCGGCGGCTACAGCGTCGGCGGCTGGGGAGTCGACGGCCAGAACCCGGGTGGACATGTCCCCGAGTACATCACCACCGCAGCATCACCCCGCCGCTGACCCGGGCGGCTTACGTGTACGACCACCGGACAGACAGGGCAACCAAGCGCTTGCTAGGGTTCCCGCATCGGCTCGGTCGAGGAGGATGCGTGGACGTCGACGGCAAGGGACTGACGGGCAAGGTCTTCGTGGTGACCGGTGCGGGCAACGGTATCGGCCGGTGCGTCGCACTGGAACTGATCTCCCGCGGTGCGAGGGTGGTCGGCGCGGACATCAACGAGGTCGGTCTCGCGGAGACCGGACGGCTGGTGGGCGACTCCCGGTTCCACGGGCACAAGCTGGACATCAGTGATCGCGAAGCGGTGCAACGGTTTCCGAAGGTCGTGCTCGCTGACGTCGAGCAGGTCGACGGACTGTTCAACATGGCCGGCATCCCGCAGGACACCCAACCCATCGCCGAGGTCGACGACGACCGCATCGACCTGCTCATGCGTGTCAACTACTACGGCACCGTGTGGCTCACCCGGGCCTTCCTGCCGCATCTGGAACAGCGTCCCGACGGTGGACTGGTCCTCATCACGTCGAGCCTGTCCGGGCTCGCACCGTTCCCGGGCGCGGCGTTCTACGGAGCCAGCAAGGCGGCGGTTGCGTTCTTCGGATACGGCCTCGCACAGGATCTGCGGGGGAAGAAATCGAAGGTCACCGCCACCACGGTCCTCCCCGGAACCATCTGGACCGACCTCGTCCGCAACACCTCCAAGGCCCTCGGCACCCCCGAAGCCCTGGCGAAGAACTTCGCGATGGCCCCGGAAAAGGCTGCACGCCTGATCATCGACGCCGCGCTCGCCGGCTGGGTGCGCGCGGTGGTCGGCAAGGACGCCCACGTGTTCAACGGAGCACGCAGGCTGAGTTCACGACTAAGCGAGCGGATGGCGTATGCACAGGTGGGCCGATTCGTCTATCGGCCGGTGCGTCGTCGGAACGGATGACATCGAGCCGGGAGCCGAGGCTACTGGTTGAATTCGACCATGCGATCTTCCCGGTCATCTGCTGCACGCATCATCGTGACCCGTGTGGTTACCGCTGCGATTGCCATGTCCGTCGTCGTGGGGCTCGGTGCCGCTCCGGCGCTCGCCGCTCCGTCGGCCGGGGAGCGGAGGTCGCTCAGCTACGTCGCCCTGGGTGATTCGCGGGCGGCCAGCCCGACCACGCTCACCCAGTTCCAGGGATGCTCACGGTCGGAGACGGCCTACCCGAACCTGCTCGCGAAGACCATCGCTGCGACGTCGTTCCGCACGGTGGCCTGTGTCGGCGCCCGCGGGGAGAACATCACCACGGCGCCGCAGCTGCGGTTCGACGGATTCCATCCACCGCAGATCGAGGCGGTGCGTCCCGACACGGACCTGATCACGATCTCGATCGGCGCCAACGACGCCAACTGGGGCAACCTCTCGCGCTGGTGTATCGCGCCGATCCAGGGCATGGACTCGCGCTGCCGGACCAATCCCTTCTACGTCACCGGGATCAACGACGGGCTGCGCGCGCTCGAGGCCTCGGTCGACTCGTCGCTCGAGGCCGTCCGGAAGCGGGCGCCCAAGGCGGTCATCGCTGTGATCGGACAGGGCGGGTACTTCGGCGACCGCGGATGCTATCCGGCCAACCCGGCAAGCGACGCCGACATCAGGTTCATCCGGAACGGCTTCCTGGCCCGGTACAACACGATTCTGGAGAAGGTGTCCGGACGTCACGGCGCCGTCTTCGTCGACATCCAGAACCGGGTCGTCGGGCATGACGCCTGCTCCGGGGACAAGTGGTTCGAGGGCTTCGTGCCGACCAGCATCTACCTCGGATTCCACCAGAACCTCAAGGGGAATGAGGCCATGGCTCGCCTGATCGCCGAGGCGCTGCCGGAGGACCTCGGCACCTCGCGCTGAGTTCGACAACCCGGTGCCCCCAGTCGGACTCGAACCGACACTGTGCCGATTTTAAGTCGGCTGCCTCTGCCATTTGGGCTATGGGGGCTTCGGAGTGAGCATAGTCAGGCTCCGTGACCTGCTTGTTCCTCGACCCGTCTTTCCTTGACCCGCTCACCTGAGCGGGTGATCATCGGAGGATGGACGCGGCAGCGGTGACCGGCGCACGGAACTGGGAGGCTGTCCGCACGCGGCATCCCGAACTCGTCGACCGTCTGGAGGTCGGCCTGTTGCAGGGCGATCCGCTTGCCGACGCGGTGGTCGTCGAGGCCCGCGAACGGGGCATGTCGTTCTCGACACTCGTCGATCTCCTGGAGTCCCATGCGGATTCGGAGGCGGGTGATCCCGACCGGATCGAGATGCTGGCGTCGATGCGTCGCCTGCTGCAGGTGACGAGCGCCCCGCCACCCTGGTTCGACGCGGCATTCGCGGCGTCGGGGGCCCGTGCGTGGTGGCGATTCGGCACGCTTCAGTCGTCGACGCTCTACCAATCGCTGATCTACGGATACAAGGCGCAGGCTTCGTCCGGCCGTTGGTCGCGACCGGGCGCCTCGGGTTGGGAACCCGCGATCGGGGGCAGTCGACCGCGCGCTGGGTCGCCGAGGCCACCACACCGGGCGCGATGCTTCCAGGGAACCCGGGTTGGGTTGGGACACTGCGCATTCGGTTGCTTCACGCCTACATCCGAGATGTCCTTCGCCACCCACATGACGAGGGTGCGCCGGGCTGGGATGAAGCCGAGTGGGGCGTACCGATCAACCAGACGTATTCGGTCATGACCATCTCCTGCGGTTTCCTCGCGCTGCCGCTGCTGGTCGCACGTGACTTCGGTATCCACTACAGCAGCGCCGAACGCGAGGCGATCACGCATCTGTGGCGGTGGATCGGTTGGGTCATCGGCGTCGACGACGACCTGCTCCCGGCCAGCCACGCCGAGGCAGCCGACCTGTTCCGGGTGGCCGCCGAATTCGAACTCCAGCCCGACGACTCGTCGAAGGTGCTCATCAAGGCATTGCTGCACGAGGGCTACGACCTGCCCGGCGTCGTACACGGTGCCGCGCCGATCCCGGTGCCCTCGATCCTGGTCTCCGCGCTCGATGCGGTGACCGGTCCCGTTCTCCGATCGTCGTTCTCCGCCATCTCGACGCGGTGGGTGGAACGCTCGGTTGCGCGGCGGATGGGCTTACGTCGTTCGCCGCTGCATCACCTCGTCGACGTCGCGCGCCCGGCGATCCGGTTGCGGGAGATCATCCGTACGACCGGGCTGCTCGGCTCGGAGTCCGCCGTCATCGAACGCGAGCTCCGCACCGTGCGTCGCGGGCTCGGGATGGAAGTTCACGCCGGGAAACGCCGTTGACCCGCTAACTTACTGCTGATAACTTAACGCCGTAAGTCGACCGAGGCGAGGGGGACGCACGGTGGTTCGATCGACACGGCTGATCATCGCGATGCCGAGGAGGGTGCTGCTCGGCGCCTTCGTGCTGATCGTGGTGTGCGGCGCGTACGGTGCGACCGCCGCCGAACATCTCCTGGCCGGTGGCTACAGCGCTCCGAACGCCGAATCCGCGAGAGCCGACAAGGTGCTCGCCGAGACGTTCAACCGCGGCGGTATCCAGGTCGTCCTCAAACTCGACGGTCCCGACGGCGTGGACATCTCGCGCGACCCGACCGCGAAAGCCCTGGCCGACAACATTATCCGTGAACTCGATGCGAACGAGCATGTGCAAGACCAGATCCTGTCGGTCTGGGCCGACCCGGCCCTCGACTCCGCGCTGGTCAGCCGCGACCGGACGTCGACGCTGATCATCGCCGCCCTCGAGGGCGGCGAGGACCTGGCCCCCGCCCGGGCCGCGCAGATCGAAGAGGAGTTCACCGGGGAACGCGACGGGTTCTCGATCCGGGTCGGCGGCCAGGCGCTCGTCTACTCCCAGGTCAACGAGCAGACCTCGTCCGACCTGTTGATGGCCGAGGCGATCGCCATCCCCATCACCTTCCTCGTGCTGATCTTCGTGTTCGGCGGACTGATCGCGGCGGCCCTGCCCGTCGGCATCGGGATCATCTCGATCATCCTGACGTTCGCGCTGCTGCGGGCGATCGGATCGGTCACCGACGTCTCGGTGTTCGCGCTGAACCTGACCACCGCACTGGGTCTCGCGTTGGCCATCGACTACACGTTGCTGCTGCTCACGCGCTACCGGGAGGAGGTCGACCGGGGACTCGAACGTCCCGACGCGATCGTCCGTACTCTCGCGACCGCCGGTCGGACCGTGGCGTTCTCGGCCGTGACCGTGGCGCTCTCGCTCAGTGCGCTGGTGTTGTTCCCGCAGTACTTCCTGCGTTCCTTCGCCTTCGCCGGCCTGGGAGTCGTGGCCGTGGCGGCGTTCTCCGCGCTCATCATCACCCCGGCCGTGCTGATGGTCCTCGGGGATCGGATCGACGCTCTCGACGCACGGAAACCCGTGCGTCGGCTGCTGCGTCTGCCGCCGCCGCAGCCGCGCGAGCCGGAGGACACCAGGTGGTACCGCCTCGTCCAGTGGGTGCTGCGCCATGCATTGCCGGTCGCCGCGGTGGTCACCATCTTCCTGCTGGTCCTCGGCGCACCGTTCCTCTCACTCCGGATGGGCTTCCCCGACGACCGCGTGCTCCCGGAGTCCGCCAGTTCGCACGCCATCCAGCAGGAGATCCGCGACGACTACGAGGACGACCTCTCCTCGGCCATCACCATTGTCGTGCAGGGGCCGGCGGGGCCGGAATCGCTCGCCGCGTACACGAGAGCGCTGTCGCAGGTCGACGACGTCAACTCGGCCGGTTCGTCGGCGGGGACCTTCGTCCGCGGCGAGCCGCTCGCGCCCGGCAGTCCCGACGAGAGCCGCGGCGACGTGCACGTCGTCAACGTGTCCACCGATCGCGACCCGACGAGCGATGCAGGCATGGCTCAGCTCGACGCGTTGCGTGCGGTACCCGCACCCGAGAGAACCGACACCCTGTTCACCGGTCTGGCGGCGACCACCGATGACACCGTCAGTTCGATCTTCGCCCACACGCCCTGGGTGCTGGCCATCATCGCCGTCGCCACATTCGTGCTGCTGTTCCTCTTCACCGGCAGCGTTGTCCTCCCACTGAAGGCACTGGCGCTCAACATCCTCTCGTTGTCGGCGACCTTCGGTGCGATGGTCTGGTTCTTCCAGGAGGGTCACCTCGACGGCCTGGGCACGACGGCGACCGGGACACTCAACGCGACCGTGCCTGTCCTGCTGTTCTGCGTGGCGTTCGGTCTGTCCATGGACTACGAGATGTTCCTGCTCGGACGCGTGCGAGAGGAATGGCTGAAATCCGACCGCACCCGCGGGGCGAACGACCACGCGGTCGCGTTAGGCCTCGCGCGTACCGGCCGGGTGATCACCGCGGCGGCCCTGTTGATGAGTATCGTCTTCGCCGCGATCGCGGCTCCCAGGTGTCGTTCATGCGTATGTTCGGAGTGGGGCTGGCGCTGGCCGTGGTGATGGACGCGACCCTGGTCAGGATGTTCCTGGTGCCGGCATTCATGCGCCTCGTCGGACGCGCCAACTGGTGGGCGCCGCCCCCGCTGCGGAAGCTCCACGACCGCTTCGGGTTGTCCGAGGAAGTTGCCGAAGACCTCCCGGGGGACGACACATCCCGTCGGTACCGGACTCAGGAGAAGGATCGAGCGCAGGAGAACAGTGACGACACGCAGACGGGCGAGGTCGCCTCGCGGGGCAGGTGAGATCCTCGCCGAGGAGATCATCGAGGCCGCGGGTGACCTCCTGGTCGAGCACGGAGACGACACCGCCATGTCGATCCGGGCGGTCGCCACTCGCGTCGGGGTGACCCCGCCGTCGATCTACCTGCACTTCGCCGACAAGGGCGCGTTGCTCGACGCCGTGTGCGCCCGATACTTCGAGCGACTCGACGCCCAGCTCGACGCCGCCACCGAGGACATCACCGACCCGTTGGACCGTGCGCTGCAACTCGGGCTCGCCTACATCCGATTCGCCGTCGCGACCCCGGTGCTCTACCGGGTCGCCTTTGGGAAGCCCGCCGACGCCGCACATCCCTCCAAGGTCGACCAGGTGCTGACCGCCAGCGCCTACACGCGGTTCGTGGACACGGTGACCGAGCTCGCCGACGAGGGCATGTTCGACCACGACGAGGTGAAGGACGTCGTCCTCGAACTCTGGGCCGCCGCGCATGGCATCGCCTCGCTGATGCTCGCCAAGCCCGGCCTGGGCTGGGGAGACCAGTTCGAGCGGGCCGAGTCGATGCTGAAGGCCGTGTGCCTGGGACGTGCGGTGATGACCGTGAACGCAGGAACTCGGGACTCCGAAACCGCTCGGTCCTGGCTGATGACGCTCCGTTCCCGGCAGGACGGGGAGCGGTCGTGAACGACAGAATGGTCAAGAGCCGGTAAAGTCGCATTCGACACGGTCGTCTTGTGATCCCGTCAGGGAACTCACAGGAATGACCCGACGTTGAGACGGTATACATCCGTACCGATTAAGGAGCGCTTCGTGCGAGAGAGCAGCAATCCGGTGATGCGCGGTGTGGTCCGCGACAATCAATCCGGGTACGCGGGATTCGGGGCCGGCATGGCCGGCGCCGGCGTCTCGATGAACAAATACGGTCAGGCCACTGATCCGTACAGCCCGCAGGCACCGTCGGCCACCCGCCAGCTCACGATCGACGACGTGGTCACCAAGACCGCGATCACCCTGGGTGTCCTCACGGTTGTCGCGATCGCGACCTACTTCGGCATCTCCAGCCGGGCCACCGAGGCCGCTCAGACGAGCCTCGCGCTGCCGCTGATGATGGTCGGCGCGATCGGCGGCCTCGTCCTCGTCCTGGTGGCGACCTTCGGTCGCAAGCAGGACAACCCGGCCATCGTGCTCGCCTACGCGGCATTCGAGGGTCTGTTCGTCGGTTCGATCTCGTTCGTCTTCGCGAACCTGGTCGTCGGCGGTGACATCTCGGCCGGAGCCCTGATCGGGCAGGCGGTCCTCGGTACGTTCGGCGTGTTCTTCGGCATGCTGTTCGTCTACAAGATCGGCGCCATCCGCGTCACGCCGCGCTTCACCCGCATGCTGTTCGCCGGCATGATCGGCGTGCTCGTGCTGATGCTGGGCAACCTGGTCATCGGCCTGTTCACCGGTGAGGCCGGCATCCTGCGCGACGGCGGCCCGATCGCGATCATCTTCTCGCTGGTCTGCATCGCGCTGGCGGCGTTCAGCTTCCTGCTCGACTTCGACTCGGCGGACCGTCTCATCCGCGCCGGTGCACCCGACCGCGCCGCCTGGGGCGTCGCCCTCGGCCTGACCGTCACCCTGGTCTGGCTGTACGTCGAGATCCTGCGCCTGCTGAGCTACTTCAACTCGGACTAGTTCCGACGCGGTGGAACCGCGACAACTGCCACCGGCCTCGCCCCCAGGGTGCGGGGCCGGTGTCGTCTTGTATGGCGATGCTGGCGTGCTGATATCCGACAATTCGTGACACGACGTGAGATTCCTGCCGGCGGCCAGTGGTTGCGGCCTTAGCGTGCGGAAATGGTGTTCTTCATGATCCAGCTCGCGCTGATGATCCTCGGCGCGATCGTGCACATCTCGATGGACCGTTCGGTGCGGAAACGCACCGCCGCCCGCGCAGCAGAACTGGTGCTGCTCTGGATTCTCGTACCCGCGGGAGTATTCGGCATCCTCGGCGGCTTCGGGCACGTCGGGCCCAACGCACCGGAGATCGCCAAGGACATCGGTCCCGACTTCATTCCCGGGATGTTCCAGTGGGAACTCGGCTGGAACGACATCGCCGTCGGACTGCTGTGCGTGCTGACTTTCCGCGTCCGCAACCGCGGCGGTTGGCTCGACGCCGCCGTCTGGGCTCTGGCGATCAGCTACGGCGGCGACCTCGCCGGGCACATCTCGCAGTACTACATCCACGACAACACGGCGACCAACAACGTGTGGGCCATTCCCGCCGAGATCTACATCGTCGGGGTTGCCGTGATCGCGTGGGTCATCTACCGACGAACAACCCCTCGCAGCGTTGCGATCCTGGGACCGAACGCGGCGAGGGGCGTCGAAGAAGGGGTCGAGGCTCCCGTCAGCTGAGGCGCTCGAGCACCATGGCCATACCCTGACCGCCGCCGACGCACATCGACTCGATGCCGAAGGTCTTGTCGTGGGTGCGGAGGTTGTTGAGCAGGGTCGTGGTGATCCGCGCACCGGTCATGCCGAACGGGTGGCCGAGGGCGATGGCGCCGCCCGACACGTTCAGCTTGTCGTGGTCGATGCCGAGCTCGTTCGCCGAGCCGAGCACCTGGACGGCGAAGGCTCGTTGATCTCCACGAGGTCGATGTCGGACAGCGACATCCCGGAGATCTTGAGCGCCTTGCGGATCGCCTCGATCGGGCCCAGGCCCATGATCTCCGGCGACAGGCCGGTGGCGGCGGTGGCGACGACCCGGGCGAGCGGGGTCAGGCCGAGTTCCTTGGCCTTGGTGTCGCTCATGATGACCAGTGCGGCGGCGCCGTCGTTGAGCGGGCAGGCATTGCCGGCGGTGATGGTGCCGTCAGGGCGGAAGACCGGCTTCAACTGCGAGATCTTCTCGTACGTCGTACCCGCGCGCGGACCGTCGTCGGTGGTGACCTGAGTGCCGTCGGGCAGGGTGACCGCGTCGATCTCGCGCTCGAAGAAGCCGGACTTGATGGCCTCCTCCGCGCGGTTCTGGCTGAGGACACCCCAGCGGTCCTGGTCCTCACGCGAGATGCCGGTGAAGGTGGCGACGTTCTCGGCGGTCTGCCCCATCGCGATGTAGACGTCCGGGATGAGTCCGTCCTGGCGGGGATCGTGCCAGATCCCGGCGTCGCCGGCGGCGGAGAGTTCGGTGCGCGCCATCGCGTCGTCGAACAGCGGGTTCTTGGAGTTCGGGGCCCCGTCGCGCCGCCGGAGATACCGAAGCTCGACACGCTCTCGACGCCGCCGGAGATGATGACGTCGGCCTCGCCGGCCTTGATGGCGTGCAGCGCCATGCGGGTGGTCTGCAGCGACGACGAGCAGTAGCGGTTGACCGTCACGCCGGGGATGTGGTCGTAACCGAGTTCGACGGCGATCACACGGGCGATGTTGTAGCCGCCCTGTCCGCCGGGCTGTCCGATGCCCCAGTGGATGTCCTCGATGTCGGCCGGATCGAGTTCGGGCACCTTTGCGAGGGCCGCTTCGACCATCTGGCGGGACAGTTCGTCGGGACGGACGTCTTTGAGGGATCCCTTGGCGGCGCGGCCGATCGGGGAGCGGGCGGTGGATACGATAACTGCTTCAGCCATGCGCTCACGCTACCCCAACCAAGCAGATGCTTGGTCGCATTGGGTTGGTGATCACACCTGCTTGAGCAGGCGGCGGAGTCCGGTGGACACTCGCGTCTCCTCGACAGCCGGGGATTCCTCGGGCGGCTCGGGCAGCGGCGCCGATCCCCATTCGCCGATCGCATCGAGGACCGGGGGCATCAGGATGTCGGCGGCGAGTGCGTACCCCGCCGCCGACGGGTGGTACTGATCCGGGGACAGCATGAAATCGAGCTGGGCCCGGAACTCCTTGGCCATGAGGTCGGCGAGTGGGACGGGGTACCCGCCGGCGGCTCGGACCGCCGACCGCTGCCGGGCGGCGAGTTGAAGGCCCCACTGCCGCAACACGGTTCGCAACGGTTGGGGGATGGCGGTGATCACCCCGAAGTCGGGGCAGGTGCCGACGACGACCTTCGCGCCACCGCCGACGAGCAGGCGTACGGCGTCGCCGAGCCGGCGGGCCGACGCGCGGATTCCGTTGCGGGAGGTCACGTCGTTCGCGCCGATCAGGATGATCGCGACATCCGGTCGTTCGCGGGCGATGAACATCGCGTCGATCTGGGCGGCCAGACCCTTCGACGTCGCGCCGACGATGGCCTTGTTGGCGTAGCGGACTGTCTTGCCGGTCTCGGCGGCGACGCGTCGCGCCACCTGCACGCCGGGTGTCTCGTCGGCCGTGTCGACGCCGAGCCCGGCGGCGGTGGAATCGCCGAAGACGGTCAGGAACAGGTCGATCGGGGTGTCGCGGGTGTAGCGCGTGACCCGGCCGTCCGGGTGGTAGACGCCGTCCCCGTCGGGAGCGTTGTCGGTGCGGTGGGGAATCACCGTGCGGGCGGTCGCGGCCTGGTCGTTGAGGTAGTTCCACACCGCCCAACCGGCGCCTGCTCCGGCCGCGGTGGCTGCCGCCGTGGCCCCGACGTCGCGGGCGACCCGACCCCAGAACCGACTGTCGGTACCGACCCTACGACTCAAACCGGACACGGCCGCCAGTCTAGAGGGAACGGCAGGGTGGCAGAGGGACCCGCGGGTTGACGACGGCCGAGTGATGGGGGCGACGACGGTTCTGGGACCATGGAGACATGCGCATCGCCAATCACGTTGTGGACCTGGTGGGCAACACCCCTCTGGTCAAGCTGAACTCTGTCACCTCGCCCGGATCGGGGCTGGTCGCGGCCAAGGTGGAGTACCTCAATCCGGGTGGGAGCAGCAAGGATCGCATCGCGGTCCGGATGATCGACGCCGCGGAGGCCTCCGGCGAACTCAAGCCCGGCGGCACCATCATCGAGCCGACGTCCGGCAACACCGGTGTCGGCCTCGCGCTCGTCGCGCAGCAGCGCGGCTACAAGTGCGTGTTCGTCTGCCCGGACAAGGTGGGCGAGGACAAGCGCAACGTGCTGCGCGCCTACGGTGCCGAGGTCGTCGTGTGCCCGACCGCCGTGCCGCCGGAGCACCCCGACAGCTACTACAGCGTGTCCGATCGCCTCGTGCGCGAGATCGAGGGCGGATGGAAGCCCAACCAGTACGCGAACCCCGCCGGCCCGCAGAGTCACTACGAGACCACCGGTCCGGAGATCTGGGCCGACACCGACGGCAAGGTCACCCACTTCGTGGCCGGCGTCGGAACCGGTGGCACCATCACCGGCACCGGGCGTTACCTCAAGGAGGTCTCCAACGGTGCGGTGAAGGTCGTCGGAGTCGACCCCGAGGGTTCGGTGTACTCCGGCGGGACCGGACGCCCGTACCTCGTCGAGGGTGTCGGTGAGGACTTCTGGCCGGCCGCCTACGACCCGAGCATCCCGGACGAGATCATCGCCGTCTCCGATGCCGACTCGTTCGACATGACCCGTCGCCTCGCCCGCGAAGAAGGACTTCTCGTCGGTGGTTCCTGCGGGATGGCGGTCGTGGCCGCCCTCCAGGTCGCCGAGCGTGAGGGCCCCGACGCCGTCGTCGTCGTCCTGCTCCCGGACGGCGGACGCGGCTACATGGCCAAGATCTTCAATGACGAGTGGATGAGCAGCTACGGCTTCCTCCGCACGCCGCTGGACGCCAACACCAAGGAGTCGCTGGTCGGCGACGTGCTGCGCGGCAAGACCGGCGCCCTGCCCGATCTCGTCCACACACATCCGCAGGAGACGCTGCGCGACGCCATCGAGATCCTCCGCGAGTACGGGGTGTCGCAGATGCCGGTCGTCGGTGCCGAACCGCCGGTCATGGCCGGCGAGGTCGCCGGCGCGGTCACCGAACGCGATCTGCTCAGCGCCGTCTTCGAGGGCCGTGCCAGCCTGGCCGATCCCGTCTCGGCGCACATGGGAGATCCGTTCCCGCTCATCGGCTCCGGTGAGCCGGTCAGTGCCGCCACCAAGGCGCTCGGCGACAGCGATGCCCTGATGGTCGTAGAGGACGGCAAGCCCATCGGCGTCATCACGCGCCACGACCTGCTCGCGTTCGTCTCGAGCCACCCGATCGTCGGATAGGAGCACCACACTGTGAGTGAACGACGCAGCGCCGCGGATTCGGTTCGCTGGCAAGGTTTCTCGACCCGCGCCATCCACGCCGGCTACGATCCGGACCCTCAGACCGGCGCGGTGAACGTGCCGATCTACGCCAGCTCGACCTTCGCCCAGGACGGCGTCGGCGGACTGCGCGACGGCTTCGAGTACGCCCGCACCGGCAACCCGACGCGACGCGCGCTGGAGGCCAACCTCGCCGCCCTCGAGCACGGAACCTACGGCCGCGCCTTCGCGTCCGGCATGGCCGCCACCGACTGCCTGCTGCGTTCGACGCTGCGCCCTGGCGATCACCTGGTGATCCCCAACGACGCCTACGGCGGCACCTTCCGTCTCATCGACAAGGTGTTCACCCAGTGGGGCATCACCTACTCGGTGGCACCGGTGTCCGATGTCGCCGCCGTCCGTGACGCCATCCGTCCGGAGACCAAGCTCGTCTGGACCGAGACACCCACCAACCCGCTGCTCAACGTCGGCGACATCGAGACGATCGCCTCAATCGCGCACGAGGCCGGCGCGAAGCTCGTGGTGGACAACACCTTTGCCTCGCCGTACCTTCAGCAGCCGCTGACGCTGGGTGCCGACGTCGTCCTGCACTCGACCACCAAGTACCTCGGCGGTCACTCCGACGTCGTCGGCGGTGCGCTGGTCACCGACAGCGAAGAACTCGACGAGGCCTTCGCGTTCCTGCAGAACGGCGCAGGCGCGGTTCCCGGACCGTTCGACGGCTACCTGACGATGCGCGGCACCAAGACGCTCGCCGTCCGCATGGACCGTCACTGCGACAACGCCGAGAAGGTCGTCGAGTTCCTGAACTCGCACGACAAGATCGAGGCCGTCCTGTACCCGGGACTCGAGAACCACCCGGGCCACGCGGTCGCGGCGAAGCAGATGAAGCGCTACGGCGGGATGGTGTCGGTCCTGGTCAAGGGCGGCATCGAAGAGGCCAAGGCTTTCTGCGCCCGCACCGAGGTGTTCACGCTCGCGGAGTCGCTGGGTGGCATCGAGTCGCTGATCGAACACCCCGGCGCGATGACCCACGCGTCGACGGCCGGTTCGCTGCTGGAGGTCCCCGCCAACCTGGTCCGCCTGTCGGTCGGAATCGAGGACATCGACGACATCCTGGGTGACCTGGAGAACGCGCTGCGCTGAGCGACGGTGGTATCGAACGGCATCGGTAGATACTGACCCCATGCTGCTGACATCTGCCGACATCGAGAAGGCGACCGCAGAACTCTCCGGCGTGGTCCGGCGGACGCCGCTGATCGCGTCCCGTGTGCTGTCCGAGCGAAGCGGCGCCGACGTCTGGCTGAAGGCCGAGAACCTGCAGCGAACCGGTTCGTTCAAGCCGCGGGGTGCCTACCTGCGGATCTCCCGGCTGACGGCCGACGAACGGGGGCGCGGCGTCGTCGCGGCGAGTGCGGGGAACCACGCGCAGGGGGTCGCGTGGTCGGCGACCGAGCTGGGGATCTCTGCACGGGTGTACATGCCGACCGGCGCGTCGTTGCCGAAGATCGCGGCGACGAAAGCCTATGGCGCCGAAGTGGTCCTGGCAGGTGAGACCGTCGACGACGCACTCGTCGAAGCCCAGCGGTACGCCGATCAGACCGGTGCGGTGCTGATCCATCCGTTCGACCACCCCGACATCGTCGCCGGTCAGGCGACCGTCGGGATCGAGATCCTCGAGCAGATGCCCGACGTGACCACCATCGTCGTACCGCTCGGTGGCGGCGGTCTGCTCGCCGGAGTCGCGGCGGCGGTACAGGCGTCGAGGCCGGACGTCCGCGTCATCGGTGTGCAGGCGGCGCAGGCCGCCGCCTGGCCGACCTCCCTCGCTGCCACCCGTCCGGTGCCTGCGGCATCGATGAACACCATGGCCGACGGCATCGCCGTGGCCCGACCGGGAGATGTCCCGTTCGCGCACGTCACCGAGTATGTCGACCAGGTGGTCACGGTCAGCGAAGAAGAACTCAGCACGGCGCTGCTGCTGATGCTCGAGCGCGCGAAGATGGTCGTCGAACCCGCCGGCGCGGCAGGCGTTGCCGCCGCGGTCGGCGGAACCCTCGACCTGTCGGGCAAGGTCTGTGTCGTATTGTCCGGCGGCAACATCGACCCCCTGCTGTTGCGCCACGTCACGACCCACGGCCTCACCGCCGCAGGTCGGTTCCTGACGTTCACCGCCACCGTCTCCGACCGTCCGGGCGGACTTCTCGCCCTGCTCGAACTACTCCGCGATCTCGGCGCGAGCGTCATCGACATCGTGCACTCACGCGTCGCCGACGACCTCTACCTCGGCGAGGTGCAGGTGACGGTCAGCGTCGAGACCCGCGGCCCCGACCACCAGCGCGACGTTCGTCGTGCGCTGAGCGCGGCGGGGTTTCTGCGGGAGGTTTGACCGTCAGGTTGTGGATGGAGCGGTCACCTGTGCAGTCTTCTGGTCGTCGGGCGTCGGTACGCAACTACCTTGCCGTGCATGGGAAGACGTTCACACTCAACCGAGTCGGCCTGGGGACCTGAGCATGCCGAGCGGATTCGGGAGGATCTCAGCGGATGGTGGAACCATGTACTGACCTCTACCAGTCGTCTGGTCGAAGAGGTCGGTCGGGAAGTGTTGAACAACGCTGTCACCGAAGCGGATCTGAAGAGATTGTCCGTCGACGAACTCTTGGCGAACCTCAAGCGGTGGGCTTATCTACGGAAGACCTCGGAGGAGGTCTATGCGTTGACTCTCAATTCCTTTCGCGCAAGGCGTGAGGTTGCATCGATGCCGCTCACATGGGTGACCGACTCCGCACTGGACGTCGTCGAAGGGCTACTCGACTGCTATGACTTCGATGATCTGGTCTTCATGTTCGGGCGGAACAGGGCCAAGGACGGCGGACTTGCACTCTTCGAATCGTCCGTCGGTCGATATCAGGCTGGGGATGTCCATCTCGGGCTCCAACAACGCGAGGTCACCATCGATGGACTCCTCTGGCTTCGGCGCGAGGCAACGGACGCCGAAATATGTGAGTACTACGACGATTTGAATGACGAATACGATGAGCTCGAGTTGGAGGACGAGTTCGGCGTCCTCGTGATTCACGTTCTGACGAGACATCGAGCGTTCCGGCGTTCGGTTGAGCGTGGGTTGAACGGATTGTCTGTCGTCGACGCCGGAACGGTGACCCTGCCGCTCGCATCCGTTGAGCCCAGGCTGTGGCGCAGTCAGTTGCCAGTACAGCTCTTGGCAGGTCTCGTCGGTGAGCTCGACGTTGATCGGTTCTCATCGCTGAGGGTCGAGACGATCGATCGTCAGACCTCAATCGTCTCCGCTGCGTGATCCTGGCAGCGGCGTCTAGGTAGCTGGTGAGAGATCCGCGAAGTGCTTGAGCGTGTCCGCTTCGATCGACTTGTACACCGTCGACGACGCCGGACCCGAGAAAGCGGTGACGATCTTGGAGTCGGTGGGCAGTTCGAGAGCGAAGGTCCACCGGAGGCGACAGCCGACGTCGGCGGGGTCGATCTGGGTGGCCTCGCCGAAACGTCGGATACCCGGCACATTGGCGCTCTTGACCCGGAATGCGTTGTGGTACCTGCCCGTTTCGGGTTCTTCGGTCCAGTGGAAGAAGTCCTCTTCGAGCGTCACGTAACCCGGGCCCAGGACAGCCTTGCGAGTGGCGCCGGCGCCATAGGGCGGGGGAGAGGTGAACTCGATCTTCTTGATCGCGCGACACCAGTCCAGGGTGTTCTGACGGGTGAACTCCGCCCACGCGCGCTGCGGCGTGACCGGCAGCCGGACGTCGATCACGTGACGCACCGGTGCGTCGTCGAAGAAGTCGAGGTCGAAGGTCTCCAGCGAATAGGAACGTCCCATGGGGCCCATTGAAGCATCGACGAGCCGGTCCCACAGGCGCTTCCGCGATGGGACCGGCGAACCTCAGCTCGACTCACAGACTTCGATCGAGGTCTGCCTGCCGAGTCGAGGTTCGCCGGTCGGCGCCCCGGCCGCTCGGCGAATACGAGTGAACCGATTGCGGCTGTGCTGCGTCCAAGAGATATGACTGCTTTCCCGACCGACCGGCACGGACTCATCCGACGCGAAGCAACCCTCAGGCTGGGCATTTCCGACGACGTCGTCACGGCGGCCGTGCGGCGCGGCGAACTCGTGCGGCTCGCTCCCGGTGTCTGCGCCGTGGCGAACCCGGACCTTCAATCCGACACCGCCGACGACGAGCTGTATCGCCTGAAGTCGATTGCCGTTGCGACGTCGGCACGAGATGGAGACACGTCGACGCTGAGCCACGACTCTGCGGCAGCCGTCCACAGACTGTCCCAGCTGCACCCCGAGCGTGAGCTCGTCCATCTCACCAAGACACGCGAGCGTGGCGGATTCGTGCGCGGACATCGCGTCGTCCATGCCGGCCCGCTGTCGCCCGGCGACATCACCGACGTCGACGGCGTCCGGGTCACGACACTCGAGCGCTCTGCCGTCGATATAGCGATGAACGGCGACTTCGAGCGAGCTCTGGTCGTCTTCGACCGCGCACTCGCGCTCAAAGCCGACCTGGCAACGATGACGACCATCCTCGAATCACGCGGACGATGGCGTGGGGTGGGCACCGCACGCCGGGCGCTCGCACTCGCCGACGCCGCGTCGGAGAGCGTCGGCGAATCGTGGAGTCGTGCCCAGATGATCGCAGCCGGGCTGCCGATTCCGCGTCTGCAGCACACGTTCCAGACGAGCGATGGACCTGCGCGTGCCGATTTCGATTGGGAGGGAGAGCTTGTCGGCGAGTTCGACGGCCTGCAGAAGTACGGACGGTTGCTGCGTCCGGGGGAGACTCCGCGCGACGCGCTGATCCGCGAGAAGCGACGCGAGGACGCCCTTCGAGCGCAAGGGATCATGGTCGTGCGTTGGACGTGGGCGACGCTCGAGCGTGGCGAGCTGGTGGGGCTGCTTCGTCCGTGGCTGGATGCGTTCGCAGCGGCCTGACCGGAATCATCTGATCGGATGACACTGTGCGCCAACGTTTTTGTCGTACCCCCGTGACACCTTTCTCTCAGACGCGGTTCAGCTTCCCAGAACCGTGAGCAGAGAAGGAAGAACGATGAGCAACCCCCAGAAGAAGAGATGGCCGTGGGCGGCAGGCGTCCTGGCGGCGTTCGTGATGATGATCGGGGTCGTGGCCGGCTTCGGCACGAACGTCTCCTCACAGGCATCGCCGAGCGTGCAGGCTCCCGCGATCAAGCTCGTGTCGGAGAAGTCGAACGCGGTCGCGAAGGCGAGGGAATACCTCGAGTACACCAGTTTCTCGAAGTCGGGGCTGGTCGACCAGCTGGAGTTCGAGGGCTTCTCGTACTCGGACTCGTCGGCCGCCGTCGATCAGCTCGAGGCCGATGGCGAGGTGAATTGGTATGTACAGGCAGCAAAGTCGGCCCGTCAGTACCGCGAGTATTCCCCGTTCTCCAGGCAGGGACTGATCGAACAGTTGGAGTTCGAGGGATTCACCTATCAGCAGGCGGTTTACGGAGCTGACCACAGCTAGCGGATCCGTCCGCTCTGACACGGACCGACGAACCTCAGTCCCGACCGCAGACGTCGATCGACGTCTGCCGGTCGGGTTGAGGTTCATCAGACGAAGCGAGCCCGGGACAACCGTCGTCCCGGGCTCGCTTCGTGGTCTGGATCAGCCGTGGTACGGCTCCGCGCTGACGAGGGTCACCTTGACGGTCGCGCCGCTGGGGACGGAGTACTCGCGGGTCTCGCCGACCTTGGCGTCGATGAGGGCCGAACCCAGGGGCGAGCTGGGTGAGTAGGTCTCGAGCTTGCCGCCCGAGGCGCCTTCTTCGCGGGTCGCGATGAGGAAGGTCTCGGTGTCCTTCTCGTCGCCGTCGTAGTAGACGGTGACGACGGAACCGGGAAGTGCGACGCCGGACTGGGTCGGGGCCTCGCCGACCTTCGCGTTGTTCAGCAGTTCCTGCAGCTGGCGAATGCGCGCTTCCTGCTGGCCCTGCTCTTCGCGGGCGGCGTGGTAGCCACCGTTCTCCTTGAGGTCGCCCTCTTCGCGTCGCTCATTGATCTCGGCAGCAATGACCGGACGATTGGCGATCAATGAGTCGAGTTCGCTCTTGAGGCGATCGTGCGACTCTTGGGTCAACCAGGTCACCTGGGTGTCGGTCATCGGTCACTCCTTCGTGTTGTCCGCGCCGCGATGCGACTCTTTCACCGCGCGGCATATGGACTGCTATAAATGCAGCAACACGACCCCTCGCGGAGCCGTGTATCCGATCATCGTACCAGCCGATGAGACCTATGGCACATCCGTTGTTCCAGCCGTTGCCGCGTCGAGTGCTTCCTGATAGGTGGGTTCGGCTCGTTTCAACCATCCCACAACGAAATACGTCACCGGCATGATGACGATCTCCACCAGGGTCTTCCAGACAAATCCGACAATCGTGTAGTTGACGAAATCTCCCCAGGTGGAGATACCGAGGGCGGTTGCCGCGATCGAACAGAAGACGAGGGTGTCCGCGAATTCGCCGACGATGGTCGATCCCAGAAGGCGTGCCCAGAGATGGCGCTCACCGGCGCGCTCTTTCATTTTGACCAACACGAATGAATTCAGGAATTCGCCCACCACATATCCGGCAAGTCCGGCGAGCAGGAATTGCGGAACGACGCCGGCGACGGTTGCGAAAGCCTCCTGGCCTTCGTAGAAATCGGCGGCGGGTAGATGAATGGTCAGCCAGAAGCACAGCGAGGCCAGGATGAGCACGGCGAAGCCCGCCAGGATCGTGCGGCGCATCGCGCGGAAGCCGTACACCTCGCTGATCACATCGCCCAGGACATAGGCGAGCGGGAACAGGAAGAAGGCACCGTCGGTGACCAGGCCCTGCATGTGTATGGGCCCCAGGTCGAGGTTGAGCCAGTCGTCGAACAGCACGACACCCTTGGTGCCGGTGACGTTGCTGATCAGCATCACACCGACGAACAGTGCGACGAGGAGCGGGAAATGGCGGCTGCCGATGGAGGCGAACGCGGCGCGGGGTGCGGCGGCGTCGCCCGGTGCGGTCTGCCGCGTGCTCACGACTCGGGCTGGAGGTAGGCGGGCACGTCGACGGTGCAGCCGAAGACCTCACCGATGACCGGAGGCTTGGAGGTGGTGACCTCGGTGCGGACGCCGATCCGTTCGACGGAGCCGGCCGGGATCAGGATCTCGCGACGACCGGTCTCGCTGCCGTCCTTCGATCGTCCGCGCACCACACAGGCCGCGGGCTTGCCCGGGTCGGAGCGGTCGACGGTGAACTGCACGGCGACGGTGTTGTCGTCGAGGATCTCGTAACCGGTCGCCTCGCCGGAGACATCGGCGGTGCCGAACTTGCTGTAACCGATCGCCGCCAGCGTGACGCCGGCCACGACTACGAGTATCGACAGGGCGCGAAACCAGCGCCGACGGGTCTGTGCGGACGCGGAATCCTCCGGGTAGGTCGCGCGCGGGCCGCTGCGAGGGCGCTCCGCGGCGCCCCCATCCGAACTGTTCACGCGTCAATACCTACCATGGGAGCAGTAGCGATCCGAAGGTGAGGAACTGTGACCGAATCCCACGCCGACGACCCGCAGCCGGGTGTGTTCCGTCTGATGGCGGTCCACGCGCACCCCGACGATGAGTCGAGCAAGGGTGCGGCCACGACCGCCAAGTATGCGGCCGAAGGCAACGAGGTGCTCGTCGTCACCCTGACAGGTGGCGAGCGCGGCGACATCCTGAACCCGGCGATGGACCGTCCCGGCATCAAAGAACGTATGACCGAGGTCCGCCGCGAGGAGATGGCCCGGGCCGCCGAGGCTCTCGGCGTGAAGCAGACCTGGCTTGGCTTCGTCGACTCCGGACTCCCCGAAGGGGACCCGCTGCCGCCGCTGCCGGAGGGCTCGTTCGCGACAGTCCCGCTGGAGGAGGCCACCGAGTCCCTCGTCCGACTGGTCCGTGAGTTCCGCCCGCACGTGATGATCACCTACGACGAGCACGGCGGATACCCGCATCCGGATCACATCCGGTGCCACGAGGTGTCGGTCGCGGCCTACGACCAGTCCGGCGACCCCGACGCGTTCCCGGGAACCGGTGAGCCGTGGATGGTGTCGAAGCTCTACTACACACACGGTTTCATCCGCGACCGGATGGTGCTCTTCTCCGACGAGTTCGAGTGCCACGGCCAGGAGAGCCCGTTCACCGAGTGGCTCAGCAAGTGGGACCCGAGCCGAGGTGACCTGATGGGTCGGGTGACCACCCAGATCGAGTGCGCCAAGTACTTCCCACAGCGTGACGACGCACTGCGCGCGCATGCGACGCAGATCGATCCCAACGGCATGTTCTTCGCCGTACCGTTGGAATGGCAGCAGCGACTGTGGCCGACCGAGGAGTTCGAGCTGGCCAAGACCCGCGTGAAGACCGCCCTCCCCGAAACCGATCTGTTCACCGGAATCGAGACGTGATGAACATCGACATCGTCAACACCGTGATGGTCGTCGCGGCCGAGGAGCCGCAGGGACCGGAATTCGGCAAGTCGTCCCCGCTCGGGCTCCTGGTGATCCTGTTGCTGCTGGTCGGGACCGCGTTCCTGATCTGGTCGATGAGTCGTCAGCTCAAGAAACTGCCGGAGTCCTTCGACACCGAGCACCCCGAGGCGGATCAGGCCTTCGACGAGGGCACCGACCCATCGGGGCCGATCGCTGCCACCGACGACGCTGCACCCGGAAGCCAGGACGCGACGAGCACGACCGGGACCGATGAGCGACGCCCGGCGGACACCTGACGGTTCGTCGAACATGCTGGGCTCGGCGACGAGCCCATATCTCCGGCAGCACGCCGACAATCCGGTCCACTGGCAGGAGTGGTCCGACGCCGCGTTGAACCTGGCACGCGAACGCGACGTGCCAGTGCTGCTGTCGGTCGGCTACGCGGCCTGTCACTGGTGTCACGTGATGGCGCACGAGTCCTTCGAGGACGACGCGACCGCGGCCCAGATGAACCGCGACTTCGTCTGCATCAAGGTCGATCGGGAGGAACGTCCCGACATCGACGCCATCTACATGAGCGCCACCGTCGCGATGACCGGGCAGGGTGGTTGGCCCATGACCTGCTTCCTCACCCCGGACGGCGACCCGTTCTACACCGGCACCTACTACCCGCCGCGGCCGCGCGGGCAGATCCCCTCCTTCCGTCAGGTGCTGACCGCGGTCACCGAGGCGTGGACGCAGCGTCGCGCCGACCTCGACGACACCGCCGCGAAGGTGCGCGAGCACATCGTGGTGAACACCTCCCCGTTGCCGGCGGGCACCGTCGCCGTCGACGACCGACTGCTCGCGCACGGCGTCCGCACCGTGCTCGACGACGAGGATCGTGAATTCGGCGGATTCGGCGGCGCACCCAAATTCCCGCCCTCGGCGCTCCTCGAAGCGCTGATCCGGCACACCGAACGCACCGGCGACACCGCTGCGATCGAGACCGCCGCCCGAACCATGGACGCGATGGGCCGGGGCGGCATCTACGACCAGCTCGCCGGTGGTTTCGCCCGGTACTCGGTCGACGCCGGCTGGGTGGTACCCCACTTCGAGAAGATGCTCTACGACAACGCGCAACTGCTGCGGGCCTACGCACATCTGGCACGGCGGACCGGAGATCCGTTGGCACGCCGCGTCGTCGAGGAGACGGTCACGTTCCTCCGGCGGGACCTGCGGGTGCCGGGCGGATTCGCCTCGTCTCTCGACGCCGATGCCGACGGCGTGGAGGGGTCCACCTACGTGTGGACGCCGGACGAACTCGCCGAGGTCCTCGGACCGGAGACCGGACGCTGGGCCGCCGAGCTGTTCGTCGTGACCGAGCGGGGCACCTTCGAACACGGTCGCTCGACGCTGCAGCTCCCGACCGACCCGGACGACCGCGAGCGCTTCGCTGCCGTGTGTGCCGCGCTCCTCGAGGCGCGGGGTAGGCGTGTCCAGCCCACCCGCGACGACAAGGTCGTCACCGCGTGGAATGCCATGACGAGCACCGCACTCGCCGAGGCCGGTGCCGGGCTGGGTGACACCGGCTACGTCGACGAGGGAGTTCGTTGCGCCGACGAGTTGCTGAGCAACCACCTGGTCGGTGGGCGGCTCCGTCGTTCCTCGCTCGGCGGACACGTGGGCGAGACCGACGGCGGGCTCGACGACCACGCGACGCTGAGAACGGCTCTGCTGACGCTGTTCCAGGTCACCGGTGAAACCCGGTTTTTGGGAGCGGGAGCGGGAGTGCTCGACACCGCGATCGAACTGTTCGCGGATCAGGAGGCGCCCGGCGCCTGGTTCGACGCCACCGGTGAAGGGCTCATCGCCCGGCCCCGTGATCCGATCGACGGTGCCACCCCGGCGGGGGCGTCGCTCATGGCCGAGGCGCTGCTCACCGCATCCATGCTCGCCGACCCGGCCAAGGCGGTCGGTTATGCAGAACTGCTGGAGCACAGTCTGTCCCGCGCATCGGTGATCGTCGCCAAGCTGCCGCGATCGGCCGGGCACTGGATGTCGGTGATGTCGGCGCGGGTCGCCGGGCCGGTGCAGATAGCCGTGGCAGAAGGGTCGGCGTCGAACCATGCGCTGACCCGGGCGGCGTGGTCGCACGTCCCCGGCGGAGCGGTCGTCGTTGCCGGCGAACAGGATTCACACCCGCTGCTCGTCGCGCGGGGCCCGATCGACGGACGCGACGCCGCCTACGTGTGCCGGGGAACGGTCTGCGGGCTGCCGGTCACGGACGAGGAATCGCTCGTCGCGCAGCTGGGGTGAGGCCGGCAGACCACGCAGGTGTCGGATCCGTCCGGACGGGTATTGATGAGTATGCGCATCTCCACTCTGATCGGGACCTCGCTCGCCACCGCCGCAGCCGGTGCCATCGGCAGCGTGGTGACCAAACCCGCTGTCGAGACCTGGTATCCGCGGCTGAAGAAGCCGTCGTTCGTGCCGCCGACCTGGGTGTTCCCGGTGGCCTGGACCGCCCTCTATGCCGACATCGCGGTCACCTCCGCCACCGCGATCGACGGTTTGGGCGAGTCGCCGGCCCGAGAAGAGAAGCAGGCGTACCTCGCCGCGCTCGGTGCCAATCTCGCTCTCAACGGGGCGTGGAGCTGGATCTACTTCGGCAGAGGGGCGCTGGGTACCGCGTCGGTGGCCGCCGCGGCCCTCACGGTCAGCAGCGCCGACCTGGCCCGGCGTACCGCGGCCGTGAATCCGCCGGCCGGGGCCGCGCTCGCCGCCTACCCGGCGTGGTGCGCCTTCGCCACGGTCCTGTCGACGTCGACCTGGTGGCTCAACCGCGACCGTGAGCGCGTATCACACTGACCGGGATCGCAGCTCGTCCAGCGATTCGGCGAATCGTTCGATCGCCCAGTCGATCTCCTGAACGGTGATGACGAGGGGAGGCGCGAGCCGAAGCGTCGATCCATGGGTGTCCTTGGCCAGGACGCCGTGCTCGGCGAGGCGGAGGCAGAAGTCCTTGCCGGTGCCGAGCACCGGATCGAGATCGATACCAGCCCAGAGTCCCAGACCGCGGGTCGCGACGATGCCGCGGCCGACGAACTCCCTCAGCCGCGTGTGTAAGTGGTCGCCGAGGTCGGTGGCGCGTTCCTGCCAGGTGCCGTCGGCGAGCATGTCGACGACGGTGTGGCCGATCGCCGCGGCGAGGGGGTTCCCGCCGAAGGTCGAGCCGTGCTGTCCGGGGTGGAGGACGCCGAGGACATCGCGGTTCGCCACCACCGCGCTGACCGGTACGATCCCGCCACCGAGCGCCTTGCCGAGCAGGTAGACATCGGGTACGACGCCCCAGTGTTCGACGGCGAAGGTACGTCCCGTGCGACCCAGGCCCGATTGGATCTCGTCGGCGATCAGCAGGACGTCGTTGTCGGTACACAGAGCACGTACCCGCGGGAGGTAGTCATCGGGCGGGACGATGATCCCGGCCTCGCCCTGGATGGGTTCGAGCAGGATGCCGACGGTCGTCTCGTCGATCGCGGCAGCGATCGCCTCGACGTCGCCGTACGGGACACGGACGAAACCCGGTGTGTACGGACCGAATCCGGCGCGAGCATCAGGGTCGTCGCTGAACGAGATGATCGTCGTGGTGCGGCCGTGGAAATTACCGCCGGCGACGACGATCGTCGCGCGGCCGTCGGGGACGCCCTTGACGTCGTAACCCCACTTTCGGGCGACCTTGATCGCAGACTCGACGGCCTCGGCGCCGGTGTTCATCGGCAGCACCATCTCCTTGCCGCACAGTTCCGCGAGTGCGGCGCAGAACGGTTCGAGACGATCCGAACGGAACGCACGACTGGTGAGGGTGACCCGTTCGATCTGTTCGAGTGCCGCGGCGACGATCCGCGGATGGCGATGTCCGAAGTTGACCGCCGAGTACGCGCCCAGACAGTCGAGGTGGCGCTTGCCGTCGACGTCGGTGATCCACACACCCTCGGCGGTCGCAGCGGTGACCGGGATCGGGGAGTAGTTGTGTGCCACATGCGGTTCGGCGTCGGTCGTGGAACCTGCAGAAGATGTCACACCGTGGGGGATGAGCGTGTCGGACATGAGCGTATCTCCTGGAGTTCCAATGTGCAGCACTTGACCCTGCCGCCGCCCTTGAGCAACTCGGAGAGATCGACGGTCACCGGCCGGAACCCGGCCTCGCGCAGCTCTGCCTCGAGATGCGGTGCGCGATCGGTCATCACGACGTCGAGTCCGTCGGAGACCAGGTTGAGGCCGAGCACGGCCGCGTCGGCGTCGGTGGCGATGATGGCGTCGGGGAACAGCTCGTCGCGCAGTCGGCGTGAGCGTGCGGAGAATGCGGCGGGGTGGTAGGCGATCGTGCGGTCGTCGAGGACGCCCAGCGCGGTGTCGAGGTGGTAGAACCGCGGGTCGACAAGTTCGAGGGTTCGTACACCGATCGCAGGGTGTGCCATTGGGCGAGGGCCCGGTCGGTGTCCACCGGAACCGAGGTGTCCATCCAGGGATTGATCGCATAGGACACCGTGAAGTGCACGGGCGGGGTCATCGCGTAGGTCCTTGGCCGCGCCTGGCGTACCGGGGGCGCGGCGATACCCGGGCTCGTCAGCGTCATGAATCGAGCGTATCGTCGGCAATCTATGCAAACAATCGCCGTGGATTGCGTATGAGTGCAACAAAACGTCACAGCACTAGAGGGGAGTGGTCATCCATTGCGTACGCTCGACGATCTGGATGAGAAGGTGATCGCCTGCCTCACCCGTGACGCCCGCGCGACCTATGCCCAGATCGGTGACGAGGTCGGGCTCTCCGCCCCCGCGGTCAAGCGTCGGGTCGACCGTCTACTCGACGACGGGGTGATCCGGGGATTCACCGCCATCGTCGATCCGCACGCGATGCAGTGGACGACCGAGGCCTATGTGCAGGTGTACTGCCGCGGCAACATCTCGCCGGACGAGCTCAAGGCGTCGTGGGAACCGATCCCGGAGGTGGTCAGCGCGGCGACCATCTCGGGTCAGGCCGACGCCATCCTGCGGGTGCGGGCCCGCGACGTGCGCCACCTCGAGCAGGCACTCGAACGCATCCGTGCCGCCGGTCCGGTGGACAAGTCCGAGTCGATCATCGTCCTCAGTGAACTGATAGACCGCGGTCACCCGTAGACCGCGTTGTGTTAGTGTTGTCGCCGTGATCAGCACCGTGCGCGCATATTGGCGCTTTATCGAGGCTCCGGGTGGGGCCACGATGAAGCGCTGACCAAGCGCGCGCACGTAACACCCGGAGCCCGAGCAGCGACCCTACGGTCGCTGCTCTTGTCGTTTTGAGCGGGGCTCCACCACTAGGCGTGCCCCGGTTGGACCACCGACAGGGCATGACCTCGAAAGGCACACACCGTGACCACTCTCCCGGATTCCACGCGTACGGCAGACAAGGCCGAATCGACCTCTGATCGTCGGATCAAGTCCTTCCGTCCGATCCCGTCTCCCGACACCGTCCGCGCCGAACTGCCCCTGACCGCGCGTCGTGCGCTCGCCGTTGCCCGCGACCGTGACGAGATCGCCGACATCCTCGCCGGCCGCGACGACCGTCTTCTCGTGATCGCCGGACCGTGCTCGGTGCACGATCCGATCGCCGCGATCGACTACGCACGGCGTCTGGCGCCGCTGGCCGAGGCCTACGCCGATCGTCTGAAGATCGTCATGCGGGTCTACTTCGAGAAGCCGCGCACCACGGTCGGGTGGAAGGGTCTGATCAACGACCCCGGCATGGACAACACCTTCGACGTCGAGCGCGGTCTGCGGACCGCCCGGTCGTTGCTGCTCGACATCATCGACCTCGGACTGCCCGTCGGCTGTGAGTTCCTCGAACCGACCAGCCCGCAGTACATCGCCGACGCCGTCGCGTGGGGCGCCATCGGCGCCCGCACCACCGAGTCGCAGGTGCACCGCCAGCTCGCGTCGGGCCTGTCGATGCCGATCGGCTTCAAGAACGGCACCGACGGAAACGTCCAGGTCGCCATCGACGGTGTGAAAGCCGCTGCGGCTGAACATGTCTTCTTCGGAGTCGACGACTTCGGCAACGGCGCGGTCGTCGAGACCGCGGGCAACGAGGACTGCCACATCATCCTGCGTGGCGGCACCCGCGGACCCAACTTCGACGCCGAGTCGATCGCGTCTGCGGCTGCGGCCCTGGACAAGGCCGGTCTGCCCGCACGCGTGATGATCGACTGCTCGCACGCCAACTCCGGTAAGGACCACATCCGCCAGGCGGAGGTCGCGACCGAGATCGCGGCGATCCTGCGTGCCACTCGCGAGGCCGGCGAGGCGTCGAACATCAGCGGCGTCATGCTGGAGAGCTTCCTCGAGCCCGGCGCGCAGTCGACCGACGCCACCCCGCTGGTCTACGGCAAGTCCGTCACCGACAAGTGCATGGGCTGGGAGGCCAGCGCCACCGTCCTCGACGCGCTCGCGCGCGCCTGACCCTTCGATACGCCCCTCCGCAAGCTCCGGGGCTACTCAGGGAGCGGATTGGCCTACGTCGACTTCGGGAGAGGCGTCGGGAATCGTGACGACGGCGCGTCGTCGCAATGAGCCGCGTGGTGACCGCACCGATGGCGCCACGCGGAACTCGGCCTCCCAGCGGTCGCGGTACACGCGATTGAGCAGGTAGCCGCGCTGGGAGTTGCCGAACCGCACGTGCGGCGAGGCGGCCTTCAATGCGCGGTCGCCGTCGTCGCTGTCCTCGCCGTCGCCGCCGGAGGTGATCGACGTCGTGGCTAGTTCGATTCCGCGGGTGGGGGAGTCGTCGACGTAGTCGGCCCGTAGGTCGGCGACGACACTCCGGTGGATGTCGCCGGCGAGGGAGACGAGGTTGTGTACGCCGCGGCGTGCCGCCCCGTCTAGGACGCGTCGTCGCGATGCCTCGTAGCCGCTCCACCCGTCCATGCTGACCGCCCGCGACCCGCCGCGCGCGAGGTCGGCCATCGGGACCTGCTGGGCGAGGACATCCCATCGGGCGTTACTCGACGCCAGGCCGTCGAGTAGCCAGCGTTCCTGCGCGTCACCGAGGATCGTCCGGGACGGATCCGCGGTGCGGGCGTTCTGCGGGGAGTCGTTGTCCCCGTTGGCCTGATCGTCGCGGTGGCTGCGGGTGTCGAGGACGTTGATCTCCGCGAGGTCGCCGAAGGCGAGACGCCGATGAGCGCGGATGACGGTGCCGTCGGGTCGTGCGGTGGTCCGCACCGGGGTGTTCTCCCACCATGCCCGCAATGCACTGGCGCGCCGGAGAGCGAACTGCGACATGGTGGTCTCATCCTCGGGAATCGTTGCGGCCCAGTTGTTGTCGACCTCATGGTCGTCGAAGGAGATCACGAACGGCGACATCGCGTGGGCCTGTTGCAGGTCAGGGTCGGACTTGTAGAGCGCGTACCGCTCCCGATAGTCGTCGAGGCCGACTGCCTCGTGGGTCGCCGATGCCGGCCGGGTCGCGCCGCGGCGGGCGTCGAGCGGGATCGGCTTCTCGTAGATGTAGTCGCCGAGGTGCAGCACCAGATCCGGTGCGTGCGCCGCCATGTCGGCGAAAGCGTGGTAGTAGCCGTCAGCCCAGTTCTGGCACGACGCCACGGCGATCGACAGCGCACCCGGCCGGGCGGTCGGGGCCGGCGCGGTGCGGGTCCGGCCGATCGGCGAGATCTCGCCGAGTGCCCGGAAGCGGTAGAAGTGGTCGGCGGCCGGGGCGAGTCCGCGCACATCGACGTGGATGCTGTGGCCCCATTCCGGCGTCGCGTGGGCGGTCCCCCGGCGCACGACACGCGTCATCGATGCGTTTGTCGCGATCTCCCAGTCGACGCGGACCGGACGTGAACCCATCCCTCCTCCTGGGGCGAATGGGTTGCGCGCCAGTCGCGTCCACAACACGATGCCGTCCGGCAGGGGATCGCCGGAGGCGACGCCGAGCGCGAACAATGATCCGGACGACCCCGGGGTGGGGGTCGCAGGTGGGGTGGCGCCGAGAAGCCCGGGGGTGAACGCGAGTCCCGTCACCAGTCCTGTTGCGGTGAGGAATCGTCGACGGGTGGCGCCGCTACGAAGAGTGAGGTCGGGGTCCACCCGTAGTGCGGCACCGGACGGACCACGATCAGTTCTCGTCACGGCCCCACCCGATCACCCACGGCTGACCTCCACGGCACCGGCAGGAATCGGGCACATGATGTTCGGGTGAAGAAGGGTTTGTGTGCGCGGCACAGGCGGCGGTGGGTACCTGGTCCCTCAGGGGGACGACGGTCGGCCCTACCGCCGGGCGCCGATCCGGGGTGGGATTACGAAGGGGGGGCCGCGGGGTTGGGGTCGCGGAGTGGTGGAGGGAGGCGAACCGAGATGATGGACCAGATGATGCAGATGTGTCACCACATGACGATGTGGATGCACGGTATGGGCATGATGCCGCCGATGCACATGTGAACCCTCGGTGCGGGTCGGCGAGCGGATACTACCCCGCGACGACCAGCCAGGCGGCGGCGTAGTGGAGTAGTGCGGCGACCGCGGTGCAGAGGTGGAAGACCTCGTGGTGACCGAAGGTTCGCGGCCACGGGTTGGGCCAGCGCACCGCGTACAGGACTCCGCCGACGCTGTAGAGGACGCCGCCGAGGGCCAGCAGGATCATGATCAGGTAGCCGGTCTGTTCGACCAGCGCCGGGGCGACCACGACGATGACCCAGCCGAGCAGGATATAGAGCGTGACGCCCAGCCAGCGCGGGGCGCCCGGCCAGAGGATCTTCAGCAGCGAGCCGCCGAGCGCACCCGCCCACACGATGCCGAGCACCCACCAGCTCACCGGCGACGGCAGGCCGAGGGCGCAGAACGGTGTGTAAGTGCCGGCGATGAAGAGAAAGATCATCGCGTGGTCGGCTCGCTTCATCCGGATGCGGGCACGCGCCGTCTTCCACGGGATGCGGTGATAGGTGGCGCTGACGGTGAAGAGTCCGACGACGGTGATCGCATAGATCCCACACGTCAGCGCGGCGACGGCGCCGTCGAGGATCGCGGCCCCGATGACCAGCGCGAGACCGGCGACCGCTGCCACATAGGCGGAGTAGTGGTGGATCACGCCGCGCAGGCGTGGTCGATCGGCCACGTCCGGGGGCGGGCTCGACAGTGTGTTCACAAACCTACGGTACCGTAAGTTACTCGACTGTAGGGAGGCTCGCGGAGGTCGGCGGGGTCATTCTGCTCGCATCGCGGCGCGTAAGGTGTCCCACGTGACACGAGGCCGCGAAGGATGAAGCTGCTGCCGGATCGGGTGCGCCGTCCAGCTCTCACCATCTACGAACGTCGACTCATCCAACTCCTCGACACCCAGCGCCTACCGCGGCATGTCGCGATCATCTGCGACGGCAATCGTCGCTGGGCGCGCGAGGCGGGATTCGACGACGTCAGTCACGGACACCGCGTGGGTGCCCAGCGCATCGCCGACATGCTCGGCTGGTGCGCGGGCCTGGGCATCGAGGCCGTCACCATCTATCTCCTCTCCACCGAGAACCTGAACCGCTCGTCGGACGAGCTCGACGCTCTGCTCGAGATCGTGCCCGACATCGTCGACGAGATCTCCTCGCCCGACGGCGACTGGTGCATCCGCATCGTCGGCACCCTCGACGCCCTGCCCGAGGCCGTCGCCGGGCGCCTGCGGGTCGCGGCCGAGCGCACCAGCGAACGAGACGGCATGAACGTCAACGTCGCCGTCGGGTACGGCGGACGGCAGGAGATCGTCGACGCGGTGCGGGCGTTGCTCGACGAGAAGCGTGCCGCCGGCGCCACTGCCGAGGAGATGATCGAGGCGGTCACCGTCGAGGCGATCGACGCCAACCTCTACACCAAGGGGCAGCCCGATCCCGACCTCGTGATCCGGACCTCCGGAGAACAGCGGCTGTCGGGATTCTTGCTGTGGCAGAGCGCCTACTCGGAGATCTGGTTCACCGACGCGTACTGGCCGGAGTTCCGCCGGGTCGACTTCCTGCGCGCGCTACGGGACTACTCGGCGCGCAGCAGGCGATTCGGCAAGTAGGTCGCGAAGGGCCTGCAGGTCGGCGGTGAAGGTCGACGCCGCAGGCGTACCGAACCCGACGACCAGACCGCCGTGCGGCAGGGGGTCGGCGTCCGGGTGACGGAACAGCGACAGTCCGACGAGCCCGATCCCTCGCCTGAACGCTTCGTGAACGAGTGCACCCTCGTCCGCGTGGTCGACGGGTATGACGGCATGCAGTCCGGCGGCGATGCCGGGTAGACCCAGACCGCACGCGGTGACGGCCTCGACGAGTGCGTCGCGGCGCTGTCGATACACCTGCCGGCTGCGGCGGATGTGTCGGTCGTACGCGCCGGAGTCGATCAGGTCGGCGAGGATCAGCTGGTCGACGATGCTCGCGTCGCCTTCTCGTACTCCCTTGGCGTTCATCACGACATCCATCAGATGAGGTGGCAGTGCGAGCCACCCGGCGCGCACGGCGGGGGAGAGGCTCTTGGACATCGAACCGGCGTGGATCACCACATCCGGGCCGAGTGCCTGCAGTGCACCGACCGGGTCGCGGTCGTAGCGGAACTCGCCGTCGTAGTCGTCCTCGACGATGACCGCGCCGGTGCGCCGAGCCCACTCGATCACCTGCATGCGTCGCGCCGGGGACAGTGGGACCCCGGTCGGGAACTGGTGGCTCGGGGACAGCAGGACCGCCGCGGCGCCACTGCGTTCGAGGTCGTCGATCACCATCCCCTCGTCGTCGACGGCGATCGGGACCACTCTGGTGCCGCCCCGTACGACTGCCTGCCAATGGAAGGGCAGGCCGTGACCCTCGACGGCGAGGACGTCGCCGAAGACAGTGCGTGACAACAGTTCCAATGCGGACTGGACCGCGGTGCCGAGCACGATCAGGTCGGCGGTGGTCCGGACGCCGCGCGTCCGGCTCAGGTACCCGCTGAGGGCGCGACGCAGTTCGGCCCGGCCCTGAGGGTGGGTCGGTGCAAACACCTCGTCCCCGGCACCGGTGAGAACCCGACGGGTTGCGCGAATCCAGTCGGTTCGCGGGAACATTCCCGCGCATGGTTGTCCGAGCGAGAAGTCGTGCGGGAAGCGGAAAGGCGAAGGCGTCGAGGGGCGTTCATCGGCTTTCCGGTTGCTCGCGGTCTCGGGATGTGCCGCGCCGTCGGCCACGCGTGTGGCGGAACCCTGGCGGGCGGTCAGCCAACCCTCCGCGATCAACTCCTGATACACGGCCGACACCGTGCCGCGGGCGAGGCCGAGGTCGGCGGCCAGCGAACGGTACGGCGGCAGTGCGGTTCCGGCGGGCAGGCGGCCGTCAAGGATGGCCGATCGCAGGGCCTCCGTGAGCGTTCGGCGCAGCGTCGCGCCGCGACCGCGTGCGCTGGCCCCCGGGTCCGGTTGCAGGTCGAGAAACAGATCGGCGCCGAGGCGCGCAGCCACCTCCGCCCACGGGTCGGTGGCGGTCGCGCTCGGATTGACCCTGTTTTCTTCCATCGGATTGGACCACTTTCTTGTGCTAATCCCGCACTAGCCTAAGTCCTGAAACCGAAGAACAGACAAGAGGCCGACGATGTCGGTGAGGAGGGGCGAGATGAAGATCGTGGTGATCGGGGCAAGCGGGGTACTGGGGAGCCGGGTGGCGGACCTGCTCGCCGAGCGCGGCAACGAGGTGGTGCGGGCGAACCGAGGCGCCGGGGTCGACGCCTACACCGGGGAGGGGCTGGCCCGGGCGATGTCCGGTGCCGATGTCGTGGTCGACTGCCTCAGTGTCGAGACGCTGAGCGCGAAGAAGGCCGTCGACTTCTTCCGGACGACGGCGCGCAACATCGGGCGAGCGGCGACCGCAGCCGCGGTCGGGCACGTCGTCTGCGTCTCGATCGTCAACGCGGACGATCCGACGGTGAACGCGAAATTCGGTTACTACCAGGGCAAGGCGGCTCAGGAAGCCGCCTACCGCGATGTCGTCGACCCGGCGACGCTGACCATCCTGGCGTCGGTGCAGTGGTTCGAACTCGCCGAACAGATGATGGGACGAATGGCTGTCGGTCCCGTCGCGATCGTGCCGAAGATGCGGTGTCGCCCCGCGGCCGCCGAGGACGTGGCGAAGGTGGTCGCGGACACCGCCACGGCGGGTCCGGTGACCGCCGACGCCGGCGGTGTTCGCAAGATCGAGGTCGCCGGGCCCGCCGAGATGAACCTCGTCGACGTGGCGAAAGCCGTTGCGGCGCAGCGAGGATCGCCGCGCTGGATCATCGGGGCGGCCGTAGGCGGATCGGCGATCCGAGGCGGGGGACTCGTGCCCGCGAATCCGGACGTGATCACCCCGACCACGCTCGAACAATGGCTCGCCCAGCGTTCCGGCGCGCACGCGGGTAGTGCGAGATGAGCGTGCGCCCGCGCCCGTCGACACGCATGTGGATCCCGCAGGACAATCCCGCCGTCTACAAGGCGCTCGTCGCGCTGCAGCGGGCGTCGTCGGCGGGTGTCGACGTCGAGATCGGCGAGCTGATCTCGATGCGGGTGTCGCAGCTGAACGGTTGTGCGTACTGCCTGCACATGCATGCCGGGGACGCGCTGGCCGCACAGATCGACCCGCACAAGCTGCTGATGCTCGCCACGTGGCGTGAGGCGGGGTCGCTGTTCTCGTCACGGGAGCGGGCGGTCCTCGCGCTCGCGGAACAACTCACGCGACTCGGCGAGGGTGGTGTCGACGACGCGGTGTTCGACGATGTACGAACATGTTTCGACGCGGCCACCACCGGCCAGCTGGTCGCGGCGATCGTGATGATCAACGCCTGGAACCGGATCGCCGTTGCCGGTGGGTACCCCGCGGGCCTGGACGAACGGCGTGTGTCGCAGGCCGCCGGCTGACCGCTGGTTGTCGCCGGCGGGTGTCCGCGGCGCTCCTCTCACCTCATCCGGCAGTGGGCTCATCATCCTGCGCTACGCGCATCAGCCGCGTTACACCATTGCGAACGGCGAGATCTCCATGCCGATCTCGAGAGAAGCGGCGATCTCCCGGATCTCGTCGTAATCGAAGACGACGTGGCCGGACAGGACGTCGACGTCTCGGCGCGCACGCTGCATCGGGTGGTCGAGGAAATGCACGCTTGCGCCCGATGCCTCGAGCAGGGTGCCGATCACCGCTCTCGATTCGTTCACGATCCGGGCCGCGGCGAGACGCGCCTGCGCACGCGTGCGGATGTCGACCGTCCCTCCGGCAGCGAGGATTTCGTCGATGGTCGCCGTGGTCTGCGCAAGCAGGCCCCGAAGAGCCTGTAGCCGGATTCGCGCGTCGCCCAGGCGAATCCGCGCTGCTGGCTTGTCCTTCTGCTTGACCATCTGGTAGGCGAGGACCCGTTCGGAGAGTCGTGCGGCGTACAGGTCGGCGACCCGCTCGGCCGTGCCCAGGGCGGGCATCGCGGCAAGCAGGGCGAGAGCGGGGACCATCGGCCAGCGATACGAGTAGTTGTCGTGCAGGGTCGCGCCAGGTGTCCTGCCCGCGTAGAGATCTCGAACTCGGACGGTGCGGTGCGCCGGTACGAAGGCGTTCTCGACGACCACGTCGTTGGACCCGGTCGCCCGCATGCCGTCGGTGTGCCAGACGTCCTCCACCCGCGCGTCGTCGATCGGCAGGAGCGCGAGGACGGCGTCGGGTCGGTCGCCGGTGACGATGGCACCCACCATCACCCAGTTGGCCTCCATGATGCCGGTCGCCCAGGACCAGCGCCCGGACACGGAGAAACCGCCATCCCGCGGCTCCGCGGTGCCGGTCGGTGCCAGAGGTGCCGGTGCGAGGTACGGGCGGTCGGCGAACGCCTCCTCCTGCGCCGCCTCGCTGAACAGTGCGGTGATCCAGCCGTGCAACGTATAGAAGCCCAGCGTCCAGGCGCTCGACGTGCAGCCGTGGGCCAGCCGCCGGACATGGTCGAGGATCTCGGGGAAGGGTGCCTCGAGTCCGCCGAACCTACTGGGGATCAACAGATCCAAGAGGCCGGAGTCGGTCGCGTCGCGGATGGTCTCGGCGGGCAGTTGCCGAAGTTCCTCCGCCCGGCCCGCGCGCTCGGCCAGGGAGGCGATGAATTCGTCGGTGATCAGCACCGTGCCGGATGTCGGGGTGTCCACGGATCGGAACGTAACATACAAAAAAGTATGGGGTGTCTGGTTCGGGCCAGAACCGCGGTTAGGGTGAGGGAATGGGGCGAGCGCAGGAGGGTGGCGGCGGCCACCTGTCGGCCGACGACTGGATCGAGCTCGGGTACGCGATCCTGGCCGAGGACGGATTCAAGCAGATCAAGATCGACACCGTCTGCAAACGCATGGGAGTCACCAAGGGCAGTTTCTACTGGCACTTCAAGGACATCGCGGCCTATCGTTCGGCGCTGGTCGCACGGTGGGGCGAGTGGAACGACGAGGAACACCAGAACTTCGCGGCCCTGGCCGACCTACCGCCGCGCGACCGCCTGCTGGGCTTGATCGCCCAACTGACGAGCCCGAGGCACTGGATGATCGAACGGGCGATGCGGGAATGGGCACGCTCGGATCCGAATGCCGAGGCGAGTATCCGGACGTCCGATCGTCGTGCGCGAGAAGCGGTGCGCCGGTGTCTCCTCGACCATGGAATGGATCCGAAGACCGCGTCGGTCCGGTCCAACTGGATCTTCGCGATGGGCATCGGGGCGCTGCACCTGTCCTACTCCGAGGAGGACCGCGCGTCCGCCGGACGCCACAGCGCGGAACTGGTGGACCTGATGCTCACACCGACATGATGGTCACGTCGGCCTGATGCTCACAGTTTGCGCAGGCGTACCCGGTTGATGGCGTGGTCGACGCCTTGCGGAGCACCAGCGAGGCCCGCGGGCGGGTGGGCAGGATGTTCTCGATGAGGTTCGGCCGGTTGATCGAGGTCCACAGGTCCCGCGCCGCGGCCGTGGCCTGCTCGTCGGTGAGCGAGGCGTAGGCGTGGAAGTGGGAGTCCGGGTTGGCGAACGACGTGGTCCGCATCTGCAGGAACCGGGAGATGTACCACTCCTCGATGTCCTCGATCTTGGCGTCGACGTAGATCGAGAAGTCGAAGAGATCCGACACCATCAGCGTCGGGCCGGTCTGCAGGACGTTCAATCCCTCGAGGATGAGGATGTCGGGTTGCCGCACATAGTGATAGACGCTCGGCACGATGTCGTAGGCGAGGTGCGAGTAGACCGGCGCGGCCACCTCGCGCGCACCCGACTTCACCTCGGTCACGAACCGGAGCAGCGCACGCCGGTCATACGACTCGGGAAAACCCTTGCGATGCAAGATCCCTCGACGCTGCATCTCCGCCGTCGGCAACAGGAAGCCGTCGGTGGTGATCAGGTCGACCTTCGGATGCGACTCCCACCGGGCGAGCAACGCCGCGAGCACGCGAGCCGTCGTCGACTTGCCGACTGCGACACTGCCGGCGATACCGATGACGAACGGGACCTGCCGGTTGACCTGACGCTCGCCGAGGAAGGTCGAGGTGGCCGCAAAGAGTCGTTGGCGCGCAGCGACTTGCAGATGGATCAGACGCGAGAGGGGCAGGTAGACGTCGGCGACCTCCTCGAGGTCGATCTGCTCACCGAGACCCACGAGTTCGGCGAGCTCGTCCTCGTTCAGCACGAGGGGCATCGACTCACGCAGTTCGCGCCACTGCCGGCGGTCGAGTTCCAGGTACAGACTGGGGTCCCGATCACTGGCATTGCGAGCCATCAGCGCAGCTCCGGGGTCATGGTGAGCGCGGCTGCCCGGGTCGTCATGCGTAACAGCTTAGGGCCCACCTCTCGCCGCGACGCGGTGGGTCCGCGCGGTGCGTCCGCTCGCGGTAACGTGCCCGGTATGCCGGCCGATCACGCGACCCCCGACCTCGTCACCGACTACCTGCGGCTGGGGTTGGCGTTCGATCGGCTCGAAGAAGGTTTCGTCGACGCGTTCACCGGCGACCCGGCACTGCGCGCCGAGATCGCCAACGGACCCGCACCCGACCCGGCGCACCTGGCCGCACAGGCGCGGGCCCTGCGCGCCGACCTCCCCGGTGATCTCCCCGCGGACCGGGCGGAGTTCATCGGGTCCCACCTGCGGGCGCTCGAGTGCTCGGCCCGCAAGTTCGCCGGCGACGACATCTCCTTCGTCGACGAGGTCAACGCCTACTTCGACGTCGACATCGCCCTCGCCGACCCCGACCGCTACCGGCAGGCCCACACCGAACTCGCCGACGCACTCGGTATCGCCGATGCCAGCGGCGAGGATCTCCGCGACGCCTACGCCGCTCATCGTCGGGCCGACGAGATCCCCGCCGACAAGGTCGACGAATGCGTCCGGGCGTTCAGTGGTGCCCTTCGCGAACGTGTCCGCGCGCAGTATCCGTTGCCGGACAACGAGATCGTCGACTTCGAGGTCGTCACCGACAAGCCGTGGTCGGGGTTCAACTACTACCTCGGCGACTACTGGTCGCGGGTCGCGATCAACGCCGATCTGACGCAGTACATGTCGTCGCTCCCACACCTGATCGCCCACGAGGCCTACCCCGGCCACCACACCGAGCACTGCCGCAAGGAACAACTGCTCGTGGGCGCCGGGCAGCACGAGCAGTCGATCTTCCTCGTCAACACCCCGCAATGCCTGATGGCCGAAGGGCTCGCGGACCATGCCCTGACCGCCATCATGGGCAAGGAGTGGGGCGGCTGGGCGCAGGAGATCTACGCCGACCTCGGCCTGCGCTTCGACGCCGACCGGGCGACGCGGGTGGGACGGGCGACCTCCGGGCTCCTCACCGTCCGTCAGGACGCGGCCCTGATGCTGCACGACCAGCACGCCGACGCCGACACCGTCGCCGACTTCCTCCAGACGTGGTTGCTCGCACCGCCCGAGCGTGCCCGGCAGATGCTGCGCTTCCTCACCTCGCCGCTGTGGCGGGCGTACATCAGCACCTACGTCGAGGGTTATCAACTCCTGGAGACCTGGCTCGACGCCGCCGACGACCGCGCCGCGGCCTTCGGACGGCTGCTCGACGAACCGCTCATCCCGGCGAGCCTCCGACGGGAGCTGGTGGCGGTCAGCCGATAGAACCGATGGCCGGTCATGGGATCGAACAGCGCGTCAACACATGGCCCGCTCGCTGCGCTCGCGGCGCCGTCCCTAGACTTGACCCCATGACCGCGAACTCGTCATCCGTGAACTCGATGTCCCTGGCGGAGCTCGACCCCGACGTCGCCGCCGCCATGAACGGCGAACTCAGCCGTCAGCGGGACACCCTCGAGATGATCGCCTCGGAGAACTTCGTGCCGCGCGCGGTGCTGCAGGCACAGGGCAGCGTGCTCACCAACAAGTACGCCGAGGGTTACCCGGGACGTCGTTACTACGGCGGTTGCGAGTACGTCGACGTCGTCGAGGACATCGCCCGGAACCGTGCCAAGGAACTGTTCGGCGCCGACTTCGCCAACGTCCAGCCGCACTCGGGTGCGCAGGCCAACGCGGCCGTGCTGCAGGCCCTGATGGAGCCGGGGGAGACCATGCTCGGTCTCGATCTCGCCCACGGCGGTCACCTCACGCACGGCATGCGCCTGAACTTCTCCGGCAAGCTCTACGAGAACGCCTTCTACGGCGTGAGCAAGGAAGACTTCCGGATCGACATGGACGAGGTGCGCAAGATCGCCCTCGACGTGAAGCCGAAGGTCATCGTCGCCGGCTGGTCGGCCTACCCGCGGACCCTCGACTTCGAGGCGTTCCGCTCGATCGCCGACGAGGTGGGCGCACACCTGTGGGTCGACATGGCGCACTTCGCCGGGCTCGTCGCCGCGGGCCTGCACCCGTCGCCGGTGCCGCATGCCGACGTCGTCAGCTCGACCGTGCACAAGACCCTCGGCGGACCCCGCTCCGGCATCATCCTCGCCAAGCAGGAGTGGGCCAAGAAGCTCAACTCGGCCGTGTTCCCCGGCCAGCAGGGCGGACCGCTCATGCACGCGATCGCCGGCAAGGCCGTCGCGCTCAAGATCGCCGGTACCGAGGAGTTCGCCGAGCGGCAGCGCCGCACCCTGTCGGGCGCGAGCATCCTCGCCGAACGCCTCAACGGTGAGGACGTCGCCAAAGCCGGCGTCTCGGTCCTGACCGGCGGCACCGACGTCCACCTCGTGCTCGTCGACCTGCGCAACAGCGACCTCGACGGCCAGCAGGCCGAGGATCTGCTCCACCAGGTCGGGATCACGGTCAACCGGAACGCGGTGCCGTTCGACCCGCGTCCGCCGATGGTCACCTCGGGTCTGCGCATCGGCACCCCCGCGCTGGCCACCCGTGGCTTCGGCGACGAGGAGTTCACCGAGGTCGCCGACATCATCGCGACGGCGCTCGCCGCAGGTTCGTCGGCGGACGTCTCGGCCCTGCGTGGCCGGGTCTCCAAGCTCGCCCTCGACTTCCCGCTGTACGAGGGACTCGAGGAGTGGGGACTGATGAGCCGCATCTGAGCCGTGGCCGACCGCTCGGATGTGACCTGAATTGCCCCGCGCCGAGCGGCGTCCGTATCCTTGCAGCGATGAACGCACTCACTGAAGACGACCTGATCATCGCGCTCGAGAAGGCTCTTCCCGAGATCGCGGAAGACCACCAGTCGGCCGCCACTCCGTGGAACCCGCACGACTGGGTGCCGTGGGACGAGGGACGCAACTTCGCCTTCCTCGGCGGCGACGACTACGACCCGTCGCAGGCGACACTGTCGGACGAGGCGCGTGCCGGGCTGCTGGCTCTGCTCCTCACCAAGGACAACCTGCCGTCGTACCACCGCGTGCTGGCGAAGCACTTCCCGGCCTTCTCCGAGTGGCGTCAGCTGATCGGTGTCTGGACCGCGGAGGACAACCGGCACTCGATCGTCCTGCGCGACTACCTCGTCGTGCGCCGCGCGATCGATCCGGTGGATGCCGAGAACCGGCGACTCGTCCACGTCACCAAGGGTTACCGGCAGACCCCCGAGCAGGTCGACCCGCTCGGACCGCTCGATGTGCTCGCACTGATGGCGGTGCACGAGAACCAGTGCGTCAGCTTCATCAAGCGACTCAGCGCGATCGCCGCCGACGACGTCCTGGAGCAGATCCTCACCAAGATCGCCGCCGACGACCAGCAGCAGGCCAACACCTTCGGTGCGTTCCTCAACGCCGGCATCATCGCCGATCAGGACGCCACCGTCATCGCGATCGACTCGGCCCTGGCGCTGGGTCGGGCCGAGGCGATCGGCCACGACATCGATGATTTCGATGCGGAGCGGGCGCTCCTGGCCGACTACGAGAACGAGGACACGTGGCGCGAGATCGCCGCGACCCTCGCCGATGCGGTCAAGCTCGACTCCATCGAGGGTCTGGGCGACGAGGCCGAGGCGGCGCGTCAGCGCATCCTCTCCCGCGCCCGCGGCTAGACACCGGGACACTTTCCCTACACGCGCGCACGGCGCCATCAGGACGACAAATGTCCTGGTGGCGCCGTTTGCGTCCCTGGGTCAGACGATACTGCGGTTAACGCGAAATTCACGCCGACACACCTGACTCCGGCGCGCCGCCGGCGAGGTCTGCGCGTACGTTGACGGTACGGACCGCGGGGAAGCGGTTCGTCCGGGAGGTTCGATTCGTGTATTGCACCAGCAGCGCGAGGGGACCGGCCCCGGTCCTCGTCCACCTCGGCTGACGCCGAGGGCAACGGACTTCGACCCGGCCGGTCAACGGCGAGAACAGGTTTGTGCGGGCGCCGCACGAACGTAGGAGCTCCACGTGACCACACGCACCTACGTCCTCGATACTTCCGTGCTGCTGTCCGACCCCTGGGCGGTCATGCGCTTCGCGGAGCACTCAGTGGTGTTGCCACTGGTGGTCATCAGCGAACTCGAGGGCAAACGCCACCACCACGAGCTCGGCTGGTTCGCACGTGAGGCGTTGCGCATGCTCGACGACCTGCGGCTCGCGCACGGTCGGCTCGACCTACCGATCGAGATCGGCGAGGAGGGCGGCACCCTCCAGGTGGAGCTCAACCACACCGATCCGGCCGTCCTGCCGGCCGGTTTCCGCACCGACAGCAACGATTCCCGGATTCTGGCCTGTGCCCTCAACCTTCGTGCCGAGGGCAAGGACGTGACCCTGGTGTCCAAGGACACCCCGCTGCGTGTGAAGGCCGGCGCGGTCGGTCTGGCCGCCGACGAGTACCACGCGCAGGACGTCGTCGTCTCCGGCTGGTCGGGGATGACCGAACTCGACGTCGAGACCTCGGCGATCGACGCACTGTTCGCCGACGGCGCCATCGACCTGGACGAGGCGAGGGAGTTGCCCTGTCACACCGGCATTCGTCTGCTCAGTCCGTCGTCGAGCGCCCTCGGACGCGTCAACGCGGAGAAGCGTGTGCAACTGGTGCGGGGAGATCGTGAGGCCTTTGGCCTGCACGGCCGTTCCGCGGAGCAGCGGGTCGCCCTGGACCTGCTGCTCGACGACAGCGTCGGCATCGTCTCGCTCGGCGGCAAGGCGGGCACCGGCAAGTCGGCGCTGGCGCTGTGTGCGGGCCTCGAGGCGGTTCTCGAACGACGGACCCAGCGCAAGGTGGTCGTCTTCCGGCCGCTGTACGCGGTCGGCGGCCAGCAGCTCGGTTACCTCCCCGGAGGTGAGGCCGAGAAGATGGGCCCGTGGGCGCAGGCGGTGTTCGACACCCTCGAGGGGCTCGCCTCACCGGAGGTCATCGAGGAGGTGTTGAGCCGCGGGATGCTGGAGGTGTTGCCGCTGACGCACATCCGCGGCCGGTCGTTGCACGACTCGTTCGTGATCGTCGACGAGGCGCAGTCGCTGGAACGTAACGTCCTGCTGACGGTGCTGTCGCGCCTGGGCTCGGGTTCGCGTGTGGTGCTGACCCACGATGTCGCTCAGCGCGACAACCTCCGCGTCGGCCGGCACGACGGCGTCGCCGCGGTCATCGAGAAGCTGAAGGGGCATCCGCTCTTCGCGCACATCACGCTCACCCGCAGCGAGCGGTCGCCGATCGCGGCGTTGGTGACGGAGATGTTGGAGGAGTTCGGGCCTTCCGCGCCGGGAGCGTAGCGAGCGGGCGGGGTGTGTCCGCGCCGGGAGCGTAGCGAGCGGGCGGGGTGTGTCCGCGCCGGGAGCGTAGCGAGTGTTCAGAGGAGGAAGGCCGCGACGATTCGCTGAGGGGAGTGAATCGTCGCGGCCTTCCGTCACGGTGGCCCACTGCTGAGTCTGCTGCTCTCGCAACGGATTTCTCGGTGGTGGGCCGGTCTCAGGGGTCGGGTCAGGCGGCGGTGCCGCCGAGGTCGCTGAGCGCGTTGAGCAGGTCGACGAGTGCGGTGAGGACTTCGATGTTCTCGAGGGAACCCATTTCTCTCCTTTGTCGGTGACTTTCTGTTCGGCGAGGTCGCTGCTCGATCAACGCCGTTACCGACGCTAACGATTATGTTTCGTTTCCGCAAAGAAAAGGTCGGTGAATTCTGCGTGCCCGCAACGCGTCAACGCATTTTCGGGCCGTTGTCCTGCGCGTCGAACAATGGATCATTTCCGATTTTCCTTCGACAATCGACGGGTGATCCGGCGGTCGCGGACAGTCGGGCGGGTCGGAGCGCTTGATCCGATCCTCACTGCACCGTGACCATCACGTGACTTACGGGGTCTTGCGCGCTGTCACACTGTTGTGGTGCTGAAGTTACTGATGAGGCGAATGAGACTGCTGGGACTATTGGTGATTGCGGTGCTGGCCGCGTGCGCTGGTGGTGCGGGTCAGGCCCTCGCCGATCCGGAGACGACGACACCGATCACGCCACCGACCACCCCGGGCAGCCCGTCGCTGCCGGGAATGGGGGAGGGCCTCGGCATCCCACTGCTCGACGAGGTGCTCAACCAACTGTCGGGCGACAACGGTTCCGCGGATGCGCCCGGCGGCGTCGGGGGCGCCGGGGGCCCGACCGGTCAGATGATCGTCGTGACCGCGCCCAAGGCGTCGGACACCACCGCCACGCTCACGGCCTTCGAGAAGGGGAACGACGGCAGTTGGAAGCCGGTCCCCGGTCTCGGCCCGACCAAGGCATTCCTCGGCTCCCTGGGGATGGGCGAGCCGCAGGACAACGTGCCCCGCACCCCGGAGGGAACGTTCCCGCTCGACCAGGCCTTCGGTCGCCAGGAGAATCCGGGCACCAAGATGCCTTACCTCAAGGTCGATACGCAGGACTGGTGGGATTCCGATCCCAAGTCGCCGACCTACAACACCCACGTGCGTCAGCCCCAGAGTCCCGGTGGTGACAGCGAGAACCTGTACAACTCGGGTCCCGTCTACGACTACGCGGTCAACATCGCGCACAATCCGCAGCGCACGCCCGGCAAGGCGACGGCGATGTTCCTGCATGTGACCAACGACCAGCCGACGCTGGGCTGCGTCGCCATCGAGCGCGAGCTGATGAAGAAGATCCTCGTCTGGCTCGACCCCGCGAAGAGCCCGAAGATCACGATCGGCGTCAATCAGGGTGCGCCGACCGGCGAGGCGCCCGGAGCAACCCCTCAGACAACTCCGGGTGCCACGCCGTCGACTCCCGACGTGCCGGCCGCCGACATGCTGACCGGACTGCTCTCGCAGCTGGTCGGTGCGGTTCCCGCCCTGTTCGGGCAGTTCACGGGTCGCTGATCTCGGAGCGAGCGTGCCGGCAGGCGGGGCAGAAGGTCTCCTCGACCCCGATGTGCCAGCCGTTGACCCTGGCCCACTGATCCCGATCGGGCTCGGCGAGTGGTCGTCGTAGGACGAAGCTGCGCCCGCAGCTGTCGCAGTTCCGGTCGGCCGAACCCTCGGTTTCGGCGAACAGCGGAGATATGACTGTCATGGCGGTGGACCTCTGGTGCTCGCTGTGTCGAATCGGTCCCGTCGGTTCGTCGGCGGACTCGGACGAGCGACCACCTCAGTGTCACCGGGTGTGACGTAGATCTCATAGGGCCGAATGGCACATGGTTCGGCGGACCGAGTGCAGGTCAGCGGTCGCGGGGTACCACCATCACCGGGCCTCGGGCCGAACGCAGGACCGAGAGGCTCGTCGAGCCCAGTCTCATGGCCGCGAAACCGCCGCGACCGCGCGCGCCCACGACGAGCAGTTGCGCAGCCTGGGCGTGGTCGAGCAAGGCGCGGGCAGGGCGGTCCCTGGTCACGGCACAGCGGACGGTGACCTGCGGATATCGGCGGCGCACCTCGTCGAGTTCGGCGTCGAGCCAGGCGTCGGCGCGGCTGCGGCGGCTCGGCCACTCGGACATCGTGCACGGCACGGACATGTCGGCGACATCGGTGTCGCACCAGGCGTGGACGACGGTGACCGGGACGCCGCGCAGGTCGGCCGCGGCGAACGCGGCGTCGACGGCGACTCGACCGCCCGGGGAGCCGTCGGTGCCGACCGCGATGCTCGCCTGGGACCAGTTCGACGTGGAGTCCCGGACGACCGTCAGCGGACATCTGCAGTGCTCGGCGAGTGCGGTGGTGATCGTGCCGAGGGCCACGCGGTGACCGGCCATGTGCCCGCGGTTGCCGACTACGAGCAGTCGGGCTCGATCCGATGCCTCGAGCAGGGCGGTGACCGGCGGGGAGTCGACGACCTGGGTCGTGATCTTCAGCGGGTCGGTTGAGTCGCTCGAGTCCTCGGCGACGCGGCGTGCCTCCGCCAGGGCGCGTTCGCATCGGGCTCGTAGCGGTTCGAGGACGTACGGATCGTCCGCCGAGAGATTCGCCGACGCGATCATCTCGATCTCCGACCGATGGAGGGCGGCGTCGCGCGCGGCCCAGCGGGCGGCGGCGCGGGCGGTGGCAGACCCGTCGACGCCGACGACGACAGGTCCGTCGGTGAATCTGGATGCGGTCACACGGCAGTCCCCCTGGAGGTCCACGCATCGGGTGCCGGGGTGCCGGCATCGCCCGTGTAATCCAGTAGATGCCCCGGCGAGGGGTGAGTCACCGGGTAAAGAGTCCCGTTGGATGGGGACCAATGACACGTGTCGTGCTCTAACCCGCGGGATATGGTACGCGAATCACTCGCGAGCCTCGACTCAGTGCGCGTGACCCCGTCGCGCCGCTTTGGTGGCGTACACCGCCGCCTGCGTACGGCGCTCCATGCCGAGTTTGCCCAGCAGCCGGGACACGTAGTTCTTCACGGTCTTCTCCGCGAGATGCATCCGGGCGGCGATCTGCCGATTGGTCAGGCCCTCGCCGAGGAGGGCGAGCAGGGTGCTCTCCTGCTCGCTCAATCCGTCGCCGGGCTTTTCCTCTTTCTCGCGTTGGGTGCGCAACCGGTCCATCAGGGCTGCGGCCGCGCGGTTGTCGAGCAACGACCGTCCGGCGCCGACATCGGTGATGGCGCGGGCGAGTTCCATGCCGGTGATGTCCTTGATGACGTACCCGCTGGCGCCGGCGAGGATCGCGTCCATCATGGCCTCGTCGTCGGTCATCGAGGTCAGGATCAGGCAGCGCAACCCGTCGACTCGGCTGAGCAAGTCGCGGCACAGTTCGATCCCGTTGCCGTCGGGTAGGCGGACGTCGAGGACCGCGACGTCCGGTTGCACGGTCGGTATGCGGGCGAGGGCCTGCGCGCAGGTCGCGGCCTCGCCGACGACCCGGACGTTGTCATCGTGGTCCAGGAGTTCGACGAGACCCCGCCGGACGATCTCGTGGTCATCGACGAGGAAAACCGAGAACATCGGCCACACCTCCCTCCGGCGCAGGTGCCGTGAGACGAATTGTAGGTCGACCCCCGACGTGTTTCACCCAGATTGCCCGGACTGGCGGATTTCCACCTATACCCGAAATGTCCGATTCAACGAGGAAAACGAGGTCACGGAAATCCGAATTGCTTTGCGGGGAGGATGATTCGAGGGCTTTCAGACTATCTGGCGAGAATTGGTCAACCCAATACTCAACGAAGCGGAGGGTATATCATTCGAAATATGGTCCGCGAATCCCGGGAACGCGGTGTGGGGTCTTTTGAGGTGCAGAATGAGTTGTCGCAGATGCGATTACGTGAGCTCCTTGATGAGGTCCGCGACCGGATAACGCAGATCGCCGATGTTCGTGACCGCATCGACGGTCTGCTCGAGGCCATGCTGATGGTCAGTTCCGATCTCGATCTGGAAACCACGCTCGAGGCCATCGTGTCTGCGGGCACACGATTGGTCGACGCCGAGTACGGGGCGGTCGGCGTCCTCGGCAGCGGACACGACCTGTCGGCCTTTCTGGCGCAGGGCATCGGCGAGGACGTCCGTGCCGAGATAGGGCACCTGCCGACAGGCCGCGGCGTGCTGGGGCAGCTCATCGACGACCCCCGGGTGTTACGGCTCACCGACCTGTCCGAGCATCCCGCGTCGGTGGGATTCCCGCCGAACCACCCGCCGATGACGAGCTTCCTGGGCGCCCCGATCCGGGTGCGCGACGAGATCTTCGGAAACCTGTACCTCACGGAGAAGAAGAACGGTGCCCTGTTCACCGAGGACGACGAACTCGTCATCCAGGCACTGGCGTCGGCGGCAGGTATCGCGATCGAGAACGCCCGGCTGTACGAACAGGCGCAGACCCAGCTCGCCTGGATCGAGGCGAATCGCGACGTGATCGCGGAGCTGTTGACCGGGGCCGATCAGCAGGACGTCCTCGAATCGATCGCCCGCAAGGTCCTCACGCTGGCCGACGCCGATCTGGTCTGCATTGCCGAACCCCACGACCACGAGATGCCGGCGGAATCGGTAGAGGAACTCGTCGTCACGGTCGCCGAAGGGGTCGACGCCGAGGTCTTCCGCGGACGAACGGTGCCGATCAAGGGGTCGACCTCGGGCGACGCCTTCGTTCGACGTCGGCCGGTCCTTCGCGAGGAGCTCGAGTACGACATCTCCGGGGATTCGTCCACGCAGCACGGCCCGGTGATGGTGGCGCCGCTGCGTACGGCGGAATCGACCCGCGGCGTGCTGATCGCCGTGCGGTCCAAAGGGCGCGACGGGTTCGCGGAGGACCTGCTGAGCCTGAGCGCGAACTTCGCCGACCAGGGGGCCCTGGCGCTGCAGCTGGCCAGCGCGACGAACCAGGCCCACGAGATGCGGGTCCTGGAGGATCGTGAACGGATCGCCCGTGACCTGCACGACCACGTGATCCAGCGGATCTTCGCCGAGGGGCTCACCCTGCAGGCGACGCTCCAACGCACCCAGTCGTCCGAGATCCGCGCGCGGCTGACGCGGTCCATCAACAATCTGCAGGACATCGTGCAGGACGTGCGTTCGACGATCTTCGACCTGCAGGCGGAGGAAACCGAGACCACCCGGCTCCGTCAGCGGGTGCAGGAGACGATCGACCAGCAGATCGACGACCTGCCCATACAGACCCATGTGCGGATGGCGGGCCCGCTGTCGATCGTCGAGCCGCGCCTCGCCGACCAAGTGGTCGCGGTGGTGCGTGAGGCCCTGAGCAACGCGGTCCGGTATGCCCACGCGACGACGGTGACGGTGGCGATCTCGGTCGGCGACGAGCTGGCCGTCGAGGTCACCGATGATGGAGTCGGGCTGCCCGAGGACGTCACGCCCAGTGGGCTGAAGAACCTCCGACACCGCGCGAAACAGTTGGGCGGGGCATTCGCCCTGAACACACCCGATTCGGGCCGCGGCCTGTCCGTGCGGTGGGCGGTACCGCTCTAGGGAGACAGCGCTGCCGGGTGAGGACGGTTCACGGACCGGTGCCCGGTTCGGCCGGCAGTCGCCAGGCCGAGGTCCGTTCGGTCACCCATGCCACGGCCTGCACTCCTGAAAGGAGGCCGAAGAGCACGATGAGCCAGATGGACAGGCCGACGAGCGCGCAGACCGCGAAGGCTGCGAGGAAAACGACGAGCACACCGGTGAGCGTGATGACCGGTCACCTCCCGACTGTCTCGGAGGGGACTCTCCCGGGCGTTCGAGAGACTGACCCCCCTACCTTCTCGTGTCGACGGCGTTTCCGGGAGGGCCCAAGGTCACAAGTCGACAGGGCCAACCTCGGGACCCTGCTGGTGTCCGGGCCGGTCAGCGGGTTCGCTTGAGCTCGAACCCGGCGACCCGTACGTCGTCCCGTGGCGCGGTCGCCCGGTCGATCTGGGCGCGGGCCTGATCGAGGACGGGCGTATCCGGGTCGAGGACCGACAGGTAGCGGTCGTGCGCGGCGAGGGACCGGACGGCCACTTCGAACTGCGCGTCGACGTCGACCGCATGGGTTGCCGCCGGCCCGTTCTCGAACAGCCACGCCGGAACCTCGCCGGAATGGGCCGTCAAGGCGTCGTAGGCGTCGAGCACCGCCGCGGCGAACTCCATGTGGTCGCGCTGGTTCGGTTGGCCGGGCGCCCACTCCGGTCCGCCGTAGAGCGACAGGATGACCTGCGGCGCAATGCGTTCGACGGTCTCGGTGATCTTCGCGCGCAGTTCGGGGGTGTTGCGGATGTCGCTGTCGGGGAAACCCCAGAACTCCACCTCGTCGACCCCGACGATCTTCGCCGACGCACGCTGTTCGGCTTCCCGGAGTGGGCCGCATTCCGCCGGTGTCATGCCCTCGATCCCGCGTTCGCCGCTGGAGGCGAGCGCGTAGACCACACGCTTGCCCTCGCCGGTCCAGCGCGCGACCGCGGCGGCCATGCCGTACTCCGGGTCGTCGGGATGGGCGACGAGGACGAGCGCTGTCTGCCAGTCCGTGGGGAAGGGCTCCGGTGAGGTCATGACCAGACGGTACTCAGCGTTCCCGGTCGAGGTTGGCCATCTTGAGCACATCGAGACGTGCGTCGAGTTCCTCCTCGCTGAGCTTGTCGCCCACGAGGCCGCGATCGATGACGGTCTGCCGGATCGTCTTGCCCTCCTTGAGCGCCTGCTTGGCGACCGCGGCGGCCTCCTCGTAGCCGATCGCGCTGTTCAGCGGTGTGACGATCGACGGGGAGCTCTCGGCGAGGGTGCGGAGGCGATCGACGTTGGCCTCCAACCCGGAGATGCAGCGGTCGGCGAACAGCCGGGACACGTTGGCCAGCAACTTGAGTGACTCGAGCACGTTACGGGCCATCATCGGGATGTAGACGTTGAGCTCGAAGGCGCCGTTGCCGCCGCCCCAGGTGACCGCCGCGTCGTTGCCGACGACCTGCGCGGCGACCTGCGTGACCGCTTCGGGCAGAACGGGATTGACCTTGCCCGGCATGATCGAGCTGCCCGGCTGGAGGTCGGGGAGCAGGATCTCGCCCAGGCCGGTCAGCGGTCCCGAGCCCATCCACCGGACGTCGTTGGCGATCTTGGTGAGCGATACCGCGATCGTCTTCAGCTGCCCGGACAGTTCGACGAGGCCGTCGCGGGCGGCCTGCGCCTCGAAGTTGTCCTTGGCGAGGGAGAGTTCCTCGACGCCGGTGCGGCGGACGAGTTCGGCGACCACCTTGGTGCCGAACCCGGCCGGGGCGTTGAGCCCGGTGCCGACCGCGGTGCCGCCGATGGGCAGTTCGCCGACACGCGGGAGGGTCGCGGTGACGCGCTCGATGCCCGCCTCGACCTGCCGTGCGTATCCGGCGAATTCCTGACCCAGGGTCACCGGCACCGCGTCCATCAGGTGGGTGCGGCCGCTCTTGACGACGTCACGCCACTCGGTCGCTTTGTCCGCCAGGGACTTCCGGAGATGCTCGAGTGCCGGGACGAGATCGGTGACGACCGCCTCGGTCGCCGCGACATGGGTGGCGGTGGGGAAGGTGTCGTTCGACGACTGCGACATGTTGACGTGATCGTTGGGGTGCACGTCGACGCCGTTGGCCTTCGCGATCGACGCGATGACCTCGTTGGTGTTCATGTTCGAACTCGTGCCCGATCCGGTCTGGAAGACGTCGATCGGGAACTGGTCGTCGTGTTTGCCGTCGGCGATCTCGGTGGCCGCCGCGATGATCGCGTCGGCCCGCTCCGCGTCGAGCAGTCCGAGATCGGAGTTGACCGTGGCACAGGCCGCCTTCAACAGGCCCATCGCGCGGATCTGCGTCCGTTCCAGCGGGCGGTGGCTGATGGGGAAGTTCTCCACCGCGCGCTGGGTCTGGGCGCGCCACAGAGCATCGATGGGGACCTGCACCTCGCCCATCGTGTCGTGCTCGGTGCGGAATTCCTGCTTGCCCTGTGCCTGGGTCATAGGTGTTCTACTCCTTCGATCGAATCCTTATGCCGCTCAGCGGGACGTTGACGGACCCGCTCGGGTCGGTGAAAAAGTCGTTGCCCTTGTCGTCAACAACGATGAAGGCCGGGAAATTCTCGACCTCGATCTTCCACACCGCTTCCATACCCAGTTCGGGGTACTCGATAATCTCCTGGCTCTTGATGCAGTCGAGCGCCAGACGGGCCGCCGGGCCGCCGATCGAGCCCAGGTAGAAGCCGCCGTGCGAGTTGCACGCCTCGGTGACCTGCTTGGATCGGTTGCCCTTGGCGAGCATGACCATGGAGCCGCCCGCGGCCTGGAACTGCTCGACGTAGGAGTCCATGCGGCCGGCGGTCGTGGGGCCGAACGAACCCGACGCCATGCCCTCGGGCGTCTTGGCCGGACCGGCGTAGTAGACGGGATGGTCGCGCAGGTAATCGGGCATCGGCTCGCCGGCGTCGAGGCGTTCCTTGATCTTGGCGTGGGCGATGTCGCGGGCCACCACCAGCGGGCCGGTCAGCGACAGGCGCGTCTTCACCGGGTACTGCGACAGCTGGGCCAGGATCTCCGACATCGGGCGGTTCAGGTCGACCTCGACCACCTCGCCGCCCGAGATGTCCTCGGCCACACCGGCAGCCGGCATGTACTTGGCCGGGTCGGTCTCGAGCTGCTCGAGGAACACGCCGTCGGCGGTGATCTTGCCGAGAGCCTGACGGTCGGCCGAGCACGAGACCGCGATGGCCACCGGGCACGACGCGCCGTGGCGCGGCAGGCGGACCACGCGGACGTCGTGGCAGAAGTACTTGCCGCCGAACTGGGCGCCGATACCGAAGGACTGGGTCAGTGTGAAGACCTCGTCCTCGAGTTCGAGGTCGCGGAAGCCGTGCGCCGACATCGAACCCTGCGTCGGCAGGTTGTCGAGGTAGTGCGCCGAGGCGTATTTCGCGGTCTTGAGTGCGAATTCGGCTGAGGTGCCACCGATCACGACGGCGAGGTGGTACGGTGGGCAGGCCGCGGTGCCCAGCGAGCGGATCTTCTCGTCGAGGAACTTCAGGATCGACTTCGGGTTCAGGATGGCCTTGGTCTCCTGGAACAGGAAGGACTTGTTGGCCGAACCGCCACCCTTGGCCATGAACAGGAACTTGTACTCCGGGCCCTTGGGTCCCTGTTCGGTGGCGTAGATCTCCACCTGGGCCGGGAGGTTGGTTCCCGTGTTCTTCTCCTCGTACGTGGTCAGCGGAGCGAGCTGCGAGTAGCGCAGGTTGAGTTGGGTATAGGCGTCGTAGACACCCTTCGAGATCGCCTCGGCGTCGTCGGTGCCGGTCAGCACGCCCTCGCTCTTCTTGCCCATCACGATCGCGGTGCCGGTGTCCTGGCACATCGGCAGCACGCCGCCTGCGGAGATGTTGACGTTCTTGAGCAGGTCGAGCGCCACGAAGCGGTCGTTGCCCGACGCGTCCGGGTCGTCGATGATCCTGCGGAGCTGCGCGAGATGAGCCGGACGCAGGTAGTGGCTGATGTCGTGCATCGCCTCGGCGGTGAGCTTGCGGATCGCCTCCGGCTCCACCTTGAGGAAGGTCTGTCCGCCGGCTTCGAACGTCGAGACGCCTTCGGTGGTGATGAGCCGGTAAGGGGTCTCGTCGGCGCCGACGGGGAGCAGATCAGAGTAGAGAAACTCGGGGGCTGAGGCTGGTTTACTCACGCACCGGATCGTATCGCCCCAGCAGAACGGCCCCACGTCAGAGGTGACCGGACTCGTGAGGTGGATCACGGTCACGGCTCCCCGACGCGGGGCCGGTGCTGGGTCTGAGACGAAGGTGTCAGAGATTGATGCGGGCGTACTCGCGCAGCTTCGCCGGCTTGTGGACGGCCTCGATGCGGCGGACGGTGCCCGACTTGGAGCGCATGACCAGCGAACGGGTCGTCGCACCGTTGGGGCGGTAGGTGACGCCGCGCAGCATGTCGCCGTTGGTCACGCCGGTCGCGCAGAAGAAGGAGTTCTCGCCGCTCACCAGGATGTCGTTGGTGAGGACGCGGTCGAGGTCGTGGCCGGCGTCGATGGCCTTCTGGCGCTCCTCGTCGTTGCGCGGCCACAGCTTGCCCTGGATCTCGCCGCCCATGCACTTCATCGCCACGGCGGTGATGATGCCCTCGGGGGTGCCGCCGACGCCCATGAGCATGTCGACGGTCGAGTAGTCGTCGGCGGCCGCGACCGCTCCGGCCACGTCGCCGTCGGAGATGAGGCGGATCTTGGCGCCGGCCTGGCGGATCTCGCCGATGAGGTCGGCGTGACGGGGGCGATCGAGGACGATGACGGTCAGGTCGGCCACGTCGATGCCCTTGGCCTTGGCGACCGAGTTGATGTTCCACTCGACCGACTCGTTGATGTTGATGGCGCCCTTGGCGTCGGGACCGACGGCGATCTTGTCCATGTAGAAGACGGCCGAAGGGTCGTACATGGTGCCGCGCTCGCTGACCGCGATCACCGAGATCGAGTTGGGCCGGCCCTCGGCCATCAGGGTGGTGCCGTCGATGGGGTCGACCGCGACGTCGCAGTCGGGGCCCTCGCCGTTGCCGACCTCCTCGCCGTTGTACAGCATCGGCGCCTCGTCCTTCTCGCCCTCGCCGATCACGACGACGCCGCGCATCGACACCGTCGAAAGGAGCTGACGCATCGCGTCGACCGCCGCGCCGTCGCCGCCGTTCTTGTCGCCGCGACCAACCCACCGGCCGGCAGCGAGTGCAGCCGACTCGGTCACGCGGACCAGTTCCATCGCGAGGTTGCGATCGGGTGCTTGGTGGCTGCTGGCTGTCATCGGCTTCGGCTCCTCAGGTGTGGCCCGGATCCCAGTGGGGCGCAGCCCTTGGGATCCGTGGGTGTGGCGGTGATCTCAGGGATCATCCTTGCATGTCACACCGGCCGTTCGGTGACTGACCCTGGTGGTGGGATACTCGGCCTCATGGCAGACAAACCGCGCATTCTCATCAACGGCAAGGACATGTTCTGGTCGTTGGTGCCGCTGCTCGCGCTCATCGCGTTGGTGGCGATCGCGTCGGGGAATTGCTCGGTCGGACTGAACCAGGACCCGGCGGACAGCAAGGTGCCCGCGTTCGACGTGGTCACCGCATTGGACGCCGACGCCCGACAGATGCCGTTCCCGATCCGCCGCCCGCCGACACCGGAGGGATGGAAGCCGAACTCCGGCTCGTCGGACGCGATCGAGGGACACCGGGTCAGCACGGTCGGCTGGCTCAGCGCGAGTAAGGCCTACGTGCAGCTGAGCCAGACCGACGCGTCGGAGGACCTGCTGGTGCCGTACCTCGGTGGCAGCGGGACCGACTACGGCGACGTCGGTGCAACCGGCACCCGCGAGGCGGGCGGCCGGCAATGGGTGACCTACGAGACCGCCGAGGGCAAGAAGTTCTGGATCACCGATTTCGGCAACGTGCGCGTGGGCGTGCTGTCCCGCGGACCCGACGCCGACATCGAGACGATCGCGGCGTCGGTGGCGACGCAGCAGCCGCTCGACGCCTGAGCGCGGAGAACCGCCCGCGGAAAGCGCCGCTGAGAACCGCCCCCCAAGAGCACCCTCCAGAGAGTCTCCGACGACGATATGTCGTCGGCGCTTCTGCACAGGGTGCTGTCCAGGGGCGGTTTGCAGTTGCGAGGGCGAGAGTCGCGTGATCGAGTAGCCGACTACTCGCGAGATCTCCTGCGTCCGGTCATAGCGTCTGGTTCGGGAGGCGCTCATGTCCGCGAGAATCTGGCACAGGTACATGTGGACACCGGCCTCGTCGCTGTCTGCCCACGCCGACGCATGGCTGTCGGTCGTGTGGGCACGGCTCGTTCTCGTCGCGGTTCTCGTCGCGCTGCTCGTGATCGTGGTCCCGGCGTACGGGGCCGGTGCGGCCGCTGCGACGACCGGCGGTCGGGTGATCAGCGTGCCGTGTGCGCGCGTCGACTCGCCGGCCGACCGGCGGGAATCGCTGCTGGTCGTCGGTCATCGCGCCGCGGAGGGTCGATTCCACGCGACCACCGTCGACCGGCAGGCACTACTCGGATTCGGGTGACCTACTCGTTGTCGTCCGGATCGGCCGAATTCTTCTGCGCGATCACGGTTTCGATGCGTTCACGCGCCCCGCGGAGGTGTTCCTCGCAGCGCGTCGCGAGCGCCTCGCCCCGCTCCCACAGGGCCAGCGAGGTGTCGAGATCGAGGCCGCCGTGCTCGAGCGTGCCGACGATGTCGGCGAGCTCGTCGCGCGCCTCCTCGTAGCCGAGTTCGGCAACCGGCGTGTACTCCTCGCCGGTGTCGTCACTGTCGGTGCTCACGAATCTCCTTCGTCGTCAGGGGAAGTGGAGGTGTGTGCCTCGGTCGCGGTGACGGTGGCCCGCGCCGCGCCGTCGGCGACCCGGATACGCAATTCGGCGCCCGCGGGCAGATCGTCGAGCGTGCTGACCACGTGGGTCACGTCGGTGTCGGTGCGCTGCACCACGGCGTAACCGCGAGCGAGGGTCTGCGCCGGGCCCAGCGTCGACAGCCGGGCGGCCAGATGCTCGTGGCGGCGGTCCTCGGTGTCGACATGACGCAGGACGTCGCGCCGCAGCGCGCGCAGCAGCTCGGCTACGTTCACGGACTCCTGGTCGACGATCACACCGGGCCGGGCCAGAACCGGGCGTCGTCGGAGTCCGTCGATGACCCCGGTCTCGCGACGCACCCAGTTGCGTAACGCCTGTGCGCTGCGCCGGCGCAGTTCGTCGATCCCGGCGAGTTCGGCCTCGACGTCGGGAACCACTCGTTTGGCGGCGTCGGTCGGAGTCGCCGCACGCAGATCGGCGACGAGATCGAGCAGCGGGTTGTCTGGCTCGTGCCCGATCGCGCTGACCACCGGTGTGCGACACCGGGACACCGCGCGCAGCAATGCCTCGTCGGAGAACGGCAGCAGATCCTCGACGCTGCCGCCGCCGCGCGCGATGATGATGACCTCGACGTCGGGATGCGCGTCGAGGTCCGCGAGATGGGTGAGGATGCGCGCCACCGCCGTGGGCCCCTGGACGGGTGCCTCACGGACGTCGAAGCGGACCGCCGACCACCGGTCGGTGGCGACGCTGACCACGTCACGCTGCGCGGCGCTGGCCCGCCCGCTGATCAATCCGATCGAGCGCGGGAGGAACGGCAGCGGACGTTTGAGCCGGGCGTCGAACAGGCCCTCGGCGGCCAGCAACTGCCGGAGGCGTTCGATCCGCAGGAGCAGTTCACCGACGCCGACCGCACGGATGTCGCTGACCCGCAGCGACACCGTGCCCCGGCCGGTGTAGTAGCTCGGCCGGCCCAGTACGACGACGTGACTGCCGTCGGTCAGCGGAACCTCGGTGCGCGACAACAGGTCCGGGCTGCATGTCACCGAGATGGAGATGTCGGCAGCCGGGTCCCGCAGAGTGAGGAACGCCGTGCGGGTACCGGGGCGCCGGCTGATCTGGGTGACCTGACCCTCCACCCAGATCTGGCCCAACCGGTGAATCCAGTCGGCGATCTTGGTGTTGACCGTGCGTACCGGCCACGGATTCTCGGCCGAGTTCGGCGAGGTCCCGGTCACGCCTCGGTGGAGCGCTTGTTCTGCGAGGCGATCCGGTTCTCCAGCATCGTCACGAACGGCGCGCGGCCACGGTTGGCCTTCTCGTAGTCGACGAGGCTCTCGAGGTCGTCGGTGTCGACCGTCCGCAGACGTGCACGCAGCTGTGCCAGGGTCAGCGTGTCGTAGTCGATGAGGACGACGATCTCGGGTGCCGCCCCGTTCTTCGGCTTGTCCGCACGCGTCGCCGGCTTCTTCTCGGCGGCGTCCACGACGTCCTCGGGTGCCGAGCTGTACAGCGCGAAACGACCGGCGTCGGCGCGCGGCGGCGCGGCCAGGTCGGCGTCGGAGGCCTCCGCGTCGACCTCGGTGGTCTTGGTGGCACCGCCGGTCCTGGTGGCTTTGGTCACTTTTGCGGGCTTGGTGGACGTCACGGCCTCGCCGGGCTGGTCCCCCGGATCGTTGCCGTCGGCGGCGGCCTCGACCTCGTCGACGATGCTGGTGGGCTTCTCGATCGGTACGTCACCGGCGTGGGCGTCGGCGCCGGGTTCCGGGGTCTCGTCGTCCTCGTCGAAGCGGGCCCACGCGGGCTGCTCGCTGGGCTTGTCGAACAGCATCCCCAGGGCGGCGTCGCCCTTGATGGCGAGTTCGGCGATGTTCTGCTGCGCCCGCATACCTGCCTGCAGGGTCTGGCTGACCGCTGTCATCGGGAGGGTGACGAGCAGCGCGGGAAGCTTGCGCGTCTCCTCGAGGGCGGTGACGATCAGACCTGCGGCGATACGGGCCGGGTAGGGTGCGCGATCCATGCCAACACTCTGCCATCAAAGGGCACTCGTCTGTAACCCGTACCCTGGAGACATGTCTGAGACGAAGCGTGTCCTGCTCGCCGAACCCCGCGGTTACTGCGCGGGTGTCGACCGCGCGGTGGAGACGGTCGAGCGCGCCCTTGACAAGCACGGCGCTCCCGTCTACGTCCGCAAGGAGATCGTGCACAACCGGCACGTGGTCGAGACCCTTGCCGACCGCGGGGCGATCTTCGTGGGGGAGACCGACGAGGTGCCCGAGGGTGCGATCGTCGTGTTCTCGGCCCATGGCGTGTCGCCGCAGGTCCATGCGTCCGCCGCGGAACGGAATCTGAGGACCATCGACGCGACCTGCCCGCTGGTGACGAAGGTGCACCAGGAGGCCAAGCGATTCGCGCGGGACGACTACGACATCCTGCTGATCGGTCACGAGGGCCACGAAGAGGTCGAGGGGACGGCCGGTGAGGCCCCCCAGCACATCCAGCTCGTCGACGGCCCGGACAGCGTCGACTCGGTGACCGTGCGCGACGAGTCCAAGCTGGTCTGGCTGTCGCAGACGACGCTGTCGGTCGACGAGACCATGGAGACGGTGCGTCGCCTGCGGGAGAAGTTCCCGCTGCTCAACGATCCGCCCAGCGACGACATCTGCTACGCCACCCAGAACCGTCAGGTCGCCGTGAAGGCGATGGCGCCCGAGTGCGATCTCGTCATCGTGGTCGGTTCGCAGAACTCGTCGAACTCGGTTCGCCTGGTCGAGGTCGCCCTGCAGGCCGGTGCCAAGGCAGGTCATCTGGTCGACTATGCCCGTGAGATCGACGACACCTGGCTCGAGGGTGTGAACACCGTCGGCGTCACCTCCGGTGCATCGGTGCCCGAGGTCCTCGTCCGCGGCGTGCTCGACTACCTCGCCGAGCGCGGCTACGACACGGTGGAGACCGTCAACACGGCCAACGAGACCCTCACCTTCGCGCTGCCGCGCGAGCTGCGTCCCGCGCGGACATCCGGCTGAGAACCTCCCCGATCAGAACTCGTCGGGATCGAGCTTGCACACCCGACGGTGGGGAAGAGCGACGGCCAGGACAGCCGCGATGACCGCGGCGCTGATCCCCGCTCCGGCGATGGCGATGTTGCGGGCGGTGTGATCCGGCGGCGTCGGCGGTGCGGGCGCGGCGATCGGGGCCGATTGCTGCCTGGCCTGTTCCTCGGCGGACAGCTCCGCGGTGAGGGCCGCGACCGGGTCGACGACGCCGTGGCCGATCCGCTGGTCGTGCCCGGTGCCCGGGGAGTGGGCGGTCGAGGTGATGCGATCCATCACCTCGCGAGCGCTCAGTCCGGGGAACCGTGCCCGAACGAGCGCCGCGGTGCCGGCGACGTAGGGCGCGGCGAAGCTCGTCCCGATCAGCGGCAGCGGACCCTCCTCGGCTGTCTGCGCCGACACCAGCCGGTTCGACCCCCTCGCGCTGTCGAGGCTCACGATGTCGGTGCCCGGCGCGGCCACCCCGACCCACGGCCCGTGCAGACTGAACTCGCTCGGTCTGCCACTGGCGGCGTCGACCGCGCCGACGGTCAGGACGTAGGGTGAGTACCACGCGGGACTCGCGACGGTCGAGACCGAACTCCAGTCGTCAGGATTGCCGGCTGCGGGCGCCGGATTCTGTGAACGGCAGGCGCCGTCCCGGGTGACGTTGCCGGCCGCCGCCACCACGACGACGTCACGGTCGTAGGCGTACCGGATCGCCGCCCCGAGAGCGCGGTCGTCGACCTTGGCCGCCGACGAAGCGCAGGCCACCTCGGAGATGTTGATCACCGTGGCCCGCAGGTCGACGGCGCGGACTATCGCGTGGGCGAGCGTGCGGACGGACCCGAAACCGGAGCCGACGGACGGTGCGGCATCGTCGCCGCGACGATTGTTCTTGGCCTTGAACGCACTGCTGGACTGGCGGATTGCGATGATCGACGCCGCGGGCGCGACCCCGGCGAAGGCGTCGGAGCTGCTCGGCCGCGCGGCGATGATCCCGGCGACCAGCGTGCCGTGGGCGTCGCAGTCCTCGAGTCCGCTGCCGCCGGAGACGTAGTCGCCGCCGGCGGTGACGCGTCCCAGACGTGGGTGCGGGGTGACGCCGGTGTCGATGACGGCCACCCGCTGCCCGGCGCCGCGACTGAAGCGCCAGGCCTCCTCGAGGTTCATCATCGACTGTGCAGCAGTCGGATTCGCGGTGCTGCGGGTGAGGGTCGCGGTGTTGCAGAGATGGCTCTGCTCGGTCGGTTCCGGCGGTGCCACCGGGGCCGACCGGATCAGCGCCGACGCGTCGACGCGCGGCGGGGTCACCGCGGCGGCGGGGGAGGAGGTCAACCCGAGCAGGGTCGCGGTCAGCGCCAGCGCGACGGGCGCCGCAGCCCGGGTCGTCGTCCGGGACATCAGATCTCCCGGACGATCCGGTACAGGTCGAGCAACCACAGCAGCAGCGGGACGATGAGCGCGACGAGGATGTACTCGCCGATCTCCGCCCAGCGGCGCATTACCGGGGAGAAATCCTGGTGCGGCGCAACGACTCCGAAGACGAGCGCGGCGACGAGGACGACGCCGCCCAGCGCGAAGGAGATGATCGGCCACCGGCCGTCCCCGAACGCCAGGCCCGCCAGCAGGGTGAGCACCACGAGCGAGCCGCCGATGATGAGGATCGCCGCCTGGAAGAGGTCGCTGTGGGAGCGACCGCGCAGACAGAGGACCACGCCGATGATCGCGGCGTAGGCGGCGCTCTTCCACTCGAAGCCGGCGAGGGGAGCGGCGGTGAGCACCGCCGAGATCGCCACGATGGCGGTGAGGCCGCCGACGATGCCCGTCAGGTACGCGTTGGCGATGTACGAGCGTCGTTCCAGCGCATCGGCCTTCGGCAGTGCCGTGGCCCCGATCGCGCCGATGCCTTCGATGGACGGCTGCGGCTCGATGTCCTTGATGTCGATGGCAGCTCCCGCGGTCGGCACCGGCGGCAGCGGCAGTTTGGCGAGCAGGATCGTCAGTCGGGGGGACAGTCCGATCAGCAGGAGTCCCACCGCCGCCATCACGGCCGCGACATCGGAGGTGTCGGCGTCGAGGAGCAGACGCGCACCGCATCCGAGTGCACCGAGGACAGCGGCGCCGGTCACCGCGCTGTGTGCGGTCGCGCCGACCGCGGTCATCCGGTAGGTGATGACGGCGGTGACCAGGGTGAGGGCGAATCCGAGTGTCAGATGCGCGGCACCGTAGGAACCGGGCGTGAGGATCATGCCGGTCACGAACGCCATCGGCGCCGCACAGACCGACAGGATCGTCGAGCTGAGCTGATCACGGTAGTAGCGCGCGACGATCGTTGCCGCGGTCACGAGACCGATCACGGCGAGGCCGGACAATCCCGAGAGCCACAGCGCGCCGCTGTCGATCCGGCTCGCGGCCAGCCCCGCCGCGGCAACGACCGCCGCGACGAGGGCCAGCGCGTGTCCCACGTATCGCGCCGACGTCGCGGTCCAACCCACGAACTGTGATTCGTTCAGCCGCGCAACGGCATCGACCACGTCGTCGAAGAGGACCGGCGACTCATCGGTGCGGGTCGAGGTCAGCAGGAGCAGGTCGCCGTCGCGGATCCCCGATTCCGACAGCGAGCGGTGCAGGGGCAGCGGTTCCTGCCCGACGAGCGCCAGGGTCCAGCGGTTCTGCCGGTCGTGCGGACGGCCGCGGCCGCGCGAATCGGCGTCGGGGTCGTCCGGGTCGTGCCGGGTTGGGTTGCGCGACTCGATCTGCGCGACGAGGTCACCGATGAGACCGGCGATCGGGATGCCGGCGGGTAGGCCGACGTCGAGCTGGGTGTTGCCGCCCAGCACCGACACGCGTACGAGTTGCGGCTCGATCGCGGTGTCCGAGCGTGACCGGTCACCGGCGGTGCCGTCCGCGGTGGTCGTCGGGTATCCCGGTGCGAATCCGTCCACAGGTGACATACAGGTCAATCCTCCCCCAGGGTTCAGCAGCTAACATAGCCAACTTCAGCGGGTTCGCCCGCCCGGGGATACACAGCTCGAGGGTGTCAGGGGGATCGAGTGGTCACGACCACTGAGGGGTTCGTGCGTCGGCCACGCATCACGCCGCCGCGCATGCCCGGGGGCGAGGTCAACATCCAGGCGCCGCCCGACGTCCCTCGCGTGGTACCCGGCAACCTGCTCATGAAGCTGCTGCCGGTGGTGATGATCGTCGCCGTCGTCGGCATGATCGCGCTGATGATGGTCACCGGTGGCCGCAACATCCTGACCAACCCGCTGTTCATGATGTTCCCGCTGATGATGCTCATGTCGATGTTCGGCATGTTCGCCGCCGGCGGGCGCAGCGGCGGCAAGCGTGCCGCGGAACTCAACGAGGAACGCAAGGACTACTTCCGCTACCTCGGGCAGTTGCGCGGCCAGGTCTTCGACACCGTCGAGAACCAGCGCGCCGCACGCACGTGGAGTCATCCCGACCCGCACGCACTGCTCGACGTCGTCGGCAGCCGGCGCATGTGGGAGCGGCGTCCCGCCGACAACGATTTCGCCCATGTGCGTGTGGGAGTCGGCGTCCAGCGCCTGGCCACCCGTCTGATGCCGCCGGAGACCGGCCCGCTCGAGGACATCGAACCGGTGTCGATGGTCGCTCTGCGACGGTTCGTGCGCACCCATTCGGCGGTCTACAGCCTGCCCCGGTCGATCTCGCTGCGCGGCTTCCCGGCGATCAACATCGAGGGCGCGCGGCAGGAGACCCGCGAACTCGTCCGCTCGATGATCGTCGAGCTGTGCGCCTTCCACGGTCCCGACCATCTGCACATCGGCATCGTCACCGGCGACCCGGCCGGCGAGGCCTGGGACTGGGCGAAATGGCTTCCGCACGTAGGTCATCCGACGCTGCGCGACGGGATCGGCCCGATGCGGATGATCTATCCGACGCTCGCCGATCTCGAGAACGCACTGGCCGCGGACCTTCTCGAACGCGGCCGGTTCAGCCGGTCCGCCCCGCCGAGCGGGAATCGTGCCCACCTGGTCGTCATCATCGACGACGGCTACGTCGCCGGCGACGAACGCGTCCTCAGCTCGGCCGGCATGGAGGGTGTCACGGTCCTCGACCTGACCGCACCGCCGGACGGTCTCGCGGTCCGGCGCGGCCTGCAGCTCGTGGTGCGCGGCGGCAAGGTGTCGGCCCGAAGTGCCGCGGGCGTCGAGGAATTCGCCGACATGGACTCGCTGACCATCGCCGAGGCGGAGGCGATCGCCCGCCGCATGGCCCGGTACCGCCTGGCGACCGCGGCGACCCTGGCGAACCTGGAATCCGAGGCGACGTCCACCGATCCGGGCCTGCCCGCACTTCTCGGCATCGACGACGCCGCCCGATTCGACCCGGCCACCGCCTGGCGCGGGCGCACCGGCCGCGAACGTCTGCGGGTGCCGATCGGCTACACACCGAGCGGCGCGCCCGTCGAACTCGACATCAAGGAGAGCGCCCACGGCGGCATGGGACCGCATGGCCTGTGCATCGGTGCGACCGGCTCGGGCAAGTCCGAGTTCCTGCGAACGCTTGTCCTCGCCATGCTGGCGACGCATTCGCCGACCGAGCTGAACCTCGTCCTCGTCGACTTCAAGGGCGGCGCAACGTTCCTCGGACTCGAGTCCGCTCCACACGTCGCGGCGATCATCACCAACCTCGAGCAGGAACTGTCGATGGTCGACCGCATGAAGGATGCGCTGTCGGGTGAGATGAACCGCCGCCAAGAGGTCCTGCGTGCGGCGGGCAACTACGCCAACGTCGCCGACTACGAGCGCGCCCGCGCCTCGGGCGTGCGTCTCGATCCGCTGCCGGCGCTGTTCATCGTCGTCGACGAGTTCTCCGAACTGCTGTCGCAGAAACCGGATTTCGCCGAGCTGTTCGTCGCGATCGGCCGTCTGGGCCGGTCGCTGCACATCCACCTGCTGCTGGCCTCGCAGCGACTCGAGGAGGGCAAGCTGCGCGGCCTCGACTCACACTTGTCCTACCGCATCGGTCTGAAGACCTTCTCCGCCAACGAGTCCCGTTCGGTGCTCGGTGTCCCCGACGCCTACCACCTGCCGAGCGTTCCCGGCTCGGCGTATCTGAAGTGCGACTCGGATGACCCGGTTCGCTTCAACACCTCGTACGTCTCGGGTCCGTACTACTCGCCATCCGTGGCCGAGGACTCCGCGGCGCCGGGGTCCCCGCGACTGGGGAATCTCAAGGTCTTCACCGCGTTGCCGGTCCCGCTCGACGAGGGTTCGTCGCGGTCGCTGCTGGACCAGGCGGCGAGCCTGCTCGACGAGGAGCCCCCGGCCCTCGACGCCGCGCCCGACGGGCCCGCCGACTTCGAATCCGCTTCGGTGTCGGTGCCGACGCTGATGCAGACCATCATCGGCCGCATGGAGAGCGCCGGCCCGCCGGCACACCGCGTGTGGCTGGACCCGCTCGAGAACTCGCCGACCGTGGAACACCTCGTGGGTGCGCGGGACTGGACCAAACCGGCGGTCCCCGGCAACCTGGCCCTGCCCATCGGTCTGGTCGACCGCCCCTACGACCAGCGACGCGACCCGCTCGTCGTCGACCTGTCCGGCGCGGCCGGCAGCGTCGCCGTGGTCGGCGGGCCGCAATCGGGAAAGTCGACGACGCTGCGCACGATCATCATGACCGCGGCCGCCACGCACACCCCGGAACAGGTGCAGTTCTACTGCCTGGACTTCGGCGGCGGCAGCCTCGCCGGCCTCGCCGGACTCCCACATGTGGGTTCGGTGGCGTCCCGTGGGGACATGGATGCCGTTCGCCGCACGGTGGCCGAGGTCGGGGCGATCATCCGGGCCCGTGAGATGCTGTTCGCCCGCCTGGGCGTCGAATCGATGCGCGACTACCGGGCCCGCCGTGCGGACTGGTTCGCCACCGGGACCTTCGCCCCCGACGATCCGCTGGCCGGTGACCGCTTCGGCGACGTCTTCTTCGTGCTCGACGGCATCAGCGTCCTGCGTTCCGAACTCGAGTCGCTGGAGGAGCAGATCACCACGATCGTCTCCCAGGGTCTGTCTTTCGGCGTCCACGTCATCGTCAGTGCCTCGCGGTGGGCCGAGATCCGCCCGGCGGTCCGCGACCTCCTGGGCACGCGCATCGAACTGCGCCTCGGCGATCCGACGGATTCCGAGATGGGTCGTCGCGCCGCCGCGGGTGTCCCGCAGAACCGTCCCGGCCGCGGTCTCACCGCCGAGGAACTCCACATGCTCATCGCGCTGCCGCGTCTCGACCCGGTCAGCAGCGCCGAGTCACTGCCCGCCGGCGTCGCGGCCTCGGCGGAGAAGCTCGCCGCCGCGTATCCGGGCCGTTCGGCGATGCCGGTGCGCAAGCTGAGCACCGAGATAGAGATGGCGGCGGTGCAGAACGGACTCACCGCGGCCGGGGTCACGTTGTCGCTCAACCAGGTCGCGATCGGTGTCGGCGAACTGGAGCTGGCCCCGGTGGTCCTCGACTTCAACGCCCAGCCGCACTTCATGGTCTTCGCCGACGTCGAGCACGGGAAGACCAACGTGCTGCGAGCGATCGTCCGCGGACTCGTCGCCGGTGGCACCCCGGAGCAGGTGAAGATCGCGTTCATCGACTACCGCCGCACGATGCTCGGCATCGTCGACGGTGATCACCTCGCGGGCTATGCGAGTTCGCACGACAACGCGATGACGCTGATGAACCAGCTGGCGGTGTACCTGAAGGGCTGCATGCCCCCGGACGACGTGACCGTTCAGCAGTTGCGGGAGCGTTCGTGGCTGGAGGGCAAGCCGGAGGTCTACCTCGTCGTCGACGACTACGACATGGTGTCCACCTCGGCGGGAAATCCGCTGTTGCCGGTCATCGAGTTCGCGTCACACGCCCGGGACATCGGATTCCACATCATCCTGGCCCGCCGCTCCGGTGGCCTCGGCCGGGCGATGTTCGACCCGGTGATCGCCCGGCTGAAGGACCTGTCGTCGGACATCCTGCTCATGAGCGGGGATCGCGACGAAGGCTTCATCGCCGGTCGCAGCCGCATGCAGCGGTTGGTCCCCGGACGCGGTGAGCTGGTCTCCCGCGTGCGTCCGCAGGAGATGATCCAGGTCGCTCTCGTACCGGCCGAGGACCAGCGTTGAGCGGCGTCGGGTGAGACAGGTGCGGGCGTGAGCGGGGTGAACCCGGGTCGTGGCACGGTCGTCGACCTCGCGTACGGCCGGCCCCGCATCTTCGAACCCGCCACCGGCATCCGGGATCCCGGGATCGACCTGCGACCGCTCCTGGACGCCGTCGACCAGATGACGGTCGTGGCCGACGGCCGTCGGCGTCATCTGCGGCAGGCGTGGCAGATGGCCTTCGCCGACCTGGGGATCGCGGCCGACCCCGATCGCCCGCTCATCGTCGGGCACCCGAGCACCTGGGGACCGCGACGCGCGTCCTCGCTGGCCGATGTCGGCGGCGGGAGGGCGGGGGAGACACTGCTGACGTCTCTTCCGCGCGCGGTCCTCATCGCGCGCAGCCACGCCGACATCACCGTGCAGCGCTGTGCCGTGGTGGAGACCACCCACATCCCGGAACCGCCCGCCGATCCTGCCCGTCCGCGGCCCGCGGCGTGGGACGTACAGATCGTGCGACGCCACCCCGAGGGCTGGCTTCTCGAACGCTCCGGGCTGATCGAGCAGGGGGACCAGGAGGCCGACGGACTCGCGATCATCGACGACGCGGTCGAGGCCGTTTTCGTCGACGGCGACGACCCGGTCGAGGTGTCGGCGGCGATCGACCTGGTCGCCGCGCACGCGATCGCGGGCCGGGTCGTGCCGGTGGACCGCGACCTCGTCGTCCGTCTGGGCGGGCGGACCGGCGGTGCCGCGGACGACGCCGTGCCGGTGGCCGGCGATCCGGCGGAACCGGCGGCGGGCGTGTCGACGCGGCGCAGTCGCCGGGTGCTGGCCGGTGCGGCGGCCGCGGCGGTACTGGTCGTGGCCGGCGCATTCGCGGTCGGCTGGTGGCAGCGGGACGACCCGGCACCCGCGCACTCCGAGGTCGCCGTCGGCCGCGCCACGCTGTCGGTTCCCGGGGACTGGCGGCAGAGCGGGCAGGACACGCCCAGCGACGCCACCGACGACCCGACCACGAGGCGCGCGGTCTTCGTCTCCGAGGCCGACGGCGGGCGGATCATCGCGGTGCTGACCGAACTGCGGGACGGGTCGACCCCGCAATCGGTCGCGAGCAGCCTCCGCAACCGGATCGGGCAGCGGGGCGACGACGTCGTCACGGAGTTCTCCGCGGACACGCAGTACGCCGGACGCGATGTCATCAGCTATCGCGAGGCACCTGCCTCGGGCAGCGCCATCCGCTGGTACGTCATCGTCGACGACGGTCTGCAGGTGTCCATCGGATGTCAGGCCGGGACGACCGCCGAGTCGGTCGACGACGAGTGCGCGCGAGCCGTTCGCTCGGTACGGGTGGAGTGACCTGGGTGGGCGTTTTGACCCTGACCTGCACGGTCGCGTAACCTGGATCGCTGGTGCTCGGCGCCTGTCACACACGCGTGTGTACGGGCAGAAGAGGCCCGGGTCCCCACTGGTCGCCGGGAACAACCTCCGCCATGCGCCCGACCAGCACCCTAAAGACAAGAGTTGAGGACCAACTGTGCCTACCTACACCCCGAAGGCCGGTGACATCACGCGTACGTGGCACGTCATCGACGCCACCGACGTGGTGCTCGGCCGGCTGGCCGTGCAGAGCGCGAACCTGCTCCGCGGCAAGCACAAGCCGACCTACGCCCCGCACATGGACGGTGGTGACTTCGTCATCATCATCAACGCGGAGAAGGTTGCGCTGACCAGCAACAAGGCCGAGCGCAAGCTGAACTACACCCACTCGGGGCATCCCGGTGGCCTGAAGTCCCGCACCACCGCTGAGCTGCTCGAGACCTTCCCCGAGCGCGTCATCGAGAAGGCCATCAAGGGCATGCTGCCTTCGAACAAGCTCGGTCGCGCCATGGCCTCGAAGCTGAAGGTCTACGCAGGCCCGAATCATCCGCACGCGGCCCAGCGCCCCGTCCCCTTCGAGATCAAGCAGGTGGCCCAGTGACCAACGAGAACATCAACGAGGCCGTCGAGGCCGTCGAAGAAGCTGTCGAGGTCATCGAGGCCGTGGAGGCAGTGGAGGCCGTCGAGGCTGCAGCCGATGACTACGACGCCGCTCCGGCCGTCGAAGAGGCCCGCGAGCCGATCGTGATCGACCGCCCGATCCAGACCGTCGGCCGCCGCAAGGAAGCCGTCGTCCGCGTTCGCCTGATGCCGGGCACCGGTGAGTTCAAGCTCAACGGCCGCTCCTTGGAGGAGTACTTCCCCAACAAGGTGCACCAGCAGCTGATCAAGGCTCCGCTGGTTCTCGTCGAGCGCACCGAGTCGTTCGACATCTTCGCCAAGCTCGTCGGTGGCGGCCCCTCGGGCCAGGCCGGCGCGCTGCGTCTGGCCATCGCCCGTGCCCTCATCGAGGTCACCCCGGATGATCGTCCCGCCCTCAAGAAGGCCGGATTCCTCACCCGTGACCCGCGTGCGGTCGAGCGCAAGAAGTACGGCCTGAAGAAGGCCCGCAAGGCGTCGCAGTACTCCAAGCGCTGATCTTGGCACGCCTTTTCGGTACCGACGGCGTCCGAGGCCTGGCCAACGCCGAGCTCACTCCCGAGCTCGCGTTGCGCCTGGCCTCGGCCGCCGCGGTCGTTTTCTCAGACATTTCCACCGGCGCCGGGAGCGAAGCGAGCGGCCCGGATGATTCGGTTGCCACACGCCGTCCGCGTGCGGTGGTGGGTCGTGACCCGCGTGCTTCCGGCGAGATGCTGGAAGCCGCCGTGTGTGCGGGACTCGCCGCGACCGGCGTCGACGCCATCCGCGTCGGCACCGTGCCCACCCCGGCGGTCGCGTTCCTCACCGCGGACTACCGCGCCGACTTCGGCGTGATGATCTCCGCGTCGCACAATCCCATGCCGGACAACGGCATCAAGTTCTTCTCCGCCGGCGGGCACAAGCTCGACGACGAGATCGAGGACCGCATCGAAGCGGCGATGGACGACGATTTCGTCCGGCCCATCGGTGCCGCGGTCGGTCGCGTCCTCGATGCACCGGACGCCGGGGACCGCTACCGCCGTCACCTGGCGCAGGCCATCGACGAGCGTCTCGACGGTCTGACGGTGGTCGTCGACTGCGCACACGGTGCCGCGTCGCAACTCGCGCCGCTGGCCTACGCCGACGCAGGTGCCAACGTCATCACGATCCACGCCGATCCCGACGGTCTGAACATCAACGCCGACTGCGGTTCGACCCACATGGACAAGCTGCAGGCGGCCGTCCTCGAGCACGGCGCCGATCTCGGTCTCGCGCACGACGGCGACGCCGACCGTTGTCTGGCAGTGGATTCCACCGGTCAGATCGTCGACGGCGACGCCATCATGGCGATCCTGGCGACGTCGCTCGCCGACAAGGGGCGTCTGCACGAGAACGTCCTCGTCGCCACCGTGATGAGCAACCTCGGTCTGCACATCGCGATGCGCGAGGCGGGGATCACGGTGCGCACGACCGCTGTCGGCGACCGCTATGTGGTCGAGGAACTGCGTCGTGGCGGGTATTCCCTCGGTGGCGAGCAGTCCGGCCACATCGTGGTCCCGGGTTCGGGAACCACCGGTGACGGCATCCTCACCGGCCTGATGATCATGGCCCGCATGGCGGCCACGTCGTCGCGTCTGGCCGACCTCGCCGGCATCGTGACGGTGCTGCCGCAGGAGCTCATCAACGTCCGCGTCGCCGACAAGCATGCGGTCGCGGAGTCGCAGACGGTCAAGCAGGCGGTGGTCGACGCCGAGGCCGAACTGGGAGACTCCGGTCGGGTTCTGTTGCGTCCCTCGGGAACCGAGCAACTTGTTCGCGTCATGGTGGAGGCCGGCACGGCGGAGCAGGCGGGCGCGGTCGCCCGTGGCCTCGCCGACGTCGTCGCGGCTGCCGGCGCATGACCCCGGGTGAGACGAACACGGCGCGGGCGGTCCTCTTCGACTTCTCCGGCACCCTGTTCCGCTTCGAGGCGCGCGACGACTGGTTCGTCGATCTCCTCGACGACGCCGGTGAGTCGTTCACCCCGGAACGCCAGGCAGACATCATCCGCCGGATGGTTGCGCCGGTCGGCCTGCCCGAAGGTGTCGAGGGCGACGACCGAACTGCCTGGGAGCGAAGGGATCTCGACCCGGAACTGCATCGGGTCGGGTATCTTGCCCTGCTGCGTACGGTCGGCTTGAGCAATGCCGGTCACGCCAACGCGCTCTACGACCGGGTCCTCGACCCGGACTCGTGGGTGCCCTTCGCCGACACCGTCGAGGTGCTGACGCGCCTGGCCGGCGCCGGGATCCCGATCGGCATCGTCAGCAACATCGCCTTCGATCTGCGCAAAGTCCTTGCGCTGCACGGCATCGACCACCTCGTCGACGCCTACGCGCTCTCCTATGAGGTCGGCGCGATCAAACCCGACCCGCGCATCTTCCGCGCCGCACTCGACCCGATCGGTGTGCCGGCCGGCGACGTGCTGATGGTCGGGGACAGCGACAAGGCCGACGGCGGTGCCCGTACGCTCGGATGTTCCTTCGCGTTGGTGCACGACGTGCCGTCGGCCGATCGCCCGACCGCGCTGCTCGATGCCGTGACGGCTCACGGCATCGAACTGCGCGCCTGAGATCTCCTCTCAGAAGTTCCCCTTGGCGGCCCAGCCGCCGTCGACCGGGTAGATCTCGCCGGTCAGGAAGTCGCCCTCACGCATGAGGTAGGCGACCATCGACGCGATCTCCGACGGACGGCCGAGCCGACGCACGATGTGGGCGTTGGCATTCGCCTGCCGCATCTCCTCGGTGATGTCGGCCAGGATCGGGGTGTCGATGGTGCCCGGCGCAATGGCGTTGATCAGGATGTTCTGCGGTCCGTACTCGTAGGCCGCCTGCTTGGTGAGACCCACGACGCCGCCCTTGGCCGCCGAGTACGACGCCAGGTTCGGCAGACCCCGCAGCGCGGCCATCGACGAGATGTTCACGATGCGGCCGCCGCCGCCCGCGATCATGCCCGGGATGACCGCCCGCATGCCGAGCCACACACCCTTGAGGTCGGTGCCGACGACGTGATCCCACGCTTCCTCGGTGAGGCCGACGACGGTGTCCTCGCTGATCATGTTGACGACGCCGGCGACGTTGGCCAGGCAGTCGATCGACCCGCGGGAGGCGGTGATCTGCTCCACGGCGGCCGACCAGTCATCGGCTACGCGGACGTCAAGACGAATCGCTTCTGCGGAGCCGCCCGCTTCGGCGATCTCCTTGAGGGTGACCTCACAGTCCTGGATGTCGGCGGCGACGACGTGGGCGCCGTCGGCTGCGAGGCGGATGGCGGTGGCCTGACCGATGCCCTGTGCCGCGCCGGTGACGATCGCGGTTTTTCCGTTGAGAGACATGTGTGTTCGCTTTCTGGTGAGGGGACGGGACGGGTGAATGCGGCTGGTGTCAGGGCTGCTCGGCAAGGAGGTCGGCGAACCGACGCTGTGCGGCCGCGCGGCGGGTGGGGATGTGCTCGGTGGGGCGGTCGTCGGCCGGCCGCGAGTACCCCTTCAGATACTGGCGGGCGACGCTGTCGCGGTGGACCTCGTCGGGGCCGTCGTAGAGGCGGGCGGCGCGGGCGGCCCGGTACATCGACTCCAGCGGCAGGTCCGCGCTGTACCCGAGTGAGCCGTGCACCTGGAGCGCGCGGTCGATGACGTCGTGCAGGATCTTGGCGCCGAAGAACTTGATGAGCGCGATGTCCTTGCGGGCGGCCGCCGTGCCCTCCTCGTCGATGCGCCAGGCCGCGTGCAGAGTCATGAGTCGCAGGGCCTGGATCTCGGCCGCGGAGTCGGCGATGAAGTTGCGGACCGTCTGCTTGTCGGCGAGGACCGATCCGTGGGCGTACCGGTAGGTGGCGCGTTCGCACATCATGTCGAAGGCGCGGCTCGCCTGGCCGATCCAGCGCATGCAGTGGTGAATTCGGCCGGGGCCCAGGCGCTTCTGCGCGATCAGGAAGCCGTCGCCCCGGTTGCCCAGCAGTGCCGAGTCGTCGACCCGGACATCGCGCAACACGACCTCGCAGTGCGAGCCGTAGGTGTACGGGCGCGGGCGGGGGTTCTCGACCGAACCGATGTCGCGGACCACGTCGAGACCCGGGGCGTCGATGGGGATGATGAACTGCGATGTGCGACGGTGGCGTTCGGCGTCGGGATCGGTGACAGCGACGACGATCATGAAGTCGGCGGTGGCCGCGTTGCTGATGAACCACTTGTGGCCGTTGAGAACCCACTCGTCCCCGTCCCGGACCGCGGTGGTCGTGAGGTTGGTGGGATCGGCGCCGGCGTTGTCGGGTTCGGTCAGCGCGAACGACGAGTAGTACTCGCCGGCGAGCAGCGGCTCGAGCCACCGCTTCCTCTGCTCGTCGGTGCCGACCGCGGCGAGGATCTCGCAGTTTCCGGAATCCGGTGCCTGGCAACCGAACACGAGCGGTCCGTACGGGGTGGAACCCAGGATCTCCTGCATCAGGCCGAGCTTCACCTGGCCGTATCCCTGTCCGCCGAGTTCGGGATCGAGGTGGGCGGCCCACAGGTCGTTGGCCTTGACCTCTTCCTGCAGCGGGGCGATCGCCTTGCGCAGCTGGTCCCAGTCGAGGTCGAGGGTCTCGAGCGGGAAGACCTCGGTGCGGACGAAGTCCTTCATCCAGTCGAGCTTCTTCTGGAAGTCGGGTTCCGTGGAGAAATCCCAGGCCATGGTGGTGTGCTCCGTTTCTGTGGGGGTCTGACGAGAAGGGGATCGTGGTCCGATCCGGGGGAGGGGCTGTGTCAGGAGCCGGCGATGATCTCGCGGGCGCGCACGAAGAGGCCGTCGGCGTAGCGATGCAGTCGCTCGCCGACCTTGCGGGGTGCCTTGCCGTCGCAGGAGCGGGCATAGGTGCCCTCGAGGATGATGCCGAGCTTGAAACTCGCGAGAACGGTGTACCAGTCGAGCGCGTCGAGGTTCCTCTCGGAGCGCTCGGCATAGCGGGCGATGACCGCGGATCGGTTCGGTAGATCGCCGGCCTGGCCGAGCGCGCTCTCGTAGAGGTCCGGCTGCCGCGGGTCATCGGGCCAGATGGCCAGCAGCACACCGAGATCGAGCAGTGGGTCGCCGACCGTCGCCATCTCCCAGTCGACGATGGCCGCGACGTCGGGGGTGCGGTGATCGTAGAGGACGTTGGCCACGTGGTAGTCGCCGTGCAGCAGACCGGGCCGGAAATCAGCGGGGCGGTGGTCGTCGAGCCAGCCGGCGATCCGGTCGAGGTCGGGGAACGTCCCGCCCGGGTATCCCGGTGTGGCGGCGTACCGTTCGTGTTCGGCGAGCCACCGCGGCACCTGCCGTTCGAGGAAGCCGTCCGGTTTGCCGAAGTCGTCGAGGCCGATGGCGGAGTGGTCGACGGCCGCCAGCCCGGCGAGCGCGTCGACGAGGGCGTAACCCATCGCCTCGCGTCCCTCGGCGGTCGCGGCGTAGGCGGCCGGCAGGCTGTCGGCCGCGTTGAACCCCTGCACGGGCTCCATCAGGAAGAAGGTGGCCCCCAGAACGTCGGTGTCGGTGGTGCCGGCGACGAACCGGGGGTGTGCGACGTCGGTGGAGCTCAGCGCGGACAGCAGCGTCATCTCGCGTGCGATCGCGGCGTTCGATTGCGGGCGCAGGTGTCGGGGACCGCGCCGGAGCACGTAGTCCCGTCCGCCGCGGCTGACGATCACCATGATGTTCTGGGTGCCGCCGTGCAGCGGCCGGAGGTCGATGCCGTCCCCACCGGGCAGGCCCTCGTCGTCCATCCACACCGCGAGTGCCGCGGTGTCCACCGGGATCTCCTCGGTGTCGACCCGGATCTGATCGGGGGCGGGGCGGTCGGGGATCGTGCTGCGGGCCATGAGATGAACCTATGGCGTGTCCGCCCCGGGGAGAACCGTCGTCCTGCGAGCCCGTTGGAGGAATCTCCAATGGGTGTCGTCGCAGGTCACTGACCTGCGAGGTCGAGGACCTGGAAGGCCATCTTCGCCGACAGCAGGCAGTCCAGCGACGTCGGATCGCGTCGTGCGATCTCCTTGATCCGTCCGAGGCGGTACCGGATGGTGTTCTCGTGAACGTCGAGTGCCGTCGCGGTGGCCTGGACCTTGCCGTCGGCGGCCACGAAGGCCCGCCACGTGGCGAGGAGCGTGCCGTCGTCGTGTTGTCGGACGGGTGCGACGAAGGAGTGTGCGAAGTGCAGGGCCTCCTTGACGTGACCGCTGGACACGATCACCCGGAACAGGCCGAGCTCGTCGAGCGTCATCACCCGCTCGTTCCAACCGAACGACTTTGCCACCGAACCCATCTCGCGAAGGTCGCGATGGGCGTGCGGATAGTCGGCGGGGGTACGGCAGATCCCGGAGATGAGGGTCGCGCCGAGAGAGAGGTCACCGGAGAGCCGCTCGCGGATCGTCGACACGTGGTCGCGGACGCTCCCGACCTCGTCGAGGTCGTCGGACTCCAGGCGGACCATCACGATGACCGCCCCGGGCAGCCGGACGGCCGGCGGCGGCGAGATGGACATGACCGAGGCGAAGGTACGGGTGACCAGCGACTGGATCGCCGACGCCGTCAGCCGGTCGGTCGCGTCGTCCACGGTGAACCGAACCAGGACATGGGGATTGGTGAGGTCGATGCCGAACTGCGGGCCACGCCGGACCAGGTGTTCCTTGTCGCGGCTGTTGCGCAGCAGGTCCGACAGATAGTCGTCGCGCGCCTGACCCTCGGTCTCGATCTGCCGGCGCTCGGAGAGCATCTGCAGCGCCAGGACGGTCGCGCCGCGTTCGGCGATGTTCGCGTCGAGGGCCTCGAGGCTGCGGCCCACCTCGACGATGCCGAGGAAACCGGTCTGCCTGCCCTCGATCACCAGGCGGCACATGAGATGCCGGCGACCGAGCCCGACCGCGAGCTGCGCGGGGACGATCGCCGACGGGGTACTGACGGACAGTTCGGCGAGAGCCTGGCGCACCGAGGTGGTGGCCCGCACCTTCTCGCTCATCACCGGGGGAGCGGTCAGCTTGAGCGCCTCCGGCGCGGCCCAGGCGAGCACGTCGAACGAGTTGTTGTAGAGAACCACAGGCTTGGCCGACAGCTCCGACAGGAGTTCGACGACGCGGTGGATGTTGGCGCCCTCGAGCACCGCGCTGGTCAGGCGGTGGTGGACGTCGGCGAGGTAGGCCAGGGTGGCGTTGTTGCGCGCGATCTCGGCGGCCTGACCACGCAGGCGGGTGTTGAGCATCGCCTGGCTGATGAACAGGGCAGAGAGGCGGGCGAACAGTTCGGCCACCTCGATGTCCTCGGGGGTGAACTCGTGTTCGCGGCCGCGGCTGTCGACGAAGATCAGCCCGATCACCGCGCCGTCGAAGGTGAGCGGGACGCCGAGCATCGCGCGGACGTCCCAGTGCGTCATCGTCCGGCGGTGGGGACGCGGGTCGTTGAGGGCGTCGGCGATGACGACGGGCGCGCGGGTGTTGATGACCTCCTGGCTGAAGAGGTCGCCGTCGAAGCCGGAGATCTGCCTCTTCACGGCCTCGGTGATGTCGCCGGCGTCCTCGCAGAAGCCCGCCGCACCGCGATAGCTGCCGTTGGCGTGCCGCAGGTACACCGAGCAGCGGGTGACGCCGAGGAGTGCGCAGAGCTTCTGGCCCACCAGGCTGAGGAGATCCTCGAGCTTGGTGTCGGTGATGGCCTCGGTGGTGATCTCGGCGAAGGCCGCGATGACATCGCGTTCGCGGCCGGTGGCACGTGCCGACCCGCCCTCGGAGTCGAGACCGGTATCGACTCCTCGCTCCGCGATGGATGTCATCGGCACGGCCTCCTCACCGACAGATCATGATGAACCTCACAGTAGCAATGTCGTGTGAGGTGATTCATGCACCTGTCGTCCCGGTCGGCGCCTCTCGCACGACGGTGTCGCCCGACAGCACGTGGCCCATCCGCTCCTTCTTGGTGCGGAGGTACCGGACGTTGTGGGGGGTGGAGACGGTCGGCAGGCCGACGCGCCCGACGATGTCGAGGTCGTGGCCACCGAGTCCGCCGTACTTCGCGGGGTTGTTGGTGATCAGGCGGACGCGGCGGATGCCCAGGTCTTTCAGGATCGCGGCGCCGGTGCCGTAGGTGCGCGAATCCACCGGGAGTCCGAGTGCGGTGTTGGCGTCGACGGTGTCGAGGCCCTGCTCCTGGAGTGCATAGGCGCGGATCTTGTGACCGAGTCCGATCCCGCGGCCCTCGTGTCCGCGCAGGTAGACGACCGCTCCGCAGCCCTCCGCCGCGATGGCCGACAGCGCCTGCTCGAGTTGCGCTCCGCAGTCGCAGCGCAGCGACCCGACGATGTCGCCGGTCAGGCATTCGCTGTGCACGCGGACCAGGGCGCCCTCGGCGGTGGCCCCGGCGGCGGCCACGTCGCCCATGACGAGGGCGAGGTGTTCGGTGTCGTCGATGTCCGAGCGGTAGGCGACCGCGCGGAAGTCGCCGAACAGGGTCGGCATCGCGGCGGTGGCCATCTGGTGGACGAACGAACCGGCGGCGGTCCGGTGGGCCACGAGGTCGGCGATCCGCAGCACGGGCAGTCCGTGATGTTCGGCGAACGCGAGGAGGTCGTCGCCACGCCGCATCGACCCGTCGTCGGCGATGATCTCACCGATGACCCCGACCTCGCCGGCACCGGCCAGGGTGACCAGGTCGACGGCGGCCTCGGTGTGACCGGCGCGGGTGAGGACCCCGCCGTCACGCGCCTGCAGCGGGAAGACGTGTCCGGGGCGACGCAGTTCGCCGGCCGCGGTGCCGTCGGAGGCGAGGGCCCGGACGGTCAGGGCTCGGTCGTGCGCGGAGACCCCGGTGCCGGCGTCCTTGTGGTCCACGGTGACGGTGAAGGCGGTGCCGTGCGCGTCCCGGTTGTCCTCGACCATCTGCGGCAGCTCGAGCCGGCGGGCTCGGTCGGCGGTCATGGGGGCACAGATGATGCCGGTGGTGTGGCGGATCAGGAACGCCATCTGTTCGTCGGTGATCGACGACGCCGAGCAGATGAGGTCGCCCTCGTTCTCGCGGTCGTCGTCGTCGACCACGACGACGAAACCGCCTGCGGCAACGGCCGCGACCGCGCGGGCGACGGCCTGGGTCACGCCTCCGTCGCGATGGGCGTCGGGGCGTCGGGATCCTGGGGGAGGGGCGTCGTGTTCATCGGGCGACCTCGAATGCTCGGTGGGTGCCGAACACCCGGTCGTGGTAGGTGAGGGGTGCGGTGGAGGTGACGCCGGTCTCGACGATGTTGCCCAGTGCGACAACATGATCGCCGCCGTCGACCAGGGATGCGGTGGTGCAGCCCAGCCAGCCTGCGGCACCGTCGAGGCGGGGGAGCTGCGCGGAGTCCGACCAGTCGACCCCGTCGAACTTGTCGGCGCCCTTGCGGGCGAACCGCATCGCGACGTCGGCCTGATCGTGGGCGAGCACGTTCACACCGAATCGTCCGGTGCGGCGGATGATCGCGAGGAGGTCGGAGCCGCGGTCGAGGGAGACCAGGATCATCGGCGGTCCCATCGACAGCGACGTGAACGCGCTGACCGTGGTGCCGTGCGGTCGCTGGTCGTCGAAGGCCGTGATGACCGCGACGGGCGTGCAGACCTTGGCCATGACCTCACGGAACTCGAGGGCCACCTGGTCGAGAACGGTTTCGTTCACCGATCCTCCTGCATGATCTGGGGGTTGGAGTCGCTGCGGCGCCGGGGAAGGGGCCGGCGCCGCAGCGATGTCGTTCGGCGGATCAGACCGCCGCGGGCGCCTTGGCCTTCATCTTGTGGACCTCGGGGACGACCTTCTCGCCGAAGAGCTTCAGGCTCTTCTCGGCCTCGTCGAAGGGCAGACCGCCGAAGGCGAAGGCCGCGTTGGGGAGGAAGTCGCCGATGAGCTCGTGGCGGTAGGCGTACTTCTCGACACACTGTTCGGGCGTGCCGTAGATGTTCGCCTCGACGTAGGCATCGGCCGCGGCCTCCATGCCGGCCTCGCGGATCATGTCCGCACCCGCCTGGTAGGTCTCGTAGCCCTTGGTCTCACGCCAGTGCTTGCCGGCGAAGTCGTAGTGCTTGATGACCGACAGGAAGTAGCGGTTGATGTGCTCGTAGGCCAGTCGGCGGGCTTCCTCTTCGTCCTCGTGACAGATGACGAAGTCCTGGATGACCGGCGGGCCGGGCTCGACGCCCTGGGCGTCGCGGAACATCTGCTTCCAGCCGTTGATGGCCTCGGCGTGCTGCTCGAACGGGAACTGCATGAAGGTCATCATCTGGACGCCGAGGTCGGCGACCACCGGAACCGAGTCGGGCGACATCGCCGCGGCGAAAAGCCGACCGTCCCATGAGGTGTTCGGGTTCGGGGCCGGTCGCAGCGCGATCTCCTTCTGCGGGTACATCGGGCCGTCGCCGGACACGACGCCCGTGCGGAGGCCGCGCAGCACCATCTCGGCGGCTTCGTTGAAGCGCGGGCGGGCCTCGTCCATCGGGATGCCGAAGGCCTCGTACTCCATCTTCGCCAGGCCGCGGCCCATGCCGAGAAGCACACGGCCACCGGACATCTGGTCCAGCATGATGGCCTTCTCCACGACGCGCAGCGGATCGTTCCACGGCAGGATGGTAGCGCCGATGCCGAGCTTGACCTTCGAGGTGCGGCCGGCGAGGTAGGACAGGATCGCGAAGTTGTCCGGGCACATCGAGTAGTCGTCGAAGTGGTGCTCCGCCGACCAGACCGAGTCGAAACCGGCCTTCTCGGCCAGTACGCCGAGCTCGAGGTCGCGCAGGAAGACCTCTTCGTCGCTCACGTTCTCGTGGTAGTTCTGGAAGACGAGAAGTACGCCGACATCCATTGCATTGACTCCTTGGTTCAGTTGGGTTGGAGATTGAGGGGATTGGAGAATCAGGGGACGGGGGTGTTGGGAACTCCGAGGAGGAGTTCTCAGCCGAGGAAGACCGCGCGGGTGTGCTCGGTGTCCAGGAACTCCTTGACCTCGTGGATCTTTCCGTCGCGGACCACGAAGACGAAGTGGTAGAGGTTGTTGTAGACCTTGCCGTTGTTCATCTCCGAGTACGACTCGGTCTCGACCGCCACGCGTTCTCCCTCGGCGGTGAAGGCGAGCGGGGTGAGCGCGATGGCGCCGGTCTTGGTGGTGGCGGAGAGGCCGGCCAGCATTGCGCCGAATTCCTCTTTGTTCTTGGTTCCGGAGATACCGTCGATCTCTCCGCCCACCCACCAGGTGGCCGTCGGCGCCAGGAAGGACAGGATGGCGTCCACGTCGCCGCGGGAGAACACCTCCATGAACTCCGCGACCAGAGCCTTGTTCTGCTGCTCCGTGCTGACGCTCGCTGTACTGGTTGACACCGATTGGCCTCCTTCTGACCGTCACCCTCCGAGGAAGGCGAGAAACTGTGTGCAACAACGACGTTATGGGTTGGTGTGGCGTGAGTCACCCTCGTGTTTCGCGCCTCTTGTGGGTTGTCACAACCGGGCCGAGGCGGCCCGGCCCCACGTCACCGGCCGCCGCCGCTGAAGGTGTTCATCAGTCCACCGTCGACGGGCACGATCGCGCCGTACATGTAGGTGGACAGTGCGACATCGACGATGACCTGCGCGATCTCCTCCGGCCGGCCGGTCCGCCCGGCGGGGATGGACGAGACGATGCGTGCCCGAGCCCGGTCGCTGAGTCCGGAGGTCATGTCGGTATCCACAAAACCGGGGATGACCAGGTTGACCCGGATGTCGCGCGGGGCGAGTTCCGCGGCGAGGACCTGCGTCAGACCGCTGAGACCGGCCTTCGCCGAGCCGTAGGCGACGTCGCCCGGGAATCCCCGAAAGCCGACCACCGCACCGACATTCACGATCGACGAACCCGGTTCGAGGATCGGGACCGTGGCCTTGCACATCTCGAAGGCGCCGGTGAGATTGGTGGTCAGCACAAGATCCCAGTCCTCGCGACTCAGATCGTCGACCCGTCCACCGCGGTGCACGCCGGCGACGTTGATCAGGCCGTGGGCGCCGCCGTACTCCTCCTTGACGGTGGCCAGTGCGCGGGCCACCGACGAGGAGTCGGTGATGTCGGTCTTCAGCTCCAGGACCTGTGTCGGCCTGGTGAACGGCGTGGTCGCCACGCCGCGCGCCAGGGAAACGACGGAATCGCCTCGGGCCGTGAGGGTCTCGACGACGGCCCGGCCGATGCCGCGCGACCCGCCGGTGACGATCCAAACCCGGGGTTGGGTGCTCATGACTTCAGGAAACCGGTCAGTTCGGCGAGGTAGCGGTCCCGGTCCTCGAGGAACGGGGCATGACCGCAGGCGTCGAACGGGACGAGACGAGCACGGGAGTTGAGTTCGAGGACGGCCTCGGCCCCGGCGAACGGGACGAAGGCGTCGTCCCGGCCGTGCAGGAGCAGGATCGGGATGTCGAGCCCGCCAAGCTCCTTGCGCAGGTCGGTACGGGCGAGGTCGCGCAGCGAGTCGTCCCCGGCCGGGCCCATCTTCAGGAACATCCCCCAGATCCAGTCCAGGACATCCGAACTCGGGGGAGTCGCGCACACCGCGCCGGCCACGCCGCGGAAGGTGTCGGCGCGGTTGGCGGCGGCACCGGCGAGGACTCCCTCGACGTCTTCGGAAGAGCCGCCATAGGGCCAGTCGTCGGTCGCGGTGTAGCGCGGCGACGCGCCACCGGTCAGGACCAGGCCGCCGGCACGCGAGCCGAGGGACGCCGCGGCGGCCGTGGCGACGGCTCCGCCGAGAGACCAACCGTTGATGACGGGAGAGGTCAGGCCGAGATGCTCGACCACCTTGACCACGTCTTCGGCCAGGGCCGCGATCGAGACGTCTTCGAAGTCCTTGTCGGAGCGGCCACATGCGCGCAGATCGACGAGCACGACCTCGTGACCCGCGGCCTTGAGCGCGGGGGCGGTGGTGTCCCAGCAGCGGGTGTTGGCGCCCCAGCCGTGGATCAGCACGATGGGACGCGCGTCCCCGCGGTGGTGCTCGAAGTAGATCCGGCGATCGTTCTCAACCGCGAGATAGCTCATGGACTTCTCCTTCATCGTCGAACTCGATTTCGAAATATTTGTCGGTCTGGGTGGGTTCCTCGTGCCGAAGGGCACGGGGGACGAGTGGTGGGGCGTCGGCGAAACGTGGGATGACGTGCTCGGCGAGGAGCTCCATCGACCGCACGACGTCGTCGTGGGGCATCCCGCCGAACCGCATCCAGCAGATGAGATGGTCGAGACCCGTTTCCTCGCGCAGGATCTCGATCTCGCGGATGAGTCCGTCGGGGTCGCCGACGTAACAGATGCCGCCCTCGCGCAGGCCGGTCAGCGACATCGCGCCCTCGGCCGCGGCCTCCGCCAAGGCCGCGTAGCGCTCGTAGCCCGCCGGGGTCGCGGCACCCTGCGGCACGGCGGACATGACGTTGTCGAAGTACCACTCGAGACTCGGCCGGGCCCGGCGGACGGCCTGCTCGTCGTCCTCGGCGAGATGGATCTGCCAGTTCATCGGGAAGTCGAGGGAGAGGGGATCGCGGCCGCGGTGCATCAGCGTGCGCTTGGCGTCGACGACGAAGCCGTTGAGCTCGGGCAGGGTCATCAGCGTCGGCGTCACGAGCATGTTGTGTCCGTGGTCGGCGACCAGGTCGAACGTCTCGGGACTGATCGACGCCACATAGATCGGAGGCGTCGGCTGCTGGAGTGGTGCCGGCCGGCAGTCCACGCTGTCGATGTGGAAGTGCCTGCCGTGGAACGTGTACGGCTCGCCAACCGCTTTGGTCCACAGTCCGGTGACGATCTGGAACGCCTCGTCGAAGACCTCACGGCTGACGTCCTGCTTGTCGGCGACACCCATCGCACGGAACTCGTGGGGCTGGTAGCCGCGTCCGACACCGAAGTCGAGCCGGCCGCCGGAGATCACGTCGACCATCGCGAAGTCCTCGGCGATCCGGACCGGCCAGGCGAGCGTCAGATTGCTGACCGCGATACCGATGCGCATCCGGGAGGTGCGGGCCGCGATGGCCGCCGCCGCGACCTGCGGCGACGGCATCGAACCGTAGGCGCTGCCGTGGTGTTCGGCGAGCCAGACCCCGTCGAAGCCGAGACGCTCGGCGATCTCGACCTGCGAGAGCATCTCCTCGTAGGCCCGCCGAAAGTCCCGGTCCGGACTCTCCAACACGTAGAACAGGCTGAACTTCACACTGTCGACGTTAGGAATCGGCGTGCGTCACGGGAACGGGAGAATCCGCGGCGGTTGTGGGTTCCCACAAGTCGGGTGTACCGGCCGCCTGCTCGCGGAGTCGCCGTTTGTCGAGTTTTCCGACGCTGGTCCGCGGGAGGGCATCGACGGCGACGATCAATTCGGGCACCCACCAGCGCGGGACGCGGTCGGCGAGCTCGGCCTTCACCGCCTCCACGTCGAGGCCCTCGTCGCCGACGACGTACGCGACAGGACGCTCCTGCCAGCGCGGATGCGGAACGGAGACCACCGCTGCCTGATGGACGGCGGGGTGTTCGATCAGCGCCTCCTCCAGCGCGACAGAGCTGATCCACTCGCCACCGGACTTGATGAGGTCCTTGGTGCGGTCGACGATCGTCAGGTAACCGTGTTCGTCGACGACGCCGATGTCGCCTGTGCGCAACCAGCCGTCGTCGAACTTGTCCGGATGATCGGCACGGTAGTAGCCGGTGGCGACCCACGGGCCACGGATCAGGATCTCGCCGCGACTGATCCCGTCGTGGGGCATGACCCGGCCGTCCTCGTCGACGAGTTTCCACTGCAGACCCGGCAGGAGCCGCCCCTGTTTCCGGATGTACGCCCAGCGGCGTTCCGGGTCGTCGTCGGTGGATGCCGGGGGACGGGAGAACGTCGCCATCGGCGAGATCTCGGTCATGCCCCAGCCCTGGAACACCGGGATGCCGAGTGCCTCGAGGTCGCGGATCAGGCCGAGGGTCGGCGTCGAACCGCCCAGGACCAGCGCGCGGAGACTGCTCAGGTCGGTACCCGCGGTCTGGGCGTGGGCGAGCAGGTCCACCGCCACCGTCGGCACCATCCCGGTGTAGGTCACCCGCTCGGCGGCGATGATGCCGGCGATCTGCGCGGGTGTGGGATGTGGTCCGGGCAGGATCTGCGACGCCCCGGACATCAAGGCCGCGAACGGGACTCCCCACGCGTTGGCGTGGAACATCGGGACCACCAGCAGGGCGCGGTCGCGTTCGGAGATCGCGTGCCCGTCGGCCAGGCAGGCCGCCATGGTGTGCAGGTACAGGGACTTGTGGGAATATCCAACGCCCTTCGGCGCTCCCGTCGTACCCGACGTGTAGCAGAGGACGGCCAGATCGTCGTCCGCGCGGGCGACCGGTGCCGCGATCGCTTCCGCCGAGGCGACCATCGAGTCGAGAGTCGTTCCCGTCGGCGCGCCCTGGTCGTCGGTGTCGATCGGGATCACCGGCATGCCCGGACGGCGTTCGCGGGCGGTGGACAGCAGGTGATCCAGCGAGGGATCGGCGAAGATCATCGCATCGTCGGCGTGGTCGACGATGTAGGCGATCTCGTCGGGGGAGAGCCGGATGTTGATCGTGTGCAGCACCGCTCCGGCGAGCGGCACCGCGAGGTACAGCTCCAGGTGCCGCCGATGGTTCCAGGCCAGCGTGCCGACCCGGTCGCCCGGCCGGATGCCGCTCGCGACGAGGGCCGACGCGAGCCGCAGGACCCGGTCGGCATAGTCCCGGTACGTGTACCGGAGGACCTCGGCGCCGTCGACGTGATCGACGATCTCCTTGTCGGCGAACATGTCTCGTGCCCGGTACAGGAAGTCGGTGATCAGCAGCGGGTGGGCCGACGGACCGTGGTTCATGCAGGGACCTCCACGGACGATCGCGCGGCCAGACGGGCCCGGACCTCCGGAACGACCTTGCCGGCGAGGAGCTCGATGCGAGCGCTGCCGCTGTCGATGGACTCACCGGGCAGCTGCGCCCAGAAGTGCACGTCCTCGATCTGCGGGGTGGCGGTCAGCAACGCGGTGAGCTCGTCGACGGCGGTGGCCGGCTCCCAGAGGGTGAACGAGCCGGCGTCGACGAGCTGGCCGGGGTCGGTGAACTGCGGGATGGGACCGAACGCGCCCATCTCGATGTACTTGTTGATCTGGTAGAGCGCGTGGGTGCCGATACGCGACCATTCCCGTTCGGGATCGTCGGCGATGATCGTCCACTGCCCGGCGAAGATCCGGCCCTCGTCACGGGACCGGCCGAGTCGTTCGAGCGCGTCCAGGTACGAAGCGTGGTGCGCGTTCTGGGTGCTGAGGAAGCCGTCGCCGATGCGGGCGGCCCGTTCGATGGCCGGGTCGGCCATTGCACCGACCAGGAGGTCGGGCGTCGTCTCCGGGGTGGGAGTGACGGGCAGGGCGGGCTTGCGCAGGCGTTTGCCGTCGAACGGTTCGGCCGATCCGGACCAGCAGCGACGCACGATCTCCACGCCTTCCTCGAGCAGGCTCGGCCGGTTGATCAGGCGCCGTCCGAAAGCCTCGAACTCCGGTTCCCAGTATCCCTGCCCGACACCGAGCGAGAATCGTCCCCCGGTCAGCAGGGACAGCGTGGCCGAGTCCTCGGCGAGGCGGATGGGGTTGTGCAACGGCGACACGACGAGGTTGGTGCCGATCTTCATCGTCGTCGTCCGATCGCCGATCGCGGAGGCGAGCAGGAACGGCGACGGCGTGTAACCGTCCTCCATGAAGTGGTGCTCGGTCAGCCAGACCGAGTCGATCCCGATCGACTCCGCCCAGGTGATCTGGTCGAGTGTTGCGCGGTAGAAGTCGCCGAAACCGCGCGAGTTCCCGGGCGGATTGCGGAAGTCGTACCAGAGTCCGAAGTTGACGTCCGACGTACTCATTGCATGGTCCTTTCACCGACGGTGTGGTCGGTGTCACTCTCGGTGAAGAATGTGACGACGGGAAGGTGTCGCCGACCGGGTCGTTGTCGGAAATCCCAAGGACGCCGATCCCGGTTACCGGAAGGATGGAACCGAGATCGGCTCGTGCGCGTCCAAGTTGGCAGGTCGCCGGGCCGGGACGACGGCACTCCGGATGGGTACGATCAGGCATCGTCCGCGACCGGGAGGATCGGGGGCAGGGGATGAACGGGGGTGAGCAGATGGGCGGCGTCGAGCCGAACCGGATCGCGATGGACGTCGAGCAGGTGTCCGCGGTCTCGGTCTACTACCGGCGTTCGTCGTTGGTCCTCAACGCCGTCGCCGACGACCTCGCCGCGCACGACTTCGGCCGGTGGGCGCGCACCGATGCCGGCCCCGGCGCGGCGTCGTCGCTGGGGCCGTCCGCCGCGACCTACGCCGAGATGAGCGCCACGCTGTCCGCCCGCCTCCGGACGCAGTCGCAGGCCGCGGCCGTGCTCGCGCAGAACCTGCGCGACTCCGCGATCGCCATGGCCGACGGTGACGCGCGGGCCGCGAGCGAGATCGCGCGTCCGACACCGGGTTCCGGGGTGGCCGCGCAATGAGGAGGGGCCAGGATTCCCTGACCGCGTTGCGGACGGACGCGCAGGACGGCGCCGCGGCGCTGACCGGGCTGCTCGCGGCCGGGCGGCTGATGGGCGTACCCGTCCCCGACGACGCCTCGGTCCGTGCCGGCCTCCGAGCGGTGGACGACTTCGACATCACCGCGCTGTCGGCGGACAGCCAGGTTCTGGTCTCAGCCCACCGAGCCGTCGCCGAACAGCTGCATCACCTGCCCGAACAGCGGGTTCGGCTCGACGGCTGGCACGGCAGGTCCGCGTCACTCGCGATCGGCGCGGTCGTCGACCATCAGCGGCGCGCGGAATCCGACCTCTACCTTCTGCACACCGTCACCGACGCCACCTCCGCGGCCGCATCGGGGATCGACCGGTTGCTCCGCACCTTCTACCTCGCGATCGCCCGGCTGTCGGCGCCGAGCGCCGCGGGAACACCGCCGGCCGAGCTACCTCAGGCCGTGTTGACCGGGCTTGTCCCGCTCGACGTCGCGGTCGAGGACATCCGGTCGCGTGTCGAGCTGTTCACCACCTCGGTCGACGCAACGCTGCGCGGGATCGCCGGGATCCTCGACATCCTCAACCGGTCCCTCGACGGGATCGACGACGACCCCTATCCGGTCGAGTCGGCCCGTCCGCAACCGGTTCCGGCCGAGCCGCCTGCCGTGCCGACCGAGACGGTACTGGCGGCGCCGGAGTCCGGGGAGCAGCAGGAGGAACAGGAGCAGCAAGACATCCCGTTCCGGCTGAGCGGTTCGCCGGCCGTGGAAACCGAAGTCGCGCAGAGCGTCCCCGGAGCCGAAGCAGCCGGTGCCGTCGAGGGGAGGCCGGCGGCCGGTCCCGGCGGGGGAACGCCGACCCCGACCCACGTCATCGCCGACACCCGCGGCGGCAGCACCCCATCGACCGATCCCGACACCGCCGCGACGCCCGAGCGGTCCGCGGGTGACCTGGCCCTGGCAGGTGACCAGTGAGCCTCGCCGACCAGATCGAGGCGCTCGCGCGCTCGGCCACCGCCGAGGTCGCCGACGCCTCGCACCGTTTCTCCGCTGCTCAGCGGGATCTCGACCTCGCGATGACCGAACACCGGCGCACCGCCGCGCAATCGGAGACCGACCGGCTGCGTGCCCAACTCGAGCACGAGGCCGACGCCGCCGATGCGCTGCCCGGCATCATGCTGCCCGCCGACATGGCCGACGCCAGTCCGCATCTGCCGCCACCGAACGCATAGGCTGTCTGCTGTGCCAGGCAAGAAGCGTTCGAAACCATCGCAGCCGCCCGCGAAGCTGATGGCCGCGCTCGGCCGTCGGGGGCCGCACCGAGTCCTGCGCGGCGATCTCGGGATCGTCGGTACACGCGGTGAGGTGTTCACCCCCGCGAGCGGGGAACGACTGCCCGCCATCGCCTTCGGCCACGGCTGGCTGTCCTCGCCGAGCCGCTACCGCGACCTGTGCCACCACCTGGCCTCGTGGGGCATCGTGGTGGCGATCCCGGCCGGTCAGCGGGGCGTACTGGTCTCCGACGATGCGATGGCCGCTCAGCTGCGCTCGGCGCTGTCGATCGTGACGCGGGTCCGGCTGGGCTTCGGTGAGATCACCGTCGACCCGGCCAAGGTGGGTTTCGCCGGTCACGGGTTCGGGGCGTCGGCGGCGGTCATCGCCGCGTCGGAGGGCATCCTGCACGGTCAGCCGCAGCCGGAGGTCCGAGGAGTGGCCGCGCTGTTCCCGGCGCCGACCACCGCCGGACTCCTGCCCGCCGCACGTAGCGTCAGCGCACCCGGTCTCATCGTCTCCGCGATCGGCGAACTCGACACGATCGACGGCAACGCACTCCCGCTCGCCCAGGCCTACGGCGCCGACCACACCTCGGACGACGAGCGTCGTGTGGTGCTGCGCACGCCGCCCGGCGCGACGTCGCGCGGCCTCGTCGAGCACCGGACGATCGGTGCGCTGTGGGGGAGCAACGGCGCAGACAAGAAGACGCACACCGCCGTGCGTGCTCTGACCACCGGTTTCCTGCTGCACACGCTCACGCAGGACGCCGAGTACCAGGCGTTCTCCGACCCCGACACCGTTCTCGGCAAGGTGCCGGCCGTCGACCTCGACGACCCGCCGGAGGTGCAGGACCGCATCGCCAAACTGCTCGGCGCCAAGGAACGCAAGCGTCGTCGAGCAGCGTCTCCGGTACCCGCCGCGGCACCGAATGTCGTGGTCCCCAAGACCCTGGAGTGACGCCCCGCACGGTGGCACGTCGTTCGTCAGCGCGCGGGCGCGTCGTTCCCCCGCGCGGGCGCGTCGTTCCGTCAGCACGCAGGTACGCTGACTAGCTATGTGTGGAATCGTCGGATACGTGGGGCGGCGCGATGCCCTGGACATCGTCGTCGAGGCTTTGCGACGGATGGAGTACCGCGGGTACGACTCGGCCGGCGTCGCCATCCTCGACGGCGCCGGTAACACCGCGATCCAGAAAAAGGCCCTCCGGATGGAGAACCTGGAGAAGCAGATCGCGACCGTCGGCCGCGAGTCGCTGTCGGGGACCACGGGCATGGGCCACACGCGGTGGGCCACGCACGGCAAGCCGACCGACCGCAACGCGCATCCGCATGCCAGCGATGACGGCAAGATCGCGGTCGTCCACAACGGCATCATCGAGAACTACGCCGAGCTGCGGGCCGAGCTGGAGCAGGACGGCGTCGAGTTCGGGTCGGAGACCGACACCGAGACCGCCGTCCACCTGGTCTCGAAGTACTACACCTTCGGTCCCACCGCCGGTGACTTCGTCGCGAGTGCCTACGCGGGGCTGCGGCGGCTCGAAGGTGCGTTCACCCTCGTGTTCACCCACGCCGACCATCCGGACACCATCGTCGCCGCCCGCCGGTCGACCCCGCTCGTGGTGGGCGTCGGTCAGGGGGAGATGTTCGTCGGGTCCGACGTGACCGCGTTCATCGAGCACACCCGCGAAGCCGTCGAGCTGGGCCAGGACGAGGTCGTCGTCATCACCGCCGACACCTACACGATCACCGACTTCGACCGGAACGAGCGCGCGGGCAAGCCGTTCCACATCGACTGGGATCTCGCCGCGGCCGAGAAGGGCGGCTACGACTTCTTCATGCTGAAGGAGATCGCCGAGCAGCCGCGCGCGATCGCCGACACCCTGCTCGGTCACCTGCAGAACGGGCGCATCGTGCTCGACGAGCAGCGGCTGACCGACGACGACCTGCGCGACGTCGACAAGGTCTTCGTCGTCGCCTGCGGCACGGCGTACCACGCCGGTCTGCTGGCGAAGTACGCGATCGAGCACTGGACGCGGCTGCCGGTCGAGATCGAGCTGGCCAGCGAGTTCCGCTACCGCGACCCGGTCCTCGACCGGTCGACGCTGGTCGTGGCGATCTCCCAGTCGGGCGAGACCGCCGACACCCTCGAGGCCGTCCGGCACGCCAAGGACCAGAAGGCCCGCGTGCTGGCCATCTGCAACACCAACGGTGCGCAGATCCCGCGCGAATCCGACGCGGTGCTCTACACCCACGCCGGTCCGGAGATCGGCGTCGCGTCGACCAAGTGCTTCCTCGCGCAGATCGTCGCGGCGTACCTGGTCGGTCTGGCTCTCGCACAGGCGCGCGGCACCAAGTACGCCGACGAGGTGGCCCGCGAGTTCGCCGCCATCGAGGCCATGGCCGATTCGGTCGCCGAGGTTCTCGGGACCATGGAGCCCGTCCGCGAGCTCGCCCAGTCGCTGTCCCACCACAACACGGTGCTGTTCATCGGTCGCCACGTCGGCTACCCGGTGGCACTCGAAGGTGCATTGAAGCTCAAGGAGCTCGCGTACATGCATGCCGAGGGCTTTGCCGCCGGTGAACTCAAGCACGGCCCCATCGCTCTCATCGAGGACGGCCTGCCGGTCATCACCGTGATGCCGTCCCCGGAGGGTCGCGCGGTGCTGCATTCGAAGATGGTCAGCAACATCCGCGAGATCCAGGCCCGCGGTGCGCGCACGATCGTCATCGCCGAAGCCGACGACGCGGCCGCCCGCGCGGTCGCCGACGAATTCATCCCGATCCCGAAGACGCCGACGCTCCTGCAGCCGCTGGTCTCCACGGTGCCGCTGCAGGTGTTCGCCGCGAGCGTCGCCCAGGCCCGCGGTTACGACGTCGACAAACCGCGCAACCTGGCCAAATCGGTGACCGTCGAATAGACCGGCACCCATGCCGACCCGGTACCTGACCGCCGACGAGGTCCGCGACGCCGAGCGGGCGTCGGGAGACCTGCTGGCCAACGGGACGCTGATGCGCCGTGCCGCGCATGGGGTCGCGCAGGCCGTCGTCGGCGAGCTGAACCGGACCGGCGGTTGTTACGGCCGGTCCGTGGGTGTCGTCGTCGGCGCCGGCGACAACGGTGGTGACGCCCTCTTCGCCGCCGCCGAACTCGCCCGTCGCGGAGTGGCTGCTCACGCTGTGCTGCTCGCCGCCGACAAGGCGCACCCGGCCGGGCTGCGGGCGTTCCGGGCGGCCGGCGGTCGTGTCGACGACGCGTTGCCCGCCGGGCTCGACGCCGTCATCGACGGGGTCGTCGGCATCGGTGGCCGGGGACCGTTGCGGCCCGCCGCCGCGGCGGTCTTCGCCGGCCTCGATCCCGAGACAATTGTCGTCGCAGTCGATCTGCCGTCCGGCGTCGACGCCGACACCGGCGAGGTGCACACCCCGTCGGTCCGTGCCGATGTCACCGTCACCTTCGGCTTCCCTCGTCGCGCACACCTTCTCGCGGCATCGCGGTGCGGCCGGGTGGTCGTCATCGACATCGGCATCGGCGATCCCGTCGAACCAGCTGTGCGACAGCTCATCTCGTACTCCGACGCCGAGATCGACTGGCCCGTACCGGGTCCCGCGGACGACAAGTACACCCAGGGCGTGGTCGGGGTCATCGCCGGCTCACACCGCTACCCGGGTGCGGCGATCCTGGCCTCCGGGGCCGCGGTCACCGCGACCTCGGGTATGACCCGGTACGTCGGTTCGGCGCACGCCGAGGTGGTGTCGCACTTCCCCGAGGTGGTCGCCGCGCCGGACCTCGCCGACGCCGGCCGGGTCCAGGCGTGGGTGGTGGGCCCGGGCATGGGTACCGACGCCGCCGCGACGGCTCTGCTGCGTACCGTTCTCGACTCCGATCTACCGGTCCTCGTCGATGCCGATGCGCTCACCATCGTCTCGAACGAACCCGGACTCGTCGCCGGTCGCGCGGCACCGACGCTCCTGACCCCGCATGCGGGTGAGTTCGCGCGGTTGACCGGGTCCGAGGTGGGAGCCGATCGGGTGTCCGCGGTCGCCGACCTCGCCGCCCGGTGGGGTGTCACGGTGTTGTTGAAGGGCCGGATCACGCTGGTCGCCGATCCGTCGGGAAGGGTCGCCGGCAACGACGCCGGATCGTCCTGGGCCGCGACCGCGGGCGCCGGCGACGTGCTCGCCGGGATCGCCGGCTCGCTGCTCGCCGCCGGCCGGTCACCTCAGGAGGCGGGTGCCTGGGCGGCTCGCGTCCACGCCCACGCCGCGCTGCTGGCGAGCCGGGGAGCCCCCATCGGTGCGTCCGCGCTGCTCGCCGCGCTGCGCCCGGCGATCCGCGAGTTCGCTACAGGAAGAACAGCAGCGGAGACGCCGACCCCGCCACGCTGATCAGCGTGACGATCGAGAGCAGCACCAGATCGACGATCGGCCCCGCCCGGTGCAGCTCGTCGGCGCCGAGACGTCTGACAAACGAGACGAGCAGCCCGACCACCGCGCCGACGGTCGCGACGACGCCCACCACGTACAGGACCATCGCCGCGAACACCCAGCCGTCCGCGTCGTTCTCACCCAGCGCCTCGAGGATCGCGACGAAGAACAGGACCGCGCTGGTGAACAGGGAGACCCAGGCGAGGCCGTTCGACACCCAGGCCGTCACCGATTCGCGCATGCCGGGGGTGCGGCCGGCGGGGAGAGCGGGATCGGCGGGACCGTACACGAGCGGGTCCACGGGGACGAAGTCATCGGGGAAACCGGGGTCGGGGTGACCGGACACGGGATTCATGGTGGCGTACATGGCCGCTTTCTGAAGAGGTGAGCTGCATCTGTCGTTCAGCCAACCGCGTCCCCGCGACGGCCGCATCGGTGTGATTACTCATACACGGCCGGGTGAAATGGCTGGTCATGGCGTTCCGCGGGTCGCCGCGCACAAATCGGTGGTGACGATCTGGGAGAATGGTCGGCGATGACTTCCGCTGCCCTGACCGCGACCGTCGACCTCGGCGCCATCGCGCACAACCTCGATGTGTTGCGTACTGCTTCGAACGCTGCCGTGATGGCGGTCGTGAAAGCCGACGCCTACGGCCACGGCGCCGTGCCGGTCGCGAAGGCCGCGATCGCCGCGGGTGCCGCCGAGCTGGGCGTCGCGCACATCACCGAGCGCGCGCACTGCGCGCCGCCGGGATCGACGCGCCGATCACCGCCTGGCTGCACACACCGGGGGCGGACTTCTCGGGTGCCGTCACCGATCGCATCGAGATCGCCCTGTCTTCCGCCGCGCAGCTCGACGCGGTGGTCGCCGCCGCCCGGGCCACCGGTGTCGAGGCGAGCGTGACGGCCAAGGTGGACACCGGCCTCAACCGGAGCGGCGTCGCCGTCGACGAATGGGACGACTTCGCCGAGAAGCTCGCGAAGGCGCACGCCGAGGGAGCGGTCACCGTCCGCGCGGTGATGTGTCACCTCGCCCGCGGCGACGAACCCGACCATCCCCTCAACAGCGAGCAGGCCGCCCGGCTCGACGCCGCGGCCGCCGACCTCGCCCGCCTCGGCGCGGCGCCCGAGATCATGCACATCGCGAACTCTCCTGCGGCACTGACCCGTCCGGACCTGGCGCGCGACCTCGTCCGCCCCGGTATCGCACTGTACGGCCGGACCCCGGTCCCCGAACTCGGCGACTTCGGGCTCATCCCGGCGATGACGCTGTCGGCGCGGGTGGCCCTGGTCAAGAAGGTCGCTGCCGGGCAGGGCGTCTCCTACAGTCACACCTGGATCACACCGCACGACACCGTCGTCGCGATCGTCCCGGCCGGTTACGCCGACGGGGTGCCGCGACTGCTGTCGGGCCGCATCCGGGTGCGCATCGCCGATCGCCTGTTCGACGGCATCGGGCGCATCTGCATGGACCAGTTCGTCGTCGACCTCGGACCAGACGGGGCCGGGGTGCGGGAGGGCGACGAGGTCGAACTCTTCGGCACCGGCGCCCGCGGCGGCGTCACGGCCAAGGACTGGGCCGACGCCATCGGCACCATCGACTACGAGATCGTCTCCCAGGTCGGCAACCGTGCGGTCCGGCGCTACCTGAACGCGGGCCCGGCCCGCGGTGACGCGGTGGCCGACGAGTGAGCGGGGTGAGCGTGGTGGACGATTCCGAACGCGTCGGGCTGCTGGCCGGGTTGGCGGGTGTCGCGGCACTGGGCGGCCTGGCGGCGATCGGCGCGGCGCGCAACATGGCGCGCAAGAGCGTCGTCGGCAGGTCGGATCCCCACGCCGACATCGACCTCACCACGATGTACGACGAGCACGCACGGACCGTGACCACCGACGACGGCCTCGATCTCGCGGTCCGGACCATCGACCTCGGTGACGTCCCGAACGGCGCATATCCCGAGCTCACCATCGTCTTCGTGCACGGGTTCAGCCTGCGGTTGGCGAGCTGGCACTTCCAATGTGAACAGCTTGCCGCCGAGTGGGCCGACCGCAACTACCGCTTCGTCTTCTACGATCACCGCGGCCACGGCGAGAGCGATCCCGCGCCGGCCGAGACCTGCACGATCGCGCAACTCGCCGACGACGCCGCGGCGGTGATCCGCTCGACGGTGACCAGCGGACCCGTTGTGGTGGTGGGGCATTCGATGGGCGGCATGACGGTGATGGGTCTGGCGCGCCGGCACCCGGCGCTGTTCTCGTCCACCGGACCGGTTGCGGGGGTCGGCCTGGTCGCGACCGCCTCGCGGGGCCTGACCGAGGCGGGACTCGGTGAGGGATTGGGCAATCCGGTGATCGACGCCTTCCGCCTGAGCGTCCGCCGCGCACCGCGCCTGGTCCAGGCCGGCCGCGGACTGACCCGCCAGGCCCTCGAACCGGTGCTCGTCGCGGCCAGCTTCGGCCCGGCGTTCTTCAGTCCGGCGCTCGGTAGCGCCGTGGAGAAGATGATCCAGTCCACGCCGATCGAGACCATCGTGAACTTCTTGCACGCCTTGGAGATCCACGACGAGTCGACGGCGCTTCCGGTGCTGGCGCAGGTGCCCACGACCGTCGTGTGCGGCGACAAGGACCGGCTGACGCCGCTGCCGAACTCGGTGCGCATGTACTCCCAGCTCGGCCCGGATTCTCGTCTCGTGGTGGTCAAGGGAGCCGGTCACATGGTCCAGATGGAGGAACCCCGATTGGTCAGCGACGCGATCGTCGATCTCGTGGACCGCGCCCGGGTCGCGCTGCCTGCGCCCCGGCGTCGCTGGTGGAAGCGACGGGCGAAGGCATGAGCCCGGAGAGGCCGCACGCCGGCGGAACCCGCCCGACGCCGGTCACCGACCGCACCGGGACCCGCGAGTTACCGGAGGTCGCCGACACCGAGGCGTTCGGCGCCGAACTCGCCACCGTGTTGTCGCCGGGCGACCTGGTGATCCTCGACGGCCCGCTCGGTGCGGGCAAGACCGCCCTGGCGCGCGGCATCGGCGCAGGTCTGGGGATCGAGGGCCGGGTCACCTCGCCGACCTTCATCATCGCGCGCGAGCACCGGCCGGGCCGTCCCGGAGGGCCGGCGATGGTTCACGTCGACGCGTACCGGCTCGGGCTGGCAGGCGGCGACGGGGACGGGGGACTGGCGCGAGGCGGTCTCGACGAGCTCGACGCCCTGGACCTGGACACGGAGCTGACGAATGCGGTCGTCGTGGTCGAATGGGGTGAGGGTGTGGCCGAGCGGCTGGCGCAGCGCTATCTCGTGGTGCGGTTGCGCCGGGATGTGGACACCGATGTGCGACATGTGGAGTGGGAGTGGGTGAGGTGAGGAATGAGTTCCGGTGAAGGGGGTCTCGGCGCGGCCCGGACGGTGCTCGCGATCGACACCGCGACCGACTCGGTGGTCACCGGGGTCGTCGAACTGACCGGCGACACGATCGCCGATGTGCGGGTGCTCGCCGAACGCGTGGTCACCGACCACCGTCGGCATGCCGAACTGCTCACCACCCTGATCGCGGAATGCCTTGCCGAGTCCGGGATCTCCCGCGACTCGCTGGCCGCGGTGGTCGTCGGATGCGGCCCCGGGCCGTTCACCGGTCTGCGCGTGGGCATGGCCACCGGCGCGGCCTTCGCCGACGCACTCGGCATCCCCGCCCACGGCGTGTGTTCGCTGGACGCGCTCAACCTCGACACGACCCCGCCCGGCGAGGGTTCCGACGTCCTCGTCGTCACCGACGCCCGGCGCCGAGAGGTGTACTGGGCGTTGTACCGCGACGGTGCGCGGGTGCGCGGACCCGAGGTCACCGCCCCGGCGACGGTCGCCGAGGAACTGTCCCCGGTATTCACCGCAGGCGAGGTCGGGGCGGCGTCCGGCTCGGCGTCCCATCTCGAACTGGTCGGCTGGACGGGCGCGCCGCCGCAGGCCACCGTGCCGTCGGCTCGCGGACTCGTCGCGGCGGCCGCTCCCGCGATCATCGCCGGTGAGATCCCCGAACCCCTTGTGCCGCTGTATCTCCGACGTCCCGATGCGGTCGAGCAGAAGGCCCGGAAACTGGGGGCCGCGCGGTGACGGCGCCGGAGCTGATCATCGATGCGCTGACCTACGGCGACATCCCGCAGTGCGCGGCGCTGGAGAAGCTGATGTTCGCCGAGGACTCGCCGTGGCCGGCGTCGGCGTTCCGGGCCGAACTGAACGCGCCCTACAACACCTACTTCGCGGCGCGCGAACGCGCGGGCGGCGAGGTCATCGGCTACGCCGGGATCTCCACGCTCGGTCAGCCCGACGCCTACGAATGCGAGATCCACACGATCGCAGTCGATCCCGCCCATCGCGGGCGGGGGATCGGCAAGGACCTGCTGGAGGCGATGCTGGCGGTGGCCGACGCCGTCGACGCCCCGGTGTTCCTCGAGGTCCGCACCGACAACGACGTCGCGATCACCCTGTACTCCCGGCATGGCTTCAGCACCGCCGGAATCCGCCGGAACTACTATCAGCCGTCCGGTGCGGATGCCTACACGATGTTGCGGGTCCCGAGTTCGGGACGGCCGCTCGACCCCGAGGAGGGCCCGGCATGATCGTCATGGGCATCGAGAGTTCCTGCGACGAGACCGGAGTGGGCATCGTGCGCTGGACGCCGGCCGACGGCGACACCCCCGGCCACGCGACGCTGCTCGCCGACGAGGTCGCCTCGAGCGTCGACGAACACGCCCGTTTCGGCGGCGTCGTCCCCGAGATCGCCTCGCGCGCACACCTCGAGGCCATCGTGCCGACGATGCGCCGTGCTCGTGAGGCCGCCGGCATCGACCGGCCCGACGCCATCGCCGTCACCATCGGGCCCGGGCTCGCGGGCGCGCTGCTCGTCGGCGTCGCCGCGGCCAAGGCCTATGCGCTCGCCTGGGATGTGCCGCTGTACGCGATGAACCATCTCGGCGGGCACGTCGCGGTGGACACCCTCGAGCACGGCCCGATGCCCGAGTGCGTCGCCCTGCTCGTGTCCGGCGGACACACTCATCTGCTGCACGTCACCGATCTCGCCGAGCCGATCGTCGAACTCGGCACCACGGTCGACGACGCGGCGGGGGAGGCCTTCGACAAGGTCGCCCGACTCCTCGACCTCGGATTCCCCGGCGGCCCGGCCCTCGACCGTGCCGCCCGCGACGGCGACCCTGAGGCCATCGCTTTTCCCCGCGGGATGACCGGCCCGCGCGACGCCCGCCACGACTTCTCGTTCAGCGGTCTCAAGACGGCGGTCGCGCGGTACGTGGAGAAGTGTGAGCGCGACGGGGTGGCGGTCCCGGTGGCCGACGTCGCGGCGTCGTTCCAGGAGGCCGTCGCCGACGTGCTCACCATGAAAGCGGTTCGTGCGTGCGGTGATCTGGGAGTCGACACGCTCGTCCTCGGCGGTGGTGCGACCGCCAACTCGCGGATTCGGTCGCTCGCCGAGGAGCGGTGCGCGGCCGCCGGCATCACGCTGCGCGTGCCCAAGCCGCGACTCTGCACCGACAACGGGGTCATGATCGCGACGCTGGGCGCGCACGTGATCGCCGGAGGCGCGGCGCCGTCGCCGCTCACGGTCGCATCCGACCCGGCGATGTCGGTGCGGGTCAGTCAGCTCTGAGGCCTCTTCGGGGGCCCCGACGCGCCGAGCTGTATTCGCGGCGAGCGAAACTCCGGCATTTTGCACCCTCCACTCTTGAGTGCTGGCACTCGCACGTATAGAGTGCTAGTCGGCGCTGAGTGAAGCCTCGGACACCCGCGACGACGAGGTTTTGTCCCAGGGCCATGAACGTGCAGATTCTTTCTCAGTACGAAAGTTGAGGACTCACATCGTGGCGAGCGTGAACATCAAGCCGCTTGAGGACAAGATCCTGGTGCAGGCCGTCGAGGCCGAGACGACCACCGCCTCGGGCCTGGTCATCCCGGACTCCGCCAAGGAGAAGCCGCAGGAAGGCACCGTCATCGCCGTCGGCGAGGGCCGGGTCACCGAGCAGGGCAACCGCGTCCCCGTGGACGTCAAGGAAGGTGACACCGTCATCTACAGCAAGTACGGCGGCACCGAGATCAAGTACGCCGGCGAGGAGTACCTGATCCTGTCGGCGCGCGACGTCCTCGCCGTCATCGGCAAGTAGGACTCGGGCCACACAGACCCCGCGAGTCGTCTCGCGACTCGACGCACCGCCCCGGCTCCCCGTGCAGGGGTACCGGGGCGGTGTGCGTTGTGTCGGACGACTCCCGTGAAGAAAGAGATTCATGGCCAAGCAGATTGAATTCAACGAAACCGCGCGGCGGGCGCTCGAGCGAGGCATCGATCAGCTCGCCGACACCGTCAAGGTCACCCTGGGCCCGCGCGGCCGGCACGTGGTGCTGGCCAAGGCATTCGGCGGACCGAGCGTCACCAACGACGGCGTCACCATCGCTCGTGACATCGACCTCGAGGACCCCTTCGAGAACCTCGGTGCCCAGCTGGTGAAGTCGGTTGCCACCAAGACCAACGACGTCGCAGGCGACGGCACCACCACCGCAACCGTTCTCGCGCAGGCGATGGTCAAGGCCGGACTGCGCAACGTCGCCGCCGGTGCCAACCCGATCGCACTCGGCGTGGGCATCAGCAAGGCCGCCGACGCACTGAGCGAGGCCCTGCTGGCCGCCGCGACCCCGGTCGACGGCGAGCAGTCCATCGCCCAGATCGCCACCGTCTCCTCGCGTGACGAGGAGATCGGCGAGATGGTCGGCAAGGCGATGAGCGTGGTCGGCGCTGACGGCGTCGTCACCGTCGAAGAGGGCTCGGGTCTGCAGACCGAACTCGAGATCACCGAGGGCGTGCAGTTCGACAAGGGCTTCCTCTCGCCGTACTTCGTCACCGACGTCGACAGCCAGGAAGCGGTCCTCGAGGACGCGCTCGTGCTGCTGTACCGCGACAAGATCAGCTCGCTGCCGGAGTTCCTGCCGCTGCTGGAGAAGGTCGTCGAGGCGGGCAAGTCCCTGCTGATCGTCGCCGAGGACGTCGAGGGCGAGCCGCTGTCGACCCTCGTGGTGAACTCGATCCGCAAGACCATCCGCGCCGTCGCGGTGAAGTCGCCGTTCTTCGGTGACCGTCGCAAGGCGTTCATGGAGGACCTGGCGGTCGTCACCGGCGGCACCGTGGTCACCTCCGACGTGGGCCTGACCCTGTCGACCGTGGGCCTGGAGGTTCTCGGTTCGGCGCGTCGTGTCGTCGTCACCAAGGACGCCACCACCATCGTCGAGGGTGCGGGCACCAAGGAGGCCATCGCCGGTCGCGCCGCGCAGCTGCGTCGCGAGATCGAGGCGTCGGACTCCGACTGGGACAAGGAGAAGCTCGCCGAGCGTCTGGCCAAGCTGGCCGGCGGCGTCGCCGTCATCCGCGTCGGTGCGGCCACCGAGACCTCCCTCAAGGAGCGCAAGCACCGCGTCGAGGACGCTGTCGCCGCAGCCAAGGCCGCGGTCGAGGAAGGCATCATCCCCGGCGGCGGTTCGGCCATCGTCCAGGCATCGAAGGTGCTCGACGAGCTCGCCGCCTCGCTGACCGACGACGAGGCGCTGGGCGTCCGCGTGGTCCGGGACGCCGCCAAGGCCCCGCTGTTCTGGATCGCCTCCAACGCCGGTCTCGACGGTGCCGTCGTGGTGTCCAAGGTCGCCGACCTCGGCAAGAACGAGGGCTTCAACGCCGCGAGCCTCACCTACGGTGACCTCGTCGGCGAGGGCATCATCGACCCGGTGAAGGTGACCCGTTCCGCGGTTGTCAACGCCGCGTCGGTCGCCCGCATGGTGCTCACCACCGAGACCGCGATCACCGATCAGCCCGCGCAGGAGCCGGCCGGTCACGCCGGACACGGTCACGCGCACTGAGCTGAGCGCATCGCGCCGGTAGTACACAACACAGGAGCCGGGCATCCTCTGCGGATGCCGCTCCTGTGTTGTGTGCGGTGGTGCCGCGGTGGCCCTGATCGTCGGCGGGTCCCTCTCCGCCGGCGGTTACGGACTGCTCAGCTCGCCATGCGGCGGCCGACACCGCGCTTCATCAGCATGCTGCGCTCGGACTCCGAGAGCCCGCCCCAGATCCCGTAGGGCTCGGCCACGGCGAGCGCGTGCTCGCGGCACTGGGCGATGACGGGGCACTGGTGGCACAGTTCCTTGGCCCGACGCTCACGCTGAGCGCGCGCACGGCCGCGTTCACCGTCAGGATGGAAGAACATCGAGGAGTCGACGCCGCGGCAGAGGCCGGACATCTGCCAGTCCCAGATGTCTGCGTTGGGGCCGGGGAGATGGTTGGGCTGAGGCATGGCAGCTGCTCCTTGTCTAGGGCCGCACCGAGGTGCTCGGTGGAGAAACGTCGATTTACTGCAACGCTGGGGCTCACATTAAGCGGGTGTGAGAAATGACGTCAATACCGCTGAAATCGGCGATCCGCCGGGTGAAAGTCTCGGAAATGTTAACGGCGCGTTAGATGAACGGAAGGCGATAGCACAGTGCTGCCCAGCGGTCGGCGTGCCCTCCGACCGGACGAAAGGAACGATCGATGAGCTGCGAGTATTCAGCAAAATGGCGTTTGTCTGGAGGGTGGGAACGCAACGACCATCAAACGACGACCATGTCAACGGTTAACACCGAGGAAATCTGCTTCTTATCCGCCGGTGATCTGGTCTCAGGATTAACGTTGGGAATCGTTCGTTAAATTCATGCAAACCAAAAGAGACGTAGTGATCAAGACCACTTCGCAGGGCCTCGACATGGCCCCTGAACTGCGTTGGAAGGCGGCCGTGGAGGCGGGAGGACGCGGTGAGTACGCCGCGGCGCTCACCGAGCTGGCCCGGCTGGGCGAGGACGTGCGGTCCGCGCACGGGTCGATGCCGCGCGGACCGGGGGCCGCGGCACTGCTGTCACTGTGCCGCAGCACGACGGCCTCTCTACTGCGTCAGGGCGGACGCCACGACCTCTCGCTGGGGCTCGACGGTCTCGCGTTCGCGACCGTCGCGGGGATCGATCCGGCACCGGGCGGCGAGGCAGGTGTCGACCCGGTGCGGGCCGCACGCGCGACGCCCTCATCGGGCTGGCCGCGGACAACCTCGGTCTCCTTCGTTTCGGAGCGTCGGCGCGAGTCCTCGATCGTGCGCGGTCACTGCTGTCCGATCCCGCCGAAGACTGGGTCTCGGCACCGCCGGTCGACTGGCCCACCCACGGCCGGTGCCGGCTTCGCTGGGAGTGGGTCAGCGCCGAACTCGGCCTGTACTCCGGAGACGTCGCGGCGGGGTTGGCCCACGCGGAGGCCGGCGACTTGCTGGTCCGGCATCTGACCGACACCTCCGACGTACCGGCGCGGCACCGCGTGAAGACCTCTCTCATCCATGCGGCAGCCCTCGCGGGTGTGGGGGAGGTCGAGGCGTCGGCCGCCAGGGCCCGCAACGTAGTCGTCGACGCAGGTGAACACGGTCTGCTGCCGCTGGAGTGGGCGGGACTGAGCCTGCTCACCGGGATGGTCGCGGCGTCTGATTCAGAGGAGAAGAGGCACCGAGACCTTCGCGCCACGCTGATCGGCAAGGGCATGGCACTGATGCCCGAGGGCTGATGGCTAAGGTGTTTGAGGGTCTGCCTCGGCGTTGTCACGACGTTCCGGGGTGTCGGGGCCCGTAACAGGACCGGCTCACAAACGGTCAACCGATCTGTAACACGGGGATTCCTACGCGCGATGAAGCTGACAGGTGGTGAGTTGGACGACGCCGTCCGGGCCGCGGGCCAGGGCGATCGTGCAGCTCTCACATCAGTTCTCGAAAGCGTGCAGGAACCGATCCTGCGCTATTGCCGAGGGCGAATCGGAATCGGAGAACGTCATCTGTTCTCCGCAGATGACATCGCGCAGGAGGCTTTGATGGCGGTGATGACCGCGCTGCCCCGTTATCGGGACCAGGGCAAGCCGTTCATGGCCTTCGTCTACGGCATCACCTCACACAAGGTCGCCGACGCCATGCGGGTCGCCGCCCGGGTCAAGGCCGATCCGGTGGAGGACGTGCCCGAGGTCGGACACGTCACCGGTGGGCCGGAGCAGTCGGCGCTCGACGCCGACAGCAGCAGGCGGATGCGCGCATTGCTCGACATACTCCCGGAGAAGCAGCGCGAGGTGCTGGTACTCCGGCTGGTCGTCGGCATGTCAGCCGAGGAGACGGCCCAGATGATCGGAAGCACCGCGGGTGCGGTTCGAGTCGCCCAACACCGGGCGCTGGCCAAGTTGAAGGACGAGTTGAAACGGACAGGAGGTCACGATGAGCGGAGGATCTGACTGGCGTCATCGTCGCTCCGTCCACGGGCGTGAGCAGCTCGGCCGTCCCGGCCGGCCGCCGGCCCATGGTCGGGGACCCGGTCCGAGTGGCCCGTCCACCGGTGGTCCCGTATCCGGCGACGACGCCCTCGAGCGCGAAGCGAGCGTGCTCGGCGGGGAGTCGCTGGACCTCGCCGAGGTCGGCTTCGACGAGAACTTCCTCGAGGCGCTCTCCCACGACGTTCCCGTCCCCACGCGTGACGACGCGGAATATGAACTCGCCGAACTTCTCTCGGGCTGGCGCAACGAGACCGTGTCGGCCCCGGTGCCGGAGCTGGTCTCCGTCGACGACGTCGAGCGGGCCATCGAGAGCACCGAACGCGCGAGTCGTGGCCGTCGCATGGTGCGCCACCTCCGCGTCGTGTCCGGCGCGGCCGCGATCGTCATCGTGGCGGCCGCCGGCCTGACCGTCCTGTCCGAGGGCTCGCAGCCGGGTGACCCGTTGTGGGGCGTCAAGCAGGTCGTGTTCGCCGAGGCCGCCTCCGAGACCCAGGCGGCCCACGACGTACGCGCCAACCTCGAACGCGCCGAGGCGGCCATCGCCGCCGGCGACACCGCGGCGGCCGCGAGCTTCATCGCCAAGGCCCAGGGCAGCATGGGGCCGATGCGCGACAAGGACACCCGCGAGGAGATGTCGGACTGGATGAACCGGCTGCGCGCCGGGGCCGGTCTGCCGACCACCAGGGAGGCCACGTCGTCGGCCGATCGGTCGGAGCCCGCGGTGACCGAGTCGGGTGAGCCGACCACGAATCCGGACGTGCGCAACCGGTCCGGGGAGCCGTCGCCCTCCGACACCTCCGTGACCACGACTCCCACGACCAAGGTGCCCACCCCGGTCGAGGAGCCCGGTCAGAGCGAGGAGCCGGTGCCGTCGAGCCCGCCGAGCGAGCCGACCGAAGAGGTGCCGCCCACAAGTTCCTCGATGACGCGGACACCTGCCGACTTCCCGGCGTTCCCGTGGACGCCGCCGCCCGGCGTCGACGCGTCCGAGGGTCGTCCCCGCTAGACCCGCGCGACCACAGACGACTGCGCCCGTACCGAGATCGGTACGGGCGCAGTCGTGTGAGAGGGATCGGTGGTCTGTGGGCCCCGAGGGGGTCAGCGGCCTTCGTCGTAGTGGTTGCGGGCGTCGGCGTAGCCGCGGCAGTAGTCCCAGGTGACGTAGGCGTCGGGGCGCGGGTCGACGGCCGGCTCATGGGGGCGGACGGTGCCGTCGATGAGGAGCTGGATCAGGTTCGCGCGGAGCATGTCCCAGTCGTGGTAGTGGTCCTCGTGGCAGTCATCACACACGACGACGAGGCCCCGGACGCCGCGGTGGGCGAGCAGCGCCTCGTAGACGGCGAGGTCGGCCAGGTCTTCTTCGACCGCCAGCCGCTCGTTCTCGTCCAACGGGATGCCCGGCTCCACGCTGTCCAATGCGGAAGCGGGGTCGCTCGGGTCGTCGGCGAACGGGTCCGGCGGGAGGCCGGGTGGCAGGTGGTCACGCACCCCACCACCGTAGCCGATCCCGGGGCTGTCACGCCGCAGGCATCCGAAGGTATTCAGGCGATATACGGCAGGCGCCGGGGAGGCGGGAACACGGCCTCCCGGACGCGTCCCCGGCGCACAGTGCACGTGTGACGATCGCCGCATCCATCGAGTCGATACGATGGACCGATGACGCATGTTCGCACCGGTGGAGACGATCCCGGCAAGGTCGCAATGCTCGGCCTGACCTTCGACGACGTCCTCTTGTTGCCCTCGGCCTCGGACGTGATCCCCAGCGAGGTCGACACCTCCTCGCGGGTGACCAAGAACGTGACCCTTCGCGTGCCGCTGGTGAGCTCGGCGATGGACACCGTGACCGAGTCTCGCATGGCCATCGCGATGGCGCGCGCCGGCGGTATGGGCGTGCTGCACCGCAACCTGTCCATCGAGGCGCAGGCGGCCCAGGTCGAGACCGTCAAGCGGTCCGAGGCCGGCATGGTGACCGATCCCGTCACCTGTTCGCCGACCCACACCCTCGCCGAGGTCGACGCGATGTGCGCGCGGTACCGCATCTCCGGCCTGCCCGTCGTCGACGACAAGGGCGAGCTCATCGGCATCATCACCAACCGCGACATGCGCTTCGAGGTCGACCAGAACCGTCCGGTCGCCGAGGTCATGACCAAGGCGCCGCTCATCACGGCGCAGGAGGGCGTCTCCGCCGAGGCCGCCCTGGGGCTGCTGCGTCGCAACAAGATCGAGAAGCTGCCGATCGTCGACGGCAACGGTCGCCTCACCGGTCTGATCACCGTCAAGGACTTCGTCAAGACCGAGCAGCACCCGAACGCCACCAAGGACTCCGACGGCCGTCTGCTCGTCGGCGCGGCCGTGGGCACCGGTGGACCCCAGTGGGACCGTGCGATGGCGCTGACCGATGCCGGCGTCGACGTGATCATCGTCGACACCGCCCACGCGCACAATCGTCTGGTGCTCGAGATGGTCGCCAAGCTCAAGGCCGAGGTCGGCGACCGCGTCGACGTCGTCGGCGGCAACGTCGCCACCCGTGAGGCCGCTCAGGCCCTCATCGACGCCGGTGCTGATGCGGTGAAGGTCGGCGTCGGACCGGGCTCCATCTGCACAACCCGCGTCGTGGCTGGCGTCGGCGCACCGCAGATCACCGCGATTCTCGAGGCCGTCGCCGTCTGCCAGAAGGCCGACGTACCGGTCATCGCCGACGGCGGTCTGCAGTACTCGGGCGACATCGCCAAGGCCCTTGCGGCCGGTGCGTCGACCGCGATGCTCGGTTCGCTGCTCGCCGGGACCGCCGAGGCTCCCGGCGAACTCGTGCTCGTCAACGGCAAGCAGTTCAAGAGCTACCGCGGCATGGGTTCGCTCGGCGCGATGCAGGGACGCGGCCAGGCCAAGTCGTACTCCAAGGACCGCTACTTCCAGGACGACGTCCTCAAGGAGGAGAAGCTGGTCCCCGAGGGCATCGAGGGTCGGGTGCCGTTCCGCGGCCCGCTGTCCCAGGTGATCCACCAGCTGGTGGGTGGCCTGCGCGCCGCGATGGGTTACACCGGGTCGTCGTCGATCACCGATCTGCAGACGGCGCGGTTCGTCCAGATCACCGCGGCCGGGCTCAAGGAGTCGCATCCGCACGACATCACTCTCACCGCCGAGGCGCCCAACTACTATTCCCGCTGACGTCTCCTCGGTCGTTCCCGCCGGTCCGCCCGGACCGGGGACACCGTAGGGTCGTTGTGCAGCTGAACTCCCCGGAGCCTGAACACTCAGAAAGGCGCACTGGTGCGTGACCTCGTCGAAATCGGCATGGGCCGGACGGCCCGACGGACCTACGAACTGGACGACATCAGCATCGTCCCGTCCCGTCGGACCCGTTCCTCCAAGGACGTCTCCACCGCGTGGCAGATCGATGCCTACCGGTTCGAGTCGCCGATCCTGAGCCACCCGACCGACGCCCTGGTGTCGCCGTCGGTGGCCATCGAACTCGGCAAGCTCGGCGCGCTCGGCGTCATCAACGGTGAAGGACTGTGGGCACGGCATCGCGACGTCGACGCCAAGCTCGAGGAGCTGGCCGCCATCGCCGCCGGCGATCCCGATCCCTATGCCGCGGTGCGTCATCTGCAGAAGCTGCACGCGGCACCCCTCGACAGCGGTCTGCTCGCCGAGGCGGTGGCGCAGGTGCGCGACGCCGGTGTCACCACCGCGGTCCGCGTCAGCCCGCAGCACGCGCCGGAACTCACCCCTGCGCTGCTCAAGGCCGGTGTCGAGCTCCTCGTCGTGCACGGCACGATCATCTCGGCCGAGCACGTCGCCCAGGTCGACGGCGAGGGTGCCCGGGAACCGTTGAACCTCAAGACGTTCATCGCCGATCTCGACATCCCGGTCATCGCGGGTGGTGTGCACGACCACCGCACCGCGCTGCACCTGATGCGTACCGGTGCGGCCGGTGTGTTCGTCGGTTACGGCTCGGCCGCGGGCGCGACCACCACCGGTGAGGTGCTGGGCATCGGCGTGCCGATGGCCACCGCCATCGCCGACGCCGCCGCCGCCCGCCGCGACTACCTCGACGAGACCGGCGGACGGTACGTCCACGTCATCGCCGATGGCGACATCCACAACTCGGGCGACCTGATCAAGGCCATCGCCTGTGGTGCCGACGCCGCTGTGCTCGGTACGCCGCTCGCCGCCTCCGCGTCGGCTCCCGGTGGTGGCTGGTACTGGCCGTCGGCCGCCGCCCACCCCGACACCCCGCGCGGCGCGCTCCTGCAGGTGGCCGGCAACGCCGACCGCCCGAGCCTGGAGCGCGTCCTCAACGGTCCGTCCGACGACCCGTTCGGCGAGCTCAACCTCGTCGGCGCCCTGCGTCGCGCGATGGCCAAGGCCGGATACTGCGACCTCAAGGAGTTCCAGCGGGTGGGGCTTTCCGTCCACGCCTAGTTAGGGTGACCTGGGTCATCCCATGTGACAACGACCATTAGCATCGTATTCATGGGTGTGAAGAAGCGATCCGACAGCTCCACGGACTTCGACGTCCTCATCGTCGGATCCGGTTTCGGCGGCAGCGTGAGCGCGCTGCGACTCGTGGAGAAGGGTTACCGCGTCGGCGTCATCGAGGCGGGTCGCCGTTTCGAGGACGACGAGTTCGCGAAGACCTCATGGCGTCTCAACCGCTGGCTGTGGGCGCCGAAGCTGGGCCTGTACGGAATCCAGCGCATCCACGCGCTCAAGGATGTGATGATCCTGGCCGGTGCGGGTGTGGGCGGCGGTTCGCTGAACTACGCGAACACGCTGTACAAGCCGCCGACGCCGTTCTTCACCGACCCCCAGTGGAACCACATCACCGACTGGGAGGACGAGCTCACGCCGTACTACGACCAGGCCCGGCGGATGCTCGGCGTGGTCAAGAACCCGACTGTCACCTCTTCCGACCGGATCGTCGCCGAGGTGGCGGAGGAGATGGGCGTCGGCCACACCGTGACCCCCACGCCCGTCGGCGTGTTCTTCGGAGCCAAGACCGGACTCGCCGGCGCACCCGGAGAGACGGTGCCCGACCCGTACTTCGGCGGCGCGGGACCCGACCGCACTGCCTGCACCGAATGCGGAGCCTGCATGACCGGCTGCCGCGTCGGCGCCAAGAACACGCTTCTGAAGAACTACCTCGGACTCGCGGAACGCAACGGTGCCACCATCGTCGACCGCACCACGGTCGACTCGCTCGTCCGGCGTGCCGACGGCTCGTGGCAGGTCGGCACACACCACTCGTCCTCGTGGGGACCGCTGGGACGACGCAAGCGCACCTTCACCGCCGGTCACGTGATTCTCGCCGCCGGAACGTTCAACACCCAGCGTCTGATGCATCACGCGAAACTGACCACGCTGCCGCAGATCTCGGATGCGATGGGACAGCTGACGCGTACGAACTCGGAGTCGATCCTGGGCGCGATGGGTTCGCGGATCGATCCGGAGAACGACTACTCTCGCGGCGTCGCGATCACCTCGTCGTTCTACCCGGAGCCGAACACCCACATCGAGCCGGTGCGATATGGCAAGGGCTCCAACGCGATCGCCTACCTGCAGACGTTGCTCACCGACGGCGGCACGCGCCGCAACCGGTTCGGGCAGTTCCTGAAGCAGGTCGCGAAGAACCCGTTCCTGCTGGTTCGGCTGCTCGTCGTGAAGCAGTGGAGCGAACGCACGGTGATCGCGCTGGTCATGCAGAACAACAACAACTCGCTGACGACCTTCGTGCGCAAGCGGGGACCGCTGCGCTACGTCACCAGCAAGCAGGGACACGGCGAGCCGAACCCGACGTGGATCCCCAAGGGCAACGAGGCAACTCGCCGGATCGCCGCCAAGATGAACAGCGGCATCGCCGGTGGCACGTGGGGCGACATCTTCAACATGCCGCTGACCGCCCACTACCTCGGCGGGTGTGCGATCTCCGACGACCCGTCCACCGGCGTCATCGACCCCTACCAGCGCGTGTGGAACTACCCGACGCTGCACGTCACCGACGGTGCATCGGTCTCGGCGAACCTCGGTGTGAACCCGTCTCTCACGATCTGTGCCCAGGCCGAGCGCGCGATCGCGTTGTGGCCGAACAAGGGTGAGGAAGACCGCCGGCCGTCGCAGGGGCAGTCGTACCAGCGCATCGATCCCTCGACGCCCAAGGCGCCGGTCGTCCCCGCGGATGCGCCCGGGGCGCTGCGCCTGCCGATCACGCCGATCACCCGACCGGGCGTCACCGCCTGACCGGACTCCGGAGAAGAAATGTGGCTGTGCATGGCACGCATGACTTCTACGGGTTGCGGCTAGTCGAGCCCGCGGGCGGTGAGGGTGTCGGCGAACCCGTCCGCGGTGCGGAGCGCGGCGAGCACCACCGGCGCCACCAGGATGCGCGGACCCGGCCGCAGCCCACGCGCCTTGCGTGCCTCGTCGACCTCGCGCACCACCTCGACCATCAGCGGGATCGCTCGGATCGTCAGTGCCAGAGCGATGGCGATCAGGTCGGTGCGCACGCCCACGTGGCGCAGCGGACCCAGGCCGCGGACAATGGCGTCGAGCATGTCGGTGGTGCGGGTCGTCAGTGTGACGATCGTGGCGAGCGCGACCGACAACGCCAGCACGCCGCAGATCACCACGGCGCGTCGCCAATCGGTGAAGATCACCTGAAAAGCGAAGATGAACAACAACATCCAGAGCAGCGGGCGGAGTTGACGCCAGGCCTCGACCGGGCCGATCCCGGCGAGCGCGAACGTCGCCGCGACCGCGAGGGTCGCGATCCCCAACGCGGGCAGCGTCCGCACGGTCAGCGACATCACCAGGATCGCCACGGCCATCGCGACGAACTTGACCCCCGGCGGGAGCCGGTGCACCAGGGTGTTCCCGGGACGGTAGACGCCGAGGACGTTCACGACATCAGTGTGCGGTAGTAGGCGAGCGCCGGCGAGGGCTCGTCGTCGGCGACCACCCGGCCGTCGTCGATGACGATGACGCGGTCGAAGCCGTCGAGGATGTCGAGGTCGTGACTGACGACGATGAGTTGCTCGTCGAGCGTCGCGAAGACGTCGGTGAGCATGCGCGTGTTGCGGAGGTCGAGCAGTGTCGTCGGCTCGTCGGCGACGATGATCGCCGGGTCGGTGACGAAGATCGATGCGAGCGCGAGGAGCTGTTTCTGCCCGCCGGACAGCCGTTGGGCGGGATGGTCGGCGTGCTCGCCCAGCCCGAAACGCTCGAGCACCTCGAGAGCCCGGATCCCGCGCTGCTTCTTGTCTAGGTCGGTGCGGCGCAACGACAGTTCGATGTCCTCGATGACCGTCGGCATGATGATCTGCCGGTCGGGGTCGGAGAAGATGAACCCGACGCGGCGACGGACCTCACGTTTGTTGCGGGAGACGTCGAGACCGTCGACCGTCACCATGCCCGTCCCGGGCACGACGAGCGCGTTGATCATCCGCGCCAGGGTCGACTTCCCGCTGCCGTTGGCCCCGACGATGCCGATCCGGTTCTCGGTGAGATTCAGCGAGACGTCACGCAGCACGACCCGGTCGTCGTAGGCGTGCGAGACGTTCGTGAACTCGATCATCGAAGCGGGGCGATCGCGGAGCGGCTCAGCTGCCGGCGCCGGCGCGCCGGGACAGTCGGAGCGGCTCGATGAGGCCGGGGCGACCGCGATGGATCTGCGCGGCCACCACCGCGGCGACGACGACCTTGATGACGTCGCCGATGATGAACGGGCCGTTCGACGTGATCGCCGCCCACACCGTCAGGTCGGTGCGCAGGACCAATCCGATCACCCCGAACAGGTACAGGACGAACATCCCGCCCAGCGCGTTGATCCCGATGCCCCAGAGAACGCGGTAGCGCGGTTTGTCGCCGACGGACATCATCGCCGCGGTGAGCACGCCGATCACGATGACCGCGGGCAGGAAGCCGACGAAGTAGCCGGCGGTCGGGGAGGCCAGCGCGGTGAGGCCGCTGCGTCCGCCCGACAGGATGGGGAGTCCGGCGATGGCCAGCACCATGAAGATGACGACGGCGAGGGTGCCCTTCCTGGGTCCCAGGACGGCTCCCGCCAGGATCACACCAAGGGTCTGGAACGTGATCGGCACGCCACTGGTGCCGATGTTGATGGTCCCGGGCAGGCCGAGTGCGGCGATCAGCGCGGCGAAAACGGCGGCCTGGGTGAGATCGCCGATGCTCAGCGACCATGCGGTGGTACGGGGAGATGCAGTCATGTCGGTGTCGAAGTATTTCACGTCGTGGTCGACCACTAGACTCGGCCGGGTGACAGACTCTTCTGCAGAGGATTTCCTCGAGGGCCCGCGGCCCGTACTCGTCGTCGACTTCGGAGCGCAGTACGCGCAGCTGATCGCACGGAGAGTGCGTGAGGCCCGGATCTACTCCGAGGTGATCTCCCACGACGCGCCGCTGGCGAAGATCCAGGAGAAGAACCCGGTCGCGATCATCCTCTCGGGCGGACCGGCGTCGGTGTACGCCGAAGACGCCCCCGAACTCGATCCCGCCGTGTTCGACCTGGACATCCCGGTCTTCGGCATCTGCTACGGCTTCCAGGCGATGGCCGCGAAGCTCGGTGGCGAGGTCGCGAACACCGGTGGTCGCGAGTTCGGCCGCACCACCCTGACGGCGAACGGCGAGGGCATCCTGCACCAGGGTCTCTCCGACACCCAGCCGGTGTGGATGAGCCACAACGACGCGGTGCAGCAGGCGCCGGAGGGCTTCACCGTCACCGGTTCGACGCCCGGCGCCCCCGTCGCGGCGTTCGAGAACCTCGAGCGCCGCATGGCCGGCGTCCAGTACCACCCCGAGGTGCTGCACACCCCGCACGGCCAGCAGATCCTCACCCGCTTCCTCTACGAGGTCGCCGGTCTCGAGGCCACCTGGACCGCGGCGAACATCGCCGACGCCCTCATCGACGCGGTCGCCGATCAGATCGGCGACGGCCGGGCGATCTGCGGTCTGTCTGGCGGTGTCGACTCCGCGGTGGCCGCCGCGCTGGTGCAGCGCGCCATCGGCGACCGCCTCACCTGTGTCTTCGTCGACCACGGACTGCTCCGCGCCGGTGAGCGCGAGCAGGTCCAGCACGACTTCGTCGGCGCGACCGGCGCCAAGCTCGTGACCGTCGACGCCGCCGACACGTTCCTCAAGGAGCTGTCCGGTGTCAGCGACCCGGAGACCAAGCGCAAGATCATCGGCCGCGAGTTCATCCGTTCCTTCGAGGGCGCGGTGAGCGAGGTCCTCGGCGAGGAGGCCGAGTCGGGGGAGAAGGTCGAGTTCCTGGTCCAGGGCACCCTGTACCCCGACGTCGTGGAATCCGGTGGCGGCAGCGGCACCGCGAACATCAAGAGCCACCACAACGTCGGCGGCCTGCCCGACGACCTCGAGTTCAGCCTCGTCGAGCCCCTGCGCCTGCTGTTCAAGGACGAGGTCCGCGCCGTCGGTCGCGAGCTCGGCCTGCCCGAGGAGATCGTGGCACGCCAGCCGTTCCCGGGCCCGGGTCTGGCTATCCGCATCGTCGGCGAGGTGACCGCCGATCGCCTGGAGATGCTGCGCAAGGCCGACCTCATCGCCCGCGAGGAGCTGACTGCCGCCGGCCTCGACGCCCAGATCTGGCAGTGCCCGGTGGTGCTGCTGGCCGACGTCCGCAGCGTCGGCGTCCAGGGCGACGGCCGTACCTACGGACACCCGATCGTGCTGCGTCCCGTCTCGAGCGAGGACGCGATGACCGCCGACTGGACCCGCGTGCCCTACGAGGTCCTCGAGGTCATCTCGACGCGCATCACCAACGAGGTTCCCGACGTCAACCGCGTCGTCCTCGACGTGACGAGCAAGCCGCCGGGCACCATCGAGTGGGAATGACCGAACGCAATCAGGCCGGCGTGATCATCGCGCCGGCCTGATTGCATTCACCCCTCGTCCCTCATCCCCGGCTACGCGTTCCGGAGATGATGAGGATCAGGCCGATCAGCAGTCCGACGCCGACGGCGGCCCAGCCGAGGTCGGCGGCGTCGGGGAGTGCCGGTCCGCCGGCGAGTCCCCAGCCCGCGACCGCCAGGGCCGCGATGCCCACGATCCCCAATCCCGGTGCACGATGGGTTGATTCGGCGTAGTCGTCGGCGGCGTTCGGGCCGCTGTCGGTTTGCTCGTTCATCGGGTGACCCGAACCTCTCCCATGCCGGTGTGTGCGTCGATCTCGAGAACGGGCCCGTCGGTGCCGTCACGTCCGCCGTCGAGTCCGGCGGGACACTCGATGTCGCCGACGCCGGTGTCGCAGGTGACGCGGACGTTCATGTTCTCGGGCAACGCGACCTCGATGACGCCCATCCCGTTCCGTAGTTCCACCCGCCGGTCGGCGGTGAGGTCGATCTCTCGTAGGTCGAGGGTCATCTCACCCATCCCGAGGGTGTACTCGGGCTGGATGTCGTTCTCGCTCAGTGGCTTCCAGTTGCGATCGCCGACCCCGCCGGTGGGCAGGGTGACACCGGAGACCGTGGTGGTCACGATGGTCGCGATACCCAGCAGGATGGCGACGGGCAGCAGGCCGGTGCTGTGCTCGCCGGTGCGCCGGCGCAGTGTCGCGGCCAGCACGAGGCCGGCACCGACGACCGCCAGAGACAGGGAGAGGATGCGTGGCACGGTGAACCAATCGACTCCAGCCTGATGCAGGGCCGTCCCGATCGCTCCGACGATGACCGCGAGCCCGAGGACGATCAGCGTCAACGGTGACCGGCGACGACGCTGCTCGACCGGCTTCACCGGTGTGGCGGGTTCGGGCAGATCCCACGCGAACGGGGCGACGCCCAGCGGATCCCAGGCCGGCGGGGCGGTGTCGATGTCGTCGGAGGCGGGCACCGGGGTCGGCAGGGGAGACCAGCGCTGCGTGCCGGCCGAAGCGGTGTCGACGTCGTTCTGGCTCAAGCCCGTCTCCTCTGTCGCCGCGAAGTTCACGGCCGGCTCGGTGGTGGGGTTCACGTTCGTCGCCGGACTCGGCTGCGTTCCGGGGCCGTATGTGGGTTTCTGCAAGTCGACGCCCGGGGCGTTCGTCGGGGTCGGTGTGTTCGCCGGGACACCGGTGGTCCCGGTGCCGGCCATGGCGCGCGGGACCCAGCGTTCGAACTGCCCCGCCGTCGGCGGCGGCACCACGACGTCGGTGACGGCGACGGTGTCGATGCTGGTGCCGGGCGGGGGCGTCGGGGTGCGCAGGTGGAGCAGGTACCACCCGCCGAGCATGAGGATCGCGCCGACCAGTCCGCCCGATCCCCAGGTGCGGTTCGGGCCGACCGAGGTGACGATGACGATCGCGAGGACGGCCAGCACGATGAACTGCGGGTTGCCCCAGCCGTGGCCGCGGTGACCGCCGCGACCACCGGAGTGGGCGGCGCGAAGGGCCTCGGTGTGGGCGCGCTGCCGGCCCGGGAACGCGATCCACGCGGCCAGGTACAGGATCAGCCCGCTGCCGCCGAAGAAGGCGGACACCACGAAGGCGATCTTCACGAGCGTCGGATCGACGCGGTAGCGGGCCGCGATGCCACTGCACACGCCGGCGATGGTCCGGTTCTCCGGACGGTAGGGGCGTGTCGACCACATCTCCCTGAGCTGATTCTGGAACTCCTTGGTGTCCATGGCGATCATCGTGCTCTCCCGGGCACCCGCAGCACATCGGGTGATCCCCTGATTTCCGCCCGGGGGTGATCGGGGGGACGAACCTCCACCCCGAGACCGCGGGCACAGAAACAGGGGTGAACCCCGATGTCCGGATTCGTCGCCCGTGGGAACATCGAGGGGTGAGTGGAACGGAGGTGGAGCCTGCCCCGCGGCTGGTACGACGGGACGGCGGCCGGGTGGTCGCCGGGGTCGCCGGTGGCATAGCCGACCATCTGGGGGTCGACGTCTTCCGCGTCCGGATCGTGTTCGTGGTGCTCGCCGCGCTGGCCGGTGCCGGGGTCGCGGCCTACGGGCTGCTGTGGTTCTTCTGCCCACCCGGCAAGGACACCGCACCGCCCGCACCGGGCGAGCGCCGGCAGTCACTCGGACTCGCGGTGATCGGGCTCGTGGCGATGTCGGTCGTCGGCTTCGCCGCGTCGGGCACGCCCGCGGAATACCTCGTCCCCTTCGTGTTCGTCGCCATCGGCGCGAGCCTGGTGTGGCGCGAGTTCGACACCTCTCACCGCGCGCCGCGTGCCCCGCTGCTCACCTGGACACGGCTCATCGGCGGGGTGCTGCTGGTGGTCGGCGGATTGGTGGTGATCGTCCTCGCCGGCGATCGCAGCTTCGGCGGACTCAACTCGACGATCCTCGCGGTGATCGCGACCCTGATCGGCGTCGTGCTGCTCACCGTGCCGCTGTGGATGCGGATGTGGCGCGCCCTCAACGAGGAACGTGCCGCACGCATCCGCAATGCCGAACGCGAGGAGATCGCCTCGCACCTACACGATTCGGTGCTGCAGACCCTCGCACTGATCCAGAAGAAGGCCCATCGCCCGGAGGAGGTCGCGCGCCTCGCCCGCAGCCAGGAACGCGAGCTGCGTGCGTGGCTGTTCGGCGACCCCGCCCAGGAGCGCGGCTCGCTCGCCGCGGCGCTGCGCAGCGTCGGCGCGGAGGTCGAGGACGCCTACGGGGTCGAGGTCGAGATCATCACCGTCGGCGACCTGCGGCCCCGCGACGCACGTGATGCGAAGCGCTGGTCGGCGCTGGCGGGCGCGGCCCGGGAGGCGTTGGTCAACGCGGCCAAACATTCCGGTGAGCGCACGGTCGACGTGTACAGCGAGGTGACCGACGATCAGGTCGAGGTGTTCGTCCGCGACCGCGGAGTCGGCTTCGACCCGGACGTCGTCGACGACGACCGCCAGGGCATCAGCCGGTCGATCCGGGCGCGGATGGAACGGATGGGTGGCCGCGTGGCGATCACCTCGACACCGAGGCGCGGCACCAACGTCGCGCTCACGATGCCGCGCATCGACGGTGTGGCGGGGACCGAGGTCGCGGGCGAGGTCGCGGCGTCCCCGGTGGAACAGCTGCAGTCAGAGAACGAATTGACGGACGACCGGAAGGTGAGATGACGACCCCCGAGCAGATCCCGAACCCGACGGACACGACGGCCGACGCGGCAGCGTCGTACAACGCCGACGCCGCGGCGTCGACCTACACCGTGTACCTCGTCGACGACCACGCCGTGTTCCGTTCCGGGGTGCGCGCGGAACTGGCCGACGAGTCGGGGCTACGTGTGGTCGGGGAGGCGGGCGCCGTGCCGGAGGCGATCGCCGGGATCGTGGCCACCGCACCGGATGTGGTGCTCCTCGATGTCCACATGCCCGCCGGCGGCGGGGTTGCGGTGCTGCGGGGCGTCCTCGACCGGGTCGGCGCCGATGCGGAGACGGCGCCGGTCTTCCTCGCCCTCAGCGTCTCCGATGCCGCCGAGGACGTGATCGCGACGATCCGGGCAGGCGCCCGCGGGTATGTCACCAAGACGATCGACGGCGCCGAACTGGCCGACGCGGTGCGCCGGGTCGCCGAGGGCGATGCGGTGTTCAGCCCCCGGCTGGCCGGATTCGTGCTGGACTCGTTCACCGGGAAGTCGTCGGCGCCCGAACCGCCGCTGGACCCCGAACTCGACTCCCTCACCCGCCGTGAACTCGAGGTGTTGCGGCTGCTCGCCCGCGGCTACACCTACCGGGAGATCGCCGAGGAACTCTTCATCTCGATCAAGACAGTGGAGACGCACGCGTCGAACGTGCTGCGCAAGACCCAGCAGTCCAACCGGAACGCGCTGACCCGCTGGGCGGCCACGCGCCACATCGGGTAACCCCGCGGAAGCGTTTACCTCCCGCGGGTCCATTTCCCTCCCGCGGGCGCTAGCCGGAAAGCGGGAAGGAAATGGTCCCGCGGGATTGCGTATTACCGCAACAGTGCGATGGCGAGGACCACGAGCACCGCCAGCACCGCGAAGAACACGAACACCGACACCGCGAGCGCGGTGCTCGAGGTCACCGGGGTCCGGGTCGGTTCCCCGTAGCCGGGGTTCATCGGTTGACGGTGGGACGAAGACGACCGGGACGTCACCGAATACGGCGGCGGCGTCGACATCAGGGTCGGGGAGTGGTGCTCCTGCCGGGTGTGCGGGACATCGCGTGAGCCGCGGTCGCCGGCGATCGTGGGGGCGTAGGGCGGCAGCGTCGCGCCCGCCACCGGGCGGTGAGGTCCCGTCGTCGACGAACGGTTGTTACGTTGTGCCCACACCGGCGTACCGGTGCCGGGGCGGGTGATGAGGCCGGTGAGCACCTGGTCCTTGGTACCGCGCGAACCCGCCGCGAACGCGGTGAGGGCATCGCGCGCCTCCGCCATCGTCGGCCGCTTGGTCGGACTCGGTTCGAGCAGGCGCAGCAGGACGGGTTCGAGTTCGCCGGCCTTCGTCATCGGATTGATCCGCGCGCGAGCGACCTTGTGCAGCAAGGTGATCGAATTGTCGTCGACGCCGAACGGTGGTTGACCCTCGACCATCGTGTAGATCGTGGCGCCCAGCGAGTAGACGTCGGAGGCCTCCATCGGCTCCGCGCCGCGGGCCACCTCGGGCGCGAAATAGGCTGGGGTGCCGGTGATCACGCCGGTCTGGGTGAGGGTCACGTCGTCCTTGGCCCGCGAGATCCCGAAGTCGGTGATCTTGACGAGCCCGGCGTTACGGCCGCCCTCGGCGATCAGGATGTTGCCCGGCTTGATGTCGCGGTGCACGATGCCGGCCGCATGGGCCTCGACCATCGCATCGGCAACCTGTGCGCCGATCTGGGCTGCTTCCCTCGGCTCGAGTGTCGTTGTGGCATGCAGGATCTGCGCGACACTGCGCGACGGCAGGTATTCCATCACCAGCCACGGCTCACCGCGGTCGAGGGCGACGTCGTGCATGGCGATGGCGTTGCGATGCGAGAGCTTCGCCGCGATGCGACCTTCGCGCATGGCCCGCTTGCGGACGTTGTCCGCGGAATCCTCGGTGAGGCCCTCGGTGGAGATGACCTGTTTGACGGCCACCTCGCGATCGAGGAGCTGATCGCGGGCTAGCCACACCGTGCCCATGCCGCCGCCACCGATCCGCGACTTCAGACGGTATCGGCCGGCCACCAGGTACTGGGGACCTGGGGCATGATGGGTTCCGACGGACGGTGGCATACGGCGATGATAGCCGCGAGGGGTCGTCGGCGGGCACTCCGCTTGACAGCCGGATCGCACATGTGTTCGACTCGCTCTCATGCGATGGTCCGAGCAGGCGGTCGAGGCCGACGACGGGGCGCTCCCCGGGCTGAGCCGCTCCGGCCTGGTGCGGTCGGTGCGGACGCCCGACTTCGAGGGTGTCACCTTCCACGAGGTGCTGGCGAAGAGTGCTCTCAATCGTGTCCCGGAAGCATCTCATCTCCCGTTTCAGTTCACTGTCAACACTTTTCGCGGATGCACTCACGCGTGCCGCTATTGTTTCGCCCGGCCGACGCACGAGTACCTCGACCTCGACGCGGGCAAGGACTTCGACTCCCAGGTGGTCGTGAAGCTGAACGTGGCCGCGGTGCTGCGCAAGGAGCTCAAACGCCGCTCGTGGACGCGGGAGACCGTCGCCCTGGGGACCAACACCGACCCGTATCAGCGCGCGGAGGGTCGGTACAAGCTCATGCCGGGTGTGATCGCCGCGCTCGCGGAGTCCCGGACCCCGTTCTCGATCCTCACCAAGGGGACGCTGATCCGGCGCGATCTGCCGCTGCTGCGACAGGCGGCGGGTCAGGTCCCGGTGAGCATCGGCATCTCGCTGGCGATCATCGACCCGGATCTGCAGAGGAAGGTCGAACCCGGCACCCCGTCGCCGCAGGCCAGGCTCTCGCTGATCCGCGACCTCGCCGACGCCGGCCTCGCCCCGCACGTGATGGTCGCACCGGTCATCCCGTATCTGACGGATGCGAGATCTCATCTCGACGAGCTGCTCGGGGCGCTCGCCGACGCGGGGGCGGCGGGCGTGACCGCGTTCCCGATGCACCTGCGGTCCTCGACCAAGCCGTGGTTCCTGGAATGGCTGGCCGAGGAACATCCGGCGCTGATCCGTAGGTACCGCGGTCTCTACGGGCGCGGTGCCTACGTGACGCCGGAGTACTCGTCGTGGTTGCGGGAGCGGATGCAACCGATGGTTCAGCGGCACGGGCTGGCCGGCTCTGGTGGCCTGCGGCAGTCCGGCTCGGACGCGGGGTCGCCCGGGTCCGTGGCCGCACCCGAACTGCAGCACGCACTCACCCTGTTCTGACGGCCCTTGCTCCCCGCGCCTGAAGCAGCGAGGCGGGGATACGCAGCTGTTCGCCTTCTTCTGTGACGAAAGATGCTCCAGTGCAACGTGTTATGTCTGGTCGCGGGTCGCCGATCGGTCTCGGTTGACGCTTGTCGGTGGGTGGTCCTACTCTCTGATCATCGAAACAATGTTCGAATGATCGGCGGACGAGATCACCCTCTCGGATCATTCCCACGGCGGTTCGAGAACCAGATGGCGCAGCACCTTCCCGGCTCGCTCGAGAACCACCACGCGACTGGAGAGTGTCATGGATGTGTCGTCCCGTACGGATGAGTTGGCCGGCCTCCGCCGACGCATGGCGGCGATGTCGGGACGTCCCGACCGGCATGCAGTGGAGACGCGCGATCCGGCCACCGGCGTGCTGCCGATTCCGGAGCCGCTGTCAGAGATACTGCCGCACAACGGGATTCCTCGCGGAACGGTCGCCCGGTTCGACGGTGCCAACTCGTTGCTGATCGCGATGATCGCGTCGGCCACCCGTGCGGGTGGCCAGGTCGGGATCGTCGGGATGCCCCGGCTGAGCCTGTTGTCGGCGGTGGAGATGGGTGCGGACCTCTCGCGCATCGCCACCATTCCCGATCCCGGCCTCGATCCGGTGGAGGTCGCCGCGGTCCTGCTCGACGGCATGGACCTGGTGGTGCTCGGCCGTGTGGGGCCGGGTACGGCGGATGCGGTCGCCCCGTCGCGTGCACGCGTGGTGATGGGACGCGTCCGCAAGCAGTCGTCGGTCCTGCTGGTCGCCGGTGGTACCTGGCCGGGTGCGCAGCTGACCATCGAGGCGCGAGTGCTCACCTACCGGCACAGTCCGCTGCTGTCCGGCGCCACCGACCTGGACTCCGCACGCAGCGGATACGGCCGCATCGGCGGAATGAGACTGCAGGTCACGGCATCAGGACGCGGCAGACAGACCCAGAGCACCGAGGTCGACCTCCTGGCACGAGGTCAGGGTGCCGACCGCTCGGTGGAGATGGTCTCGACGACGAGCACTCGTCCGGTCCTCGCGGTCGCGAACTGATGACACGGCAGGAACTCACCAGGCGGACTCTCGCGCTCTGGTGCCCGGACTGGCCGGCGATGGCGGCGGCCGCCGAGGCCGACCTGCCGCCGCTGCATCCGGTGGCGGTGCTGTCGGCGAACCGGGTGGTCGCCTGCTCGTCGACCGCCCGGGCCGTCGGCGTCCGGCGCGGCATGCGCAAACGCCAGGCGCAGGCGCTGTGCCCGGAGATGACCGTCGTCGCGGCCGACGAGGTCCGCGACGGCCGGCTGTTCGATCCGGTGGTGGCCGCGGTGGCCGACGTGATCCCGACCCTCGAGGTGCTCCGGCCGGGTCTGCTGGTGATCCCCGGTGATCGGGCGGCTCGCTACTTCGGCGGCATGGAGGCGCTCGCCGAGGAGCTCGTCGACGTCGTGTCGGCCTGCGGCATCGAATCGCAGGTCGGCATCGCCGACGAGATCTTCACCGCGGTCCTGGCCGCGCGGCGCGGCCACCAGGTGGAGCCGGGTGGGGACCGGGCCTATCTCGCCGGCCGGCCCATCGCCGATCTCGCCCTCGAACCGAGCATGAGCGACCCGTCGCGTGTCGAGCTGGTGGATCTGTTGCGGCGTCTGGGGATAGGCACCATCGGCGCATTCGCCGAGATGGACATCGCCGACGTGGCGACCCGCTTCGCCCGGGACGCGGTGCTCGCGCACCGTCTGGCCAACGCGTTGCCGGGCCGCGTGCCGTCGGGCCGCCACCTGCCGGCCGAACTCGATGTCGACCACACCTGCGATCCGCCAGTCGACCGCATCGATGCCGCGGCGTTCATCGGCCGCACCCTCGCCGAGAAGCTCCACCAACGACTGCGCGACGCCGCCGTTGCTTGCACCCGACTCACCATCGAGGCGACCACCGAACGCGGACAACAGCATTCGAGGACGTGGAATTGTGCGCAGCCGCTGACCCCGGAGACCACCGCGGACCGTATCCGATGGCAGTTGGAGGGCTGGCTGACCGGTGGCCGGCGAGGGAACAGCCGGGCGAGAGGGCAGGTCAAGGACACCCGCCCCGACTCGCCGATCGTGCGCCTGCGGCTGGAGCCGGTGGAGGTCGTCGAGGCCGGTGCCCTGCACTACCAGCTCACGGAAACGCTCGCGGGTGGCTCGGCGGTCGACCCCGACGTCGAAGAACGCGCTCGACGTTCCCTGGTCCGCATCCAGGGGTTGCTGGGCGGCGATGCCGTGCGCATCCCGGTGCTCAGCGGTGGCCGCGGACCAGCCGAACGGATCACGATGGTGTCCCTCGGCGACGAACGGACACCGCGTCGCGACCCGTCCGCGCCGTGGCCCGGGCACCTGCCGCAACCCACCCCGACGGTTCTGGTGGAGACGGCGATCAGCGTGCTCGACGCCCTCGGTCAACCCGTGCGGGTGACCGACCGGGGAGCGTTCACCGCCGAACCGGTGACCGTCCGGCTGTCGGAGACGACGGGTGGCGGAAAAGGCCGGAAGACGAGCTGGGGGTTGTGCTGGTGGGCCGGTCCGTGGCCGGTCGGAATGGACCGCGCATCCGCGGCGGGAACCGAACTGATCGCGCGGGCTCAGGTGCTGCTCGACGACTCACGCGCCCTGCTGCTCTGTTACCGCGGCGGTGAGTGGATCGTCGAAGGGGTCTACGAGTGAGGGCCTCAGTTGTTGCGGCCCCGCGCGATCACCGGCCAACGGGTGTCCGAGCCGTCGATCGCCACCAGCTCGTCGACGAGGTTGACCGCGTTGCACACGTGATTCGGCACCACGCGAACAAAACTCCCGATACCGGGGATGCGCTCGTCGGACGACCCGGCCGGGAACTCCACCACCGCATGATGTTCCGACAGCATCACGATGCGGGCGTCGTGATGATCGAGGAGCCGGCCGTACCCGGTCGCCCAGGCGGCGCGGTCGGCACCGAGGATCTTGCTGCCCGCGTCGAGGACGACCCGGTGGTTGTCACGGCGCACCACCGTCGCGACCGCGGTCAACGAGACCTCGTCGAAGCCGCACGAGCCGATCTCCACCTGCTGTGCGTCGTTGAACGGGTACACGCCGGGCCGGATCTCGGTCAGGACGTTCGCCTGCTCGGCGTCGAGCAGGCCGACCGTCGGGGTCGAGCCACCACTGCGTACCCGCGGTTCGATTCCGTTGGCGCGCAATCCGTCTGCCGCCGTCGCCAGTGCGGCCAGCTCCTGGGTGGCCGCGTCGCGTCGGGTGTCGCCGAGGCCGTAGGAGTGGCCGGGGAAGGTGAACACGCCGATCACGTCGAGTCCCTCCGCGACACCCGCCGCGCCGACCGAACCGGCCAGTTCGGGGGTGACGCCGGTGCGGTGCTGGCCGGAGTCGACCTCGACGAGCACCTGCAACCGGGCCGGACCCACCGCGGAGGCGAGATGCCGTGCGCCGGCGAGCGAATCGATCCCCAATCGCAGGGTGACCCGCTCGGCGAGGGCGCGGAGTCGAGCTGCCTGGCCAGCGGTCGGCCACAACGGGTACGCGATGAAGATGTCGGTGCACCCGGTGACATCCGCGGCATCGGCGAATGCCTCGGCCTCGCCGATGGTCGCCACGGTCAGGCCGACCGCGCCGTGCTCGATCTGCAGGCGGGCGATCTCGGCGCATTTGTGGGTCTTGGCGTGCGGTCGCACGTCGACCCCGAAACTCCGGGCTGCTCCGGCAAGACTGGCGAGGTTGCGATCCAGGCGGTCGACGTCGACCTCGAGGTACGGGGTGTCGATCACGCGTCGCGACCACCGGAACGGCGGGCACGCCCCATCGCGGCCGCCGACTCACCGAACAGCAGGTACTCCTGATGCAGGATGCGGGTGGTCAGGTCGGGGATGAAGCGGTGCCCGATCTCGGCGATCGTCCCGACGACCGAGCTGACCCGTTTGGGCCGGTCGACGATCGCGTGCAGGACGCGGGCCGCGGCCTTGTCCACGTCCCAGGTGCCGGGCTGGTTGTCGTAGGCCTCGGTGGGCGAGATCATGCGCGTCTTCACCAGCGGCAGACGCACATTGGAGAACGTGACGTGATCGGAGACGGTCTCGGTGCCGGTGACGTCGCTGAACGCCTCCAGCGCCGCCTTCGACGCCGCGTAGGCGCCGAAGCGTGGTCCGCGGGACTGCACCGCGATCGAGGTCACGTTGACCACATGTCCCGACCGCCGGGCCACCATGTGCGGCAGGAGTCCGAGGACGAGGTTGACCGCGCCGAAGTAGTTGACCGCCATGACCCGGTGGTAGTCGTGCGAGCGCTGTACAGAGTTCACGGTGGCGCGCCGGATGGACCGGCCGGCGTTGTTGACCAGCACGTCGACGTGACCGTGCTCGGCGAGCACCGACTTGACCAGCGCGTTGACCGACTCCTCGTCGGTGATGTCGCACTGGTAGGCCGCCGCCCGGCCCGGCGGGATGCCCTTCTTGCTGGTCGTCGAATTCAATTCGTCTGCGGCGGAATCGAGTTCCTCGGCAGACCGGGCCACGATCATCACGCTGGCGCCGCGGGCGACACACATCCGGGCGGTGGCCTTACCGATACCGCTCGACCCGCCGGTGATGAGGATGTTCTTGCCCACCAGCGGACCCCGGGGGTCACGGCGACGGTTGCGGGAGCGGTCGAGGTGGGCAGACCAGTACTGCCACAGGCCGGGTGCGTACTCGGTGAAGTCGGGGACGCTGATCCCGTGCTCGTGGAGGGCGGCGAGGGTGGCGTCGGAGGAGAAGTCCACCGGCAACGACACCGCGTCGAGTACCGCCGACGGGATACCTTGTTGGGCGGCAAGGAGATTGCGGCCGACGCGGGCCGGTCCCATCGCCGACAGAGCGAGCGCGGGCTCGACCACCGAGTGCGGGATGACGTCGAAACCGCGGGGCGCGCCGAAGGCCGGGGCGAGGGCGTTGTACATCTCGGTGGTGGTCAGCGAACGCCGGTCGCCGAGATGGAACACCAGTCCGCTGCGTTCGGGGTCGACGGCTATGAGCGCGACCATCGCGGCGGCGACGAAGTCGACGGGCACCATGTTGAGAGTGCCGAGATCGGGCATCGGCAACCGCAGCCTCGACGGCAGGTGGCCGAGCGTGGCGAGGTGACCGAAGAAGTAGTAGGGGCCGTCGATCTTGTCCATCTCGCCGGTTCGCGAGTCGCCGACCACGATCGAGGGTCGATACACCCGCCACCGCAGGCCCTCGCGTTCGCGGACGACCCGCTCCGCCTCGAACTTGGTCCGGTGATATGCCGTCGGAAAACCTTGGCCGACTTCGAAATCGGCCTCGGTGAACCGACCGCGGTGATCGCCGGCGACGGCGACCGAGGACACGTGGTGGAACAGTGCGTCGTGGGCGATGGCGAAGTCGGCGGCGCGCGAGGTGCCGATGACGTTGGCCGCACGCTGTGACTCGGCGTCGGCGGCCATGTCGTAGATCGCGGCGAGGTGGACCACATGGTCGAACTCCGGCAGGTCATGCGCGTCGAGGCCGAGGCCCGGGCTGGTCAGGTCCCCGACGACCGGGGTCACCCGACCGGTGGCGCCGAGCTCGTCGAGCAGGGCGTCGAAGGCCGATCGTGAGGATTCGCGAACCAGGGCGTGGATGGTGGCGACGGGGTCGACGGTCAGAAGTCGATCGATGACGCGTCGGCCGATGAATCCGCTGCCTCCGGTGATGAAGTAGCTGGTCATGTAGGGATCCCATCATGTGAGCGGGCGAGTCGCCCGCTGGATGTCCTCGTCCCCCCGATGGGAGCTGGAATCTATCTGGTACCGAGGGTTGCACTTACCTCGGCCGGGCGCAATGATCCTTGCGGAATCAAAGGGTTCCGAATGTTGTGTCGAACTTATGTTCGATAGACTGTTCGGGTGGGTTGGGATCAGGGACCACCGACGTGGTCGGAGATGGAGCGGGTGCTCTCCGGTCGGGCGCCCGGCGGCGGTCGTCCGGGCACCGCCTTCGGTCCCGACGCCAGCGACCACGCGATGTTCCCGGGAGACGGCGGCGACAGTCCGGCCTGGTCGCGCAAACGCGGCGCCTACCAGGCGGAGGACATCGCGCGCGGCTCGTCGTCGGTGGCCTATGCCGAACTCCACGCCCACAGCTCGTACAGCTTCCTGGACGGCGCGTCGATGCCGGAGGAGTTGGTCGAGGAGGCGGAACGCCTCGGACTCCAGGCGCTGGCCGTCACCGATCACGACGGCTTCTACGGCATCGTCCGGTTCGCCGAGGCGGCCCGCGAGTTCAGGATGCCGACGGTCTTCGGTGCCGAGCTGTCGCTGGAACCCGACATCGCCCGGACCGGCCTCAACGATCCGCCGGGAGAACACCTGCTGGTCCTCGCCCGCGACGGCGAGGGCTATCGGCGACTGTCGCGGACCATTGCCGAGGCGCACATGGTGGCGGGCGAGAAGGGGTTGCTGCGCTACGACCGCGACGCCCTGGCCGGTGCGGGCGGCGGACACTGGCTGGTCCTCACCGGCTGCCGGAAAGGTGCGGTCCGGCGTGCGCTGGACCGCGGCGGCGTCCCGGCCGCGGAGATCGCGCTGCGGGAGATGATCGAGACCTACGGCCACGGCAACGTCGTCCTCGAACTCACCGCCCAGGGCATGCCCGACGACGACGAACGCAACGGTGTGCTCGCCGGTCTCGCCGCCCGCGTCGGGGTGCCGACGGTTGCGACCACCGGTGCGCACTTCGCCGCACCCCGACGCCGCCGGCTGGCGATGGCGATGGCGGCGGTCCGGGCACGCACCGACATCGAGACCATCGCCGGTTGGATGCCAGGCGTCGCCGGCGCGCACCTGCGCAGCGGCGACGAGATGGCCCGCCTGATGCCCGCGCACCTCGACGCGATCGACAACGCGGTCGGCATCGCCGCCGACTGCGCCTTCGAGCTCGGTCTGATCGCACCGGAGTTGCCGCCGTTCGACGTGCCGGAGGGATACACCGAGGCCAGCTGGTTGCGCGAACTCACCATGACCCGCGCCCGACGCCGATACGGCACACCGGTCGAACATCCGCAGGCCTACCGGCAGATCGAACACGAACTCGCCATCATCGAAACCCTCACGTTCCCCGGCTACTTCCTCGTCGTCGCCGACATCGTCGACTACTGCAAGGCCAACGACATCCTGTGTCAGGGCCGGGGGAGCGCCGCCAACTCGGCGGTCTGTTACGCCCTGGGGATCACCAACGTCGACCCGGTCGCCAACAAGCTGCTGTTCGAGCGGTTCCTCGCGCCCGAGCGCGACGGGCCACCCGACATCGACATCGACATCGAGTCCGACCGTCGTGAGGAGGCCATCCAGTACGTCTACCGCCGGTACGGCCGGGATCGCAGCGCGCAGGTGGCCAACGTCATCACCTATCGCGGCCGCTCGGCGATCCGGGACATGGCGCGGGCGCTCGGATACGCGCCCGGGCAGCAGGACGCCTGGGCCAAGTCCCCGGACACCGCACCTTCCGACGTGACCGATCTGGCCGGCGAGATCCTCGGCATGCCGCGCCATCTGGGCATCCACTCCGGGGGGATGGTGATCTGCGACCGGCCCATCGCCGACGTCTGCCCCACGGAGTGGGCACGGATGGAGAACCGGAGCGTGCTGCAGTGGGACAAGGACGACTGCGCGGCCATCGGGCTGGTCAAGTTCGACATGCTCGGCCTCGGGATGCTCTCCGCGCTGCATTATGCGATCGATCTGGTGGCCGAGCACAAGGGCATCGAGGTCGATCTCGCCACACTCGATCTCGCCGAACCGGCGGTCTACGAGATGTTGTGCCGCGCCGATTCGGTGGGCGTGTTCCAGGTGGAGTCCCGCGCCCAGATGGCGACCCTGCCGCGGCTGAAACCGCGTTGCTTCTACGACCTGGTCGTCGAGGTGGCGCTGATCCGCCCCGGCCCCATCCAAGGCGGTTCGGTGCATCCCTTCATCAAGCGGCGCAACGGGGAGGAGCCGGTCACCGTCGAACACCCGTCGATGCACAAAGCCCTCGAGCGGACGCTGGGCGTGCCGCTGTTCCAGGAGCAGCTGATGCAACTGGCCGTCGACGTCGCGGGCTTCGACGCCTCCGAAGCCGACCAGCTGCGTCGGGCGATGGGCTCCAAACGTTCGCCGGAGAAGATGGAACGACTGCGCAGACGCTTCTACGCCGGGATGGAGAAGCTCCACGGCATCACCGGCGAGACCGCCGACCGCATCTTCGAGAAGATGGCCGCCTTCGCCAACTTCGGCTTCCCGGAGAGTCATTCGCAGAGTTTCGCGTCGCTGGTCTTCTACTCGTCGTGGTTCAAGCTGCATCACCCGGCGGCGTTCTGCGCGGCGCTGCTGCGGGCACAACCGATGGGTTTCTACTCGCCGCAGACCCTGGTCGCCGACGCCCGACGGCACGGGGTGGCGGTCCATCGTCCCGACATCAACGCCTCCCTCGCGCACGCGACGCTGGAGAACGAGGGCCTCGACGTGCGGTTGGGGCTCGACGAGGTGCGCGGGGTCGGGGAGGAGGTGGCCCAGCGGATCGTCGACCGGCGCGCCGACGGCCCGTACACCGACATCACCGACGTCTCCCGCCGGGCCGCGTTGAGCGCCAAGGAACTCGAGGGTCTCGCCGGGGCCGGGGCCTTCGACGGTTTCGGTCTCAGCAGGCGACAGGCGCTCTGGGAGGCCGGGGCGGCCGCGACCGTTCGTGACGACCAGCTGGAACTGCGATCGGCGGGTGCCACGCCGACGCTGCCCGGCCTGTCCGACATCGAGCTGGCGGCCACCGACGCCTGGGCCACCGGTATCACCCCGAAGTCGTATCCGACGCAGTTCCTGCGCCCTCGGCTCGACGCGATGGGGGTGGTGGCCGCGGACCGGTTGCTGTCGGTGCCCGACGGCGCGCGCGTACTGATCGGCGGCGCGGTGACCCACCGCCAACGACCTGCGACGGCCTCCGGCGTGACCTTCATCAACCTCGAGGACGAGACCGGAATGGTCAACGTGGTGTGTTCCGTCGGCCTCTGGGCGCGGTACCGTGTATTGGCACAGACCGCACCGGCATTGCTGGTGCGCGGTCGGGTACAGAATGCCGAAGGCGCCGTGACCGTCGTCGCAGATCGTTTGCAGCGCATGGATCTTCGGGTGGGAACCAGATCCAGAGACTGGCAGTAGCCCGTGAGGGCCTGCCGGAGTGACAAACTACGAATCGGGGACATCGATGTCGCAGCAGGTCGTGGTGACCGTCAAGCCGAAGAGCAGCAAGGGGCCGCTGGTGGAAGCCGGCCCCGACGGAACCCTCACCATCTACGTTCGCGAACCCGCCACCGAGGGTCGTGCCAACAAGGCGGTCGCCGAACTGCTCGCCTCACATCTCGGCGTACCCAAGAGCAAGGTCGCGCTCATCGGCGGGGCCACCGCCCGCACCAAGCGGTACCGCGTCGACTAAACGGCGCCGGCGAAACCGTTCTGCCGCCATGCCTCGTAGACGACGATGCTCGCCGCGTTGGCGAGGTTGTGTGATCGACGGCCGGCGAGCATCGGGATGCGCACCCGGTCGGTGACCTCGGGTTCGGCGAGAACCTCGTCGGGCAGACCCGTGGGTTCCGGACCGAACAACAGCACATCGCCGGGCCGGTAGTCGACATCGGTGTGATAGCGCTCTGCGTGTGCGGTGAACGCGAACACCCGCTCGGGCTTCAGCGTGGTCCACGCCGTCACCAGGTTGGGATGCACGGTTACATTGGCCATTTCGTGATAGTCCAGCCCCGCCCGCTTGACCTGGGCGTCGGACATCGAGAACCCCAACGGTTCGATGAGGTGCAGTTCGCACCCGGTGTTGGCGGCCAGCCGGATCGCGTTTCCGGTGTTCGGCGGGATGCAGGGTTGATAGAACATGATCCGGAACATGATGTGCCCAGCGTAGTCGCACGGCTCGGCGTCGATGACGGCGCCGCTACAGGTCGGAGCCCGTGTTTGCCCCGCACAGCACGATGCACAGCGTCGAATCCGGTTCCGGCCGAACCGCTCCGGTGGTCACCGCGGCGACGGCGGCAGCGGTGCCGTGTTCGACGAGGATGCGGTGCGAGTCCCACAGCATCCGCCGCGCGGCGATGAGCTGGTCGTCGGTCACCAGCACGCTGTCGACGCCGGGGTGCTGCGCGGCGGTCTCCCAGCAGATGTCACCGACGCGGGTGGCGCCGAGGGAGTCGGCGGCGACGCTCTCGAGTTCGACCGGGACCGGCGACCCCGCTGCCCGCGCCTGGTGAAGACATGACGCCCCGAGGGGTTCGGCACCCACGAGACGGTCGCCCGGACGCAGGGTCGCCGCGAGGCCCGCGATGAGGCCACCGCCACCGACACAGACCACGGTGGTGAGCGGACCGGGGATGTCCTCGGTCACCTCGAGGCCGATCGTGCCCGCACCCGCGACGATGTCGGGCAGGTCGTAGGCATGCAGCGGGAGCGCGCCGGTGGTGGCGGCGAGTTCGACGGCGGCGTCGGCGGCGTCCTGATAGCGCAGCCCGACGAGGTGCACCTGCGCACCCAGGGTTCGCAACGTCTGGACCTTGACCTCGGGCGCGGTTTCCGGGATCACGACGGTGCACGGCACGCCGGCGATCCGTGCGGCCCAGGCGGCGCCGATCGCGGCGTTGCCTCCCGATGCGACGAGAACCCCGGCGTCGGTCAGTGTTCCCTCCGCGCGTGCGTGCAGCGTCGCCCACAGGCTGCCCCGCACCTTGAAACAGCCGCCGAGCTGGAGGTATTCGAGTTTGAAGACGACGTCCCGGGGGCCGTCGACGGACTCGATGGCGGTGCGCAGCGTCGGTGTCCGCCGCACGAGCGGGGAGATGGTTGCCGCAGCGAGGTCGACGTCGGCCCGTGTTGCTCTCACGGCACAGACAGTAGTGGCTCACAGCAGAGTCGCCGTGGATGGAAGAATGTCGGGCGTGACCGCGATACGACTGGACGGCAAGACCACGCGCGACGAGATCTTCGCAGATCTCACCGAACGGGTGAACACACTGCGCGAGGAGGGCATCACCCCCGGTCTGGGCACCGTGCTCGTGGGCGACGACCCGGGCTCGCAGTCCTATGTGAAAGGCAAGCACTCGGACTGCGCCCGCATCGGGGTGGCCTCCATCCGCAAGGACCTCCCGGCCGACACGACCACCGAGCAGCTCAACGCCGCGATCGACGAACTCAACGCCGACCCGGCCTGCACCGGATACATCGTGCAGCTGCCGCTGCCCAAGCACCTCGACGAGAACGCGGCGCTCGAGCGGATCGACCCGCTCAAGGACGCCGACGGACTCCACCCCATCAACCTCGGGCGACTCGTACTCGGCAAGGAGTCGACGCTGCCGTGTACACCGCGCGGCGTCATCCACCTCCTTCGTCGTTATGACGTCCCGATCGCCGGTGCCCGCGTCACCGTCGTGGGTCGCGGTGTCACCATCGGCCGGCCTATCGGTCTGCTGCTGACGCGCCGCAGCGAGAACGCCACGGTCACCCTCTGCCACACCGGCACCGCGGATCTCCGGTCGGAGGTCGAGCGCGCCGACATCGTCGTCGCGGCCGCCGGCGTGCCGCATCTGATCACCAAGGACATGGTGAAGCCGGGTGCCGCGGTCATCGACGTGGGCGTCAGCCGGACCGACGAGGGCCTGGTCGGCGACGTCCATCCCGACGTGTGGGAGGTCGCCGGACACGTCTCGCCGAACCCCGGCGGCGTCGGACCGCTGACGCGCGCGTTCCTGCTCGTCAACGTCGTCGAACGGGCCGAGCAGCAGCTCGCCGCCCAGCAGGCCGCTGCCGGCGCCGTCGCCGGGGTTGAGGGCGGCGGCACGGCGTGAGCCCGGACGAGCCGCGCGTCGGTCCCACCGGAGCGGATCTGCCCTCGTCGGATCCGAATCGGTTGCGGCCGCCGGCCTCGGGTGACGGACATCACGATGCCGAGCCCGGGCCCGAGCCGGTGCGGGGGGTGCGTGCGGTTCTCGTTCAGATCCCGTACCTGCTGGTCATGCTGGGTGTCCTGGCGGCTGCCCTGCTCGTGATGTTCGACCGATGGCGACGCGGATCCTTCGTGTTCGGTGCGGCGCTTCTCGTCGGAGCGCTGCTCCGTGCGTTCATCCCGTCGTCTCAGGCGGGATTGCTGCAGGTCAGAGGGAAATTGTTCGACGTATCGGTGATGGCGACGGTCGGCGGTGTGATGCTCTGGCTCGCCACATCGATCGACTCTCTGGGCACGGATTGATTACAATAGAGACCTGAGCGTGACCTTCAGAACGAGTGGTCGCGCCTGACCAGGCAACTCTCTGCCGAGCAGCACCGAGTACGACGCTGGGGCAGACGCACCGACCGCTGGAGTACGTATCACCGCAACACCGACCGATGACCATGTGAACGAAGCGACGTCGATGGGCGTGTCGGCAGGCGCCGGCATGATCCACTACGTCCTGCTGACGCGTGACGATCTCGGCCGCAGCGTGGTGGATTCCCGCGTCATCGACGTCGACCCGACCGACGGTCTCGACGGTGCGGGCCGCGTCAACGCCGGCATCGACGTCATGCTCGGCGCCGCCCGCGAGGCGGGCGCCCGGGTGGGTCCGATCGGAGTGGCTGCCCGGACCGCCGCTCAACGACGCCACCTGCGATCGCGGGGGAGCGGCCCCCGTCGCCAGATCCGGTTGGTCGGCGAGGACGAGGCCGTGGTCGCCTACCTCGCCGACACCGGCGAGATCGATCGATTCTCCACCGCCGTCGTCGTCGACTGCGGCGACACCGGCATGTCGATCTACACCGTCGATCCGCGCAGTCGCCGGATCACGGGGGTCGAACGCTCGACGGTCCTCAGCGGACGTCGTCTCGACCGTGCCATCGCCGCGAACCTCACCGCCGACAATCCGTCGCTCGGGGACGCTGCGCGCAGCCGCGCCGGGCGCAGCGAGTTGCTCAGCGCCTGCCGGACGGCGAAAGAAGAGATCTCCTACGGACATTCGGGGTCCGGCGGTCCCTCGGTGGCACTCCCGGGCGGTGCCGGGCGGGTCGCGCTGACCGAATCCCATGTGGCAGACGCGGTGGCGCCGATGGTCCGCGAGGCGCGCGAGGTGTTCGACCGATACGTCGCCGAAGCGTCCGCCCGCGGAGTCGACCCCGATGCGGTGGTCTTCGTCGGCGGTCTCGCCAATCTCCCTGCGGTCCGCGACCTGGCCCGCGGCCACGACTTCGACACGGTCTGCCCGTCGACCCCGGAACTGGTCGCGGCGACTGGTGCGGCTCTCCTGGCCGGCGAAACCTATTCGGGCACAACCCGGCTCGCCTTCATCGGCGGACAACGGCAGCGCGAGTGGCTGTCGGCCACACCGCTCGCGGTTGCGGGCGCGATCATCGCCGCGGCCTGATCACCGTCTATGCGGTCAGCTCGTCGTTCGCCGAACGTCAGATCACCGAGCCGTCGTCGACGGTGAGTAGCGTCCCCGCCGCCGCCACGACGAGCGAGCAGAGCTCCGAGCCGGCGCCGACGACCACCTCGGCCCCGGTGACGCAGATCCCGGACCAGCCGGTCGAGCAGACCTACGAGCAGCCCACCCAACCGCTGCAACCGGTTGAGCCGCCGGCGTGGAACCAGCAGCCGGGCTGGGCCACCACCGAATTGCCGCCGACCGCGCCGTCGACCGGGACGAGCACACGCACGTTGTCGCCGTTCCCGTGGCCGACGCTGCCGTTCGCGCCGGGCTCGACACCCCCGATCCCGCCGACGCTGTTGCCCAAGGAGATCCGGCCGCGGAACACCACGCCGGCTCCGCCGCCGCTGACGCCGACACCGAACAGATCGGTACCCAATCGGTCGTCGGGGTCATCGCCTCGCGAAGAGACGCCGGAATCCGGAGCCGTGCGGACGGCACCACCGGCGTCGTCGAGCACCCCGGTACCAGTCCCGCGCTGAGCGCAGACGGCCGGTTTCAGACCGGGGAGGATCCCGAAAAGTCAGGCGTCGCGGCGAGCGAGCTCGACCGTGCGCTTGAGCAGGTCGCTGATGGCGTCGAATTCGGTGAGGAAGCCGTCGTGTCCGGTGTCGGAGCGCACGACCTGCAAACCGCCGACACAGTTGCCCAGTTCTTCGGCGAGCTCGGCCTGTAACCGCAACGGATACAGGCGATCCGAGTCGATTCCGCCGACGATGACCGGGACCTTGCACTCGTTGAGCGCCTTCTGCACGCCGCCGCGGTTGCGGCCGACGTCGTGATGGTTGAGGACCTCGGTGAGCACCACGTAGCTGCCTGGATCGAAGCGCTGCATCAGCTTCGACGCCTGGTGCTCGAGGTAGCTCTGGACGGCGTACCGGCCGCCGAGCAGCGGCTGCTCGTCGCCCTGCGGTTCGTTGGCGAAGCGCTCGTCGAGTTCGGGCTCGCTGCGGTACGACAGATGCGCGATCTGACGGGCGATGCCCATCCCGGTCAGCGGCGTCTGGCCGGTTCCGTGGTAGTTGCCGCCGTGCCAGGCCGGGTCGGACTTGATGGCGGCGATCTGAGTGGTCTGGATGCCGATCTGGTCGGCGGTGGCGCGGGCACCGACGGCCAGCACCAGTGCGCTGCGAACGCGCTCCGGGTATTCGATGGCCCATTCGAGTGCGCGGGCCCCGCCCATCGATCCGCCGAGAACGGCTCCGACGCTGCGGATTCCGAGGCGGTCGAGGAGCGCGACCTCGGCGCGGACCTGGTCGAGCACGGTGATCTGCGGGAAGCGTGATCCCCAGGGCCGACCGTCGGAGGCGAGAGACCCGGGACCGGTCGATCCCTTGCACCCACCGAGCACGTTGGCCGAGATGACGCACCACTCGTCGGTGTCGATGGCCTGGCCCGGGCCGATGAGGCCGTCCCACCAGCCGGGTGTCTCGTGCTCGGCGTCGGCGGGACCGGTGACATGGGAGTCGCCGGTGAGTGCGTGCAGGGTGAGGATGACGTTGTCGCGGGACGGCGACAACGTCCCCCAGCGCTGGAACGCCAGGGTGACGTTGTCGATCCGTTCACCGCTGTCGAGAGGCAGCGAGCCGATGCTCATGCCGACGAGCTTCCCGTCCGGGACCGATTCCCAGTCGGGCTGATCAGACGCTTGCGCGTTCAGGTCGATACTCACCGACAAAACTGCCTCACCTGTCCTATTTGGCGGCTGCGAAGCCCTGTTCGAGATCCGCCAGGATGTCGTCGATTCCCTCGATGCCCACGGCCAGGCGCACCAGGCCCGGGGTGACACCCGCGGCGAGCTGCTCCTCGGGGGTCAGCTGGCTGTGGGTGGTCGAGGCCGGATGGATGACCAGCGAACGGACGTCGCCGATGTTCGCCACATGGCTGTGCAGGCTCAGGGCGTCGACGAACTTCTTGCCCGCGTCCACACCGCCGTTGATCTCGAAGGCGATGATCGCACCCTGGCCCTTGGGGGCGAGTTCCTGGCCGCGCTGGTACCACGGCGAGGACTCGAGGCCGGCGTAGGCGACGGACTCGACCTGCGCGTGACCCTCGAGGAACTTCGCGACCTTCTGCGCGTTGGCGACGTGGCGCTCGATGCGCAAGCTCAGGGTCTCGAGGCCCTGGGCGAGCAGGAAGGCGTTGAACGGTGCGATGGCGGCACCGGTGTCGCGCAGCCACTGGACGCGGGCCTTGAGCGCGAAGGCCGGGGCGCCGAGGTCGGCGAACACCGCACCGTGGTAGCTCGGGTCCGGGGTGGTGAAGCCGGGGAACAGGTCTTCACCGTCACGCTGGACGCGCCAGTCGAAGGTGCCGCCGTCGACGATCACGCCGCCGATCGCGGTGCCGTGTCCGCCGATGTACTTGGTGGCCGAGTGGACGACGACGTCGGCGCCGTGGGCCAGCGGGTTGATCAGGTACGGGGTGGCGACGGTGTTGTCGATGATCAGCGGCAGGCCGTTGCGGTGTGCGACCTCGGAGATGCCCTTGATGTCGAGGATCTCGTTGTTGGGGTTGGAGATCGACTCGCCGTACAGCGCTCGGGTGTTGTCCTTGATGGCCGCCTGCCACGACGCGGGATCCTCGGGATCCTCGACGAAGCTCACCTCGATGCCCAGCTTCGGCAGGGTGTAGTGGAAGAGGTTGTAGGTGCCGCCGTACAGACGCGGGCTCGACACCACGTGACCGCTGGTTTCGACGATGTTCAGGATCGAGTAGGTCTCGGCAGCCTGACCCGACGACACGAGCAGGGCCGCGACGCCACCCTCCAGGGCCGCGATCCGCTGCTCGACCGCGTCCTGGGTCGGGTTCATGATGCGGGTGTAGATGTTGCCCGGCTCCGCGAGACCGAAGAGGTTCGCCGCGTGCTGCGTGTCGTTGAAGACGTAGGAGGTGGTCTGGTAGATCGGCAGCGCCCGGGCGTTCGTGGTTGCGTCGGCGGCCTGGCCTACGTGGATCTGCTTGGTCTCGAAGCTCCACGTGTCGGCTGGATTGGTGCCTTCGTTGGCATCAGACATGACTGTTGATCACTTTCTACGGTCGGCAGGGCCAAACTCGACCCTGTTGGGGTCCGACCTTCGGACCCGCGCTTGCCGGGGCTTCGCTTCCGCGATCCCACAACCCGGTCATCACCCGGAGCACCCCACCGCGGTTGGAGGGTTGCCGATCAGCAAGCCGGGGCTTGTCGCTGATACTCATGACCTGGCGACAAGGATATAACACGGATGTGAGTGCCAGAGAACCCTCCCGGTCACGCCGAATCGAACTCCTCATCAGCGTTCCGAAACGTGTACTGAGCGTGTCCTCCGAGCGGTTGAAATCGGTAGATGTTCAGCGTGAATCGCCAGTACAAGATCATTAGCAGTTCTCAGCGTCCTGTCAGGTTCGCTTCGATGCCCTAACGTTCGGGTCAATCCCGGCGGAGGACGCCTCTTCATCCCTGAAGCGTGTCCGGGTGTGGTGAGGAGTGGGCCTCATGAAGGCAATGAAGCATCTCAGGTCGCGTCGGACGTCGTTTCTGATCGCAACCGCGACCGGCGTGGCGGTGGCCGCATCTTTCGGCTTGGTCGGCGGTGTCCCGGAAGCGAAAGCGGACTCGTGTGGCGCGGGTGCGGTCGTCATCGTGGGCGGCACCAACGACCCGGAGGGGCAGCACCTCGTCGGCGTCAAACAGCGCTACACCGGGCTCGGACCCGACAACAGCCCCGACCCGAACTCCCCGTACGCCGGCGAGGGCGCCTACAAGGTCATCTACGCCGACTATCCGACGACCCTGTGGCCCCTGGGAGCGACGGGTTATGACTCGAGTGTCGCGCAGGGGACCGCGGCAACCAAGTCGGCGATTGCCGGTTATCAGTCACAGTGTCAGGGCAAGCCCGTCGTCGTGGCGGGCTATTCGCAGGGCGCCCGCGTCGCCGGCGACGTGCTGTCCGAGATCGGGAACGGCACGGTCGGCGAGGTCGCCGCGATCGACGAGAACGGCGAGCCGATCCTCGACGACGAGGGCAACCCGGTCATGGTGACCATCGACCCGGACGTCATCAGCGGCGAGCTGTACTCCGATCCGCGGCGCGCCGGCGACAAGACCGGGCGAGGTATCGAGCTGTCGCTGATCGGTGTGATCCCCGGTCTGACGATGTCGGGCCCGCGCGGCGCAAACGGTGCGGACGCGGGATTCGGGACGGTCTCCGATCGTGTGGTCTCGGTGTGCATCGACGGCGACCCCATCTGCGACCTGCCGGACCCGCTGTACGACCCCATCGGTGCCATCGACGGCATCCTCGGATACCAGACGAAGCACTTCCTCTACCCGTACGCGATGTATCGCGACCCCGCGTCGCAGTGGGCGACGCGGCCGGTCTCGTGCAGCGGCGCGGGGACCGCGACCGGGACGGTCTGCATGGTGGGGGCGAAGTCCGCTTTCGCCGAGTTGGTCCAGGGCTGGGCGAACGACCTCGGGTACACCGGCGAGATCGGCGACTTCCTGTCCGGTCGTCCGACGATCGGCCTCCCGTTGGGCATCACCTTGGCCAACCTGCAGCCCGTCGTCCGTCTGGTCCAGGGATTCCTGCCCCCGCTGCCGCAACTCGGTTACGGCGCCTACCTGCCCGACCTCTTCGTGTTCGAGGACATCCTGCAGGGCATCGTCAGTCTGTCCCCGGCACGACTCATGCGTGGTGTGAATGCTCTCGCCGCGAGTGTGCGCAGCATCGTGCTGCTGCCGGTGAACTTCGTGCGGTACTGGGCGGGCGCGATCGTCGGACCGTCGATCACCTCGCAGCCGAACACCCTTGCACTGCCGGCCGACGATGACTCCTCGGCATCGGTGGCGCTGGCCCGGTTCGTCGCCACGGTCGACGACGATCCCGAGACCACGGCTCCAGAAGTCGAGGCGTCGGGCAGCGGTAGCGGTTCGCCCGCGGTCACCGAGGTGGCCGACGGTCAGTCGATCGGCGACCCGTCTGCGGGCACGGACACCTCGGCGCCGGTCACCGACCACGACAACACCCCGGCCGGTGGTGGAGACGGGACCGACTCGTCGACCGGAGGCACCGACCCGGGCGTCACGCGGTCGGAGACCGACTCGTCGGCCGGGCCGTCGTCGGATGACGGCGCCTCGGGTGCGGGTGGTCCTGACAGCGACACCGACGATTCCGGCAGCACCGACTCCGGGGCCCCGGATTCGGGTGGTTCGGATTCGAGCGGTTCCGACAGCGGCTCGGGCTCCGGGGGCTCGGATTCGAGCGCTTCCGGCCGCGGCGACAGCAGTAGCGGAGGTTCAAAGTCGGACTCCGGTGGCAGTGGCTCGGATTCCAGCAGCTCCGACGGCAGCGGTGGCGGTTCGGACAGTTCTTCCGGCGGTGATTCCGGCTCGGAGTAGGCGCTGTACAACGACTGGTCGTTCGCTGTGTGAACGAACTCACCGGCCGTCGGGGAATGGTGGTGTCGGAGGGCCGGTTGGCATGAGGCGTGCCTGAAGCCCCCACGACGACCACCGGTGCACCGGACGACCTCGCCATCGACGTGCTCGACGACGCGACGTCGGACGTCGCAGAGCGCCCCTCCTCGGGGATCTCGAGCAGAGCCCGCAGGCTGACCATCCTCGCGCTCGCCCTCGGCGGTTTCGGTATCGGAACCACCGAGTTCGTCGCGATGGGTCTGCTACCGAACATCGCCGGTTCCCTCGGCGTCTCCGAGCCCACCGCCGGTCACGTCATCTCGGCCTACGCACTCGGCGTGGTGGTGGGCGCTCCGCTGATCGCGGCGCTCACCGCGCGGATGTCGCGGCGGGTGCTCCTGATCGCCCTGATGGTGGCGTTCACGATCGGCAACCTCGCCACGGTCCTGGCGCCGTCGTACGGACTCCTTCTCGTGGCGCGGTTCGTCGCCGGTCTTCCGCACGGTGCGTACTTCGGCGTCGCGGCACTGGTCGCCGCGCACCTCGCCGGTCCGCGTCATCGCGCCAAGGCGGTCGGGCAGGTGATGCTCGGTCTCTCGGTCGCGAACGTCGTCGGCGTACCGGCGGCGGCCTGGCTGGGGGAGACGTTCGGGTGGCGCACCGCGTTCGCGATCGTCGTCGCCATCGGCATCGCGACCGTCGTGTCACTGGTCCGTGTGCTCCCGAGCCTGTCCGGCATGACGATCACCGACCCGCTGACCGAACTCGGCGCGCTTCGGCGATCTCAGGTGTGGTTCACGCTGGTGATCGGTGTCGTCGGCTTCGGCGGGATGTTCGCCTTCTACACGTACCTGAACTCGGCTCTCACCTCGGTGACGGGGCTGCCGGTCTCGATCGTGCCGATCGCCCTGATGCTGTACGGCCTGGGCATGGTGACCGGCAACTTCGTCGGCGGCTGGGCGGCCGACCGCAACGTCTCGACCGCGATCCTCGCCGGATTGTCCACCAGTGCGGTGGCGCTCGCCGCCTTCGCCGTACTCGCCGAGAATGCGTGGGCGGCACTGATACTCACGTACCTCGTCGCGCTGACCGGAACGACGATGATCCCCGCGCTACAGACACGTCTGATGGACGTCGCAGCCGACGCCCAGACGTTGGCCGCCGCCCTCAATCACTCGGCGCTCAACATCGCCAATGCCGCGGGCGCGTTCCTCGGAGGCGTGGTCGTCGGTGCCGGATGGGGATTCTTGTCACCGGCGGTGATCGGCGCGGTCCTCGCTGTCGGCGGCATCGCGGTCGCTGTCGTCGCGTTCATGACGGCGCGTCGCCGCCCGGTCCCCGCCTGAGCGCGGAACGTCAGCCGTTGGTCGGCGGCGTCGCCATCGTCTTCGACAGGTAGAGCGGTTCGCCGATCTTGTTGATCAGCTCGAGCTGGGTTTCGAGGTAGTCGATGTGCTCTTCCTCCTCGGCGAGGATCTTCTCGAGGAGGTTCGCGCTGGTGATGTCGCCCTTCTCGCGGCACATCGCGACGCCCGGGCGCAGTCGTTCGACGACCTCGACCTCGATCGCCATGTCCGACTCGAACTGTTCGCGGATGGACTGACCGATGCGCAGCGGCAGCAGACGCTGGTAGTTGGGCAGCGCGTCGAGGAAGAGGATGCGGTCGGTGAGGATCTCGGCGTGCGTCATCTCCTCGATGGACTCGGCGCGCGTCTTGGCCGCGATCTCCGTGAGACCCCAGCTCTCCTGCATCTTCGCGTGGAGGAAGTACTGGTTGATCGCGGTGAGCTCGCTCGTGAGCTGCTCGTTGAGCAGTGCAATGACCTCGTCGTCGCCACGCATATGACAGCCTCCCGTTAGCCGGACAATCGTAGTGATGAAGCTAACACGGCAAAACGCCCCGCGCGCGTACTCGGGCGAGGTTGTTGCTGGAGTTGTCTGAAGTCAGGTCATGCAGCGCTCGTCGAGGTGGCCAGCCTTTCGCTCAGGATGCTGTCGAGTTTCTCCAGGCAGGTTCCGCAGCCCTCGCCCGCGCCGCAGCGGTCGCTGATGTCGTCGATGGTGTAGGCACCGGCATCGCAGTGCTCGTGGACCTCGTCGACGGTGACAGCGCGGCAAATACAAACGAACATCTTCGGACCTAACGTAGTGCCTGGATTAGGTAATGCTTACATATCTCTCCCGGGATGCACAAGGGTTGCCTTACCTCTTTTTCGTCTCAATCCGAGACGTCGGGAACCGTCCGCGAAGAAGGCTTGCGGGCGTTGGTCTGTCGGACCGCATCCGTAGGATGTGGCCCCGTGCCACTCTCCATCTCCACGGTCAACGTCAACGGAATCCGCGCGGCGGTCAAACATCGTTCCGAGACCAACCGCGGCTTCCTGCCCTGGTTGGAGGACTCGTCGCTCGACGTCGTGCTGCTGCAGGAGGTGCGGGCGAGCGAGGACCTCGCCCGGGACGCCCTGGCTCCTGCGCTCGACGCCGGCTGGCATCTCACGATGAGCGAGTCCTCGGTCAAGGGACATGCCGGTGTCGGCGTGCTGACCCGTACCGAGCCGGCCGCCGTCCGCTTCGGCTTCGGCAGTGCGGAATTCGACGACCTCGGCCGCTACCTCGAGGTCGACCTCGACTCCGACCTCGGGCCGGTGACCGCGGCCAGTCTGTACCTGCCGAAGGGTGCGGCGCTCACCGATGCCGAGAAGGACGTCGTCAAGTACGAGGAGAAGATGAGGTTCCTCGACGAGTTCGGCGCGCACCTCGGCCGGCTCGTCCGCCGTCGCCGCCACGTCGTCGTCGGCGGCGACTGGAACATCGCCCACGCCGAGGAGGACATCAAGAACTGGAAGGGCAACCTCAAGAGCCCGGGCTTCCTGCCGCACGAGCGCGCGTGGGTGGGTGGCCTCCTCGAAGCCGGGTGGCACGACGTCACCCGCGAGCTCTATCCCGGCGAGAGCGGTCCATATTCATGGTGGTCGTGGCGCGGCAAGGCGTTCGACAACGACTCCGGATGGCGGATCGACTACCAACTCACCAACCGTTCGCTCGCCGAGCGTGCGGTGAAGGCGACAGTGGATCGGGCAGCCGCCTACGACCTGCGCTGGTCGGATCACGCGCCGGTCACCGTCGTCTACGAGTGATGCGGGCACCGGCGGAAAAGGGCTTTGCGGGTCTGCGAAAATGGACCGATGAGTTCTGACGTCTCCGCATCCGGCGCCGCCCGCCCCCGCGTACTGTCGGGAATCCAGCCCACCAGCGATTCCTTCCACCTCGGCAATTACCTGGGTGCGGTTCGCCAGTGGGTGGCCCTGCAGGACGACTTCGAGGCCTTCTACTTCATCCCCGACATGCACGCGATCACGGCGTCGTTCGATCCGAAGACCCTTGCCGAGCGCACGCGACTGTCGGTAGCTCAGCTGCTGGCCGTCGGCGTCGACCCCGAGCGCTCCACGATCTACGTCCAGTCGCACATCCCGGAGATCGCCGAGCTGACGTGGGTGCTGTCGTGCATCACCGGTTTCGGTGAGGCGAGCCGGATGACGCAGTTCAAGGACAAGTCGGCCAAGCAGGGCGTCGACGCCGCGGGCGTCGGGCTGTTCACCTATCCGATCCTGATGGCCGCGGACATCCTCGCGTTCCAGGTGGATCAGGTTCCGGTGGGTGAGGACCAGCGTCAGCACCTCGAACTCACCCGCGATCTCGCGCAGCGCTTCAACTCTCGGTTCGGCAAGGTTCTCAAGGTCCCGCAGGCGTACATCGTCAAGGAGTTCGCCAAGATCTACGACCTCCAGAACCCGACCGCGAAGATGAGCAAGTCGGCCGAGACCGACAAGGGCCTCATCAATCTGCTCGACGAGCCGAAGAGGTCCGCCAAGAAGATTCGTTCCGCGGTGACCGACACCGAGACCGAGATCCGCTTCGACCCGGAGAACAAGCCCGGTGTCAGCAACCTGCTGACCATCCAGTCGGCGTTGAGCGGCACCCCGGTGGACGTCCTCGTCGACAAGTACCAGGGCAAGGGATACGGCGATCTGAAGGTCGAGACCGCCGACGTCCTCGCCGAGTTCGTCACGCCGCTACGCGGCCGCGTCACCGAGTACATGAACGACCCCGCCCAGCTCGACGTGATCCTCGCGCGTGGCGCGGAGCGCGCCCGGGCGGTGGCCTCGGCGACCCTGGAGTCGGTCTATGACAAGGTGGGTTTCCTGTCACCGAGGCGCTGACACGGTCTGCGAGAGTCCGGCGCCCTCGGCGACCCGACGAGGAGGCGTGCGGTGAGTTCGGTGGTCGATTCGGGGAAGTCGCTCGTCACCCGGGCGAAGTCGATCTACGAGGACCGGCGCGAACGCTGGACGTGGCTCGACCATCTTCTCCGGACGGTCGATCGCTACAACGACCGTCGCGGCAACCTGTATGCCGCGAGCATCAGCTTCAACGGCATCCTCGCGCTCGTCCCGATCATCATGGTCGCGTTCGCGGTGGCCGGCTTCGTGCTGGCCCGGCAGCCCGAGTTGTTGCAGAGCATCCAGGACGCCGTCGTCGAGAAGATGCCGGGGCAGCTCGGCGACCAGGTATCCGACATCATCACCTCGGCCATCGACTCCCGCACCACGGTGGGTGTGGTCGGTCTGCTCGGTGCCGCGTTCACCGGCATCGGCTGGATCTCCGGTGTACGCACCGGCATGACCGAGATGTGGGGCGGCCGGGTGCAACGCAACGCGGTGATGTCGAAGGTCTGGGACCTGGTGACCTTCGCCGGACTCGGTGTCGCGTTCGCAGTGACGATGGCCCTTACCGCCCTGGGAAATTCGGGTCTCACGCGGACCGTGCTCGGATGGGTCGGCCTCGACGATGCGTCGTGGGCGCCGGTCCTCGTCCGACTGGTGTCCATCGCGGTTTCGATCCTTGCCACCTGGGCGTTGTTCACATTCATCATGGCGCGGCTTCCCTTGGTGCAGTTGCCATTCCGCAACACCCTGAAAGCTGGTCTGATCACCGCGGTCGCTTTCGAGATCGTCAAGACGGTCGGCGGGCTCTACCTCCAGTCGGTGTTGAGCAGCCCCGCCGGAGTGGCCTTCGGCCCGATCCTCGGTGTCATGGTGTTCGCCTACCTCGCGTCACGCATCGTGCTCTACGCCGCCGCCTGGTGTGCGACCGACCCGGCGAACGCCGGGTTCCAGGTCGAGGAGGACCCGGACGCGGAACTGCGTCGGCCTGTGGTCATCTCACCGACCGTCGAGGTCAATCCGACGCCACGGCCCGCGGCACTCGCAGCCGCCGCGGGCGTTGGTGCGGGGATCAGCGTGCTGATCGGATGGTTGTCGAGTCGAGCGCGCTGAGTGGGAACGGATCTGATCCGTCACCTACGCCCGAAGAGCCTCAATCCCAGCAGCAACAGGACCACGGCGGCGAGTGCTGCGAGGAGTCCGATGAGGATGCGGACCGAGATGGGGGAGGCGGCGTCGGAACCGGTGCTCGCGAGGTGGGAGTCCGCCGACGATGCGGCGCGCGGTGCGGTGGTTTCGGCCGCCTCACCGGACGATTCGACGAGACGTCCGACGGTGATCTCCGGCCCGGCCCGGAATCCGTACTCGAACATCTCCCGCGCCTGATCCCAGTACATGTCGCCCTCGACCGACAGTCCGTACATCTGGACGACGAGGATGCGTCTTCCGTCGCGCTCCGCCGCGCCGACGAAGGTCTTCCGTGCATCGTCGGTGTACCCGGTCTTGCCACCGAGCATGCCCGGGTAGCCGTCCACCAGAAGGCGGTTGCTGCTGTACATGTCGTACGGCGGATGGTCCTTGTCGCCGGGAACGTCGGGTCGGCGGGGATAACCGGGGAACCGGAACGTGGGCTTGGCGATCAACTCACGGAAGGTCCCCTGTGCCATCGCTTCCCGGTAGATCAGGGCGAGGTCGTACGGCGAGGAGGACATCCCGGCGGCGTCGAGACCCGACGGGCTGGCCGCGCGGGTGTCGGCGGCGCCCAGCTCGCGGGCGCGTTCGTTCATCTTTTCCAGCGTGGTCTCCACACCGCCGAGTTCGCGCGCGAGGGCGTTGGCGCAGTCGTTGCCCGACACCATGAGCAGTCCGGTCAGCAGGTCGCGGACGGAGTAGCGACCGCCGGGCCCCATCCCGCAGGAGTCGCCCTCGGTGCTCCAGTCCTCGGCGGTCGGGACGACCGTCGCGTCGAGATCGAGCTCGTCGAGCACGATGAGCGCGAGCAGCACCTTGATCGTCGACGCCGGCCGGTACCGCCCGTGCGGATCCTTGGCCGCGATGACATTGCCGGAGTCGAGGTCGGCGATCAGCCACCCGGCCGAGGTGAGCCGAGGGGGAACCGGACCCGCGGCGGGATCGGCGACGACGCCGCAGTACCCGAGGTCCTCGCCCCCGATCGGCGGAGTGGGGACCGGCAGCGGGGGCGGGGTCGTCGAACCGGGTGCGACGACCTCGGACTCGTCGACGGCCGGTGGGGTGCCGGTCTTGTGCGGACAGTGGTCGGTGACGGGCGTCGTGAAGGCCGGCGGTGCACCGGTCGGGACGGGAACCGCGCCGGCTCGTCCGACACTTGTCGGACCTGCGGCGATCACGCACAGTAGTAGCCCGAGCAGGGCGGCGACGAGCGCCGATGAGGTCCGGCGAGTCCACCCCGAGGTCACCGACCGCAAATTACCAGCGCAACCGCGCAGGCTCAGGACGCGCGGAGCGGCCGTGTCAGACGTTCGGCCGCGTGGACTACAGCAGCGAGTACGCCTGGCCCAGTACCGACCGCAGGATCTGCTCGATCTCGTCGAACTCGGCCTGGCCCGCGATGAGCGGTGGGGCGAGCTGCACGACGGGGTCGCCGCGGTCGTCGGCGCGGCAGTAGAGCCCTGCGTCGAACAGTGCGGTGGAGAGGAATCCGCGCAGGATGCGCTCGGACTCGGCCGCCGTGAACGTCTCCTTGGTGGCCTTGTCCTTCACGAGTTCGATCCCGTAGAAGTACCCCTCGCCGCGTACGTCGCCGACGATCGGCAGGTCGTGGAGCTTCTCGAGGGTCGTCCGGAACGCCGGTGCCTGGGTCTTGACGTGCTCGTTGAGGCCCTCGCGCTCGAAGATGTCGAGGTTGGCCAGCGCGACTGCCGCCGACACCGGGTGCCCGCCGAAGGTGTAACCGTGGGCGAACGTCGTGGTGCCGTCGCGGAACGGTTCGAACAGGCGGTCGCTGGCGATCATCGCGCCGATCGGGGAGTAGCCCGATGTCATGCCCTTGGCGCAGGTGATGATGTCGGGGACATAACCGAAGTCGTCGCAGGCGAACATCGACCCGATGCGGCCGAACGCGCAGATCACCTCGTCGGAGACCAAGAGAACGTCGTACTCGTCGCAGATCTCGCGGACCCGCTCGAAATAGCCGGGCGGCGGCGGGAAGCACCCGCCGGCGTTCTGGACGGGCTCGAGGAAGACCGCCGCCACCGTGTCCGGGCCCTCGAACTCGATCGCCTCGGCGATGCGGTCGGCGGCCCAGCGGCCGAACTTCTTCGGGTCGGCGGACATGTCGTCGGCCGCCCGGTAGATGTTGGTGTTCGGCACGCGGAAGGCCCCGGGCGTCAACGGCTCGAAGGCCTCCTTGAGGGCCGGCACACCGGTGATGGCGAGCGCGCCCTGCGGTGTGCCGTGGTAGGCGACCGCACGCGAGATCACCTTGTGCTTACCGGGTTTCCCGACGAGCTTGAAGTACTGCTTGGCCAGCTTCCAAGCGCTCTCGACGGCTTCGCCGCCACCGGTGGTGAAGAAGACTCGGTTGAGGTCGCCGGGTGCATAGGCGGCGAGGCGTTCGGCGAGTTCGATCGCCGGGGGAGTCGCGTACGACCACAACGGGAAGAACGCGAGATCCTTGGCCTGCCTGGCGGCGGCCTCGGCCAGTTCCTCCCGACCGTGACCCACTTGCACGACGAATAGTCCGGCGAGCGCATCGAGGTAGCTGCGTCCCTGATCGTCGAAGATGCGCATACCCTCGCCGCGGGTGATCACCGGCGGCGTGATGGCGTCGCCGTGCCGGGCGAAGTGTCCCCAGAGGTGCGCCGCACTGCGCTCGCCGAGCGACCGGGCGGAATCGGGTGGTGTCGAGGGTGCGGTCAGTGTCATCGTGACTTCCAGTCGGTCATCTGGTTCCCCAGTTGTATTGCTGTTTGACGAGTTTGAGATAGACGAGGGTCTCGGTGCCGACGACCTCCGGGTGCACGCGCACCTTCTTGTTCAGGATCTCCAGGAGATGGTCGTCGTTCTCGCAGACGACCTCGATCAGGATGTCGAACGATCCCGCGGTCAGCAGGACGTAGTCGATCTCGGGGTGTTCGGCGAGGTGTTGCGCCAGAGCCTGGGTGTCACCCACACAGCGGATTCCGATCATCGCCTGGCGGGCGAACCCGAGCTTGAGGGGATCGGTGACCGCGACGATCTGCATGAGTCCGCTCTCGCTGAGCTTCTGGACCCGGTTGCGGACGGCGGCCTCGGACAGGCCGACTTCCTTGCCGATGGAGGCATAGCTACTCCGACCATCGGCCTGCAGGAGTTCGATGATCTTCTTCGCAGTTGCGTCCAACTGTGTGGATGCAGGGTCAGCCACCCCATGATCGTGACGGATTCCGCAGCGGACCGCAACACAGACGACTGAATCCGCAACGAAACCGGATTTCGACACGTGAATCCGCAACGGCGGCGGTAGGATCTGGGGGTATGTCCTCTCCAACCAGCATTCCGTCCGGCTGGATCGACGGAAAGCCCCATCACTCGACCGGTGCCGATCACATCGTGATCAATCCTGCCACGGATGAGCCGGTCGCGGCCGTGAAACTCGCAGGTCGCGGTGACGTCGATACCGCGGTGGCCAGTGCTCGCGCCGCGCAGCCCGCCTGGGGTCGTGCGACCCCGGCCGAACGGGCGGGAGTCCTGCTCGCGTTGGCCAGGGCGCTCGACGCCGAGTCCGACCTGCTGATCGCCGAAGAGGTCGCCCACACCGGTAAACCGGTTCGGCTCGCGACCGAGTTCGACATCCCCGGATCGATCGACAACGTCGACTTCTTCGCCGGAGTCGCACGGAATCTCGAGGGCAAGGCGAGCGGGGAATACTCAGGTGACCACACCTCGTCGATCCGCCGGGAACCCGTCGGGGTCGTCGGCACCATCACGCCGTGGAACTATCCGCTGCAGATGGCGGTGTGGAAGGTCATCCCGGCACTCGCCGCCGGCTGTGCGGTGGTGCTGAAACCCGCCGAGATCACGCCGCTGACCACGCTGACGATGGCCCGCATCGCCACCGAGGCCGGACTGCCCGACGGTGTCCTCAACATCGTCGTCGGCACCGGACCGGAAGCCGGCGCCCATCTCGCCGGGCATCCCGACGTCGACATGGTGACCTTCACCGGCTCGAGCGCGGTCGGCCGGCAGGTGATGGCGCAGGCCGCCACCAACGGGGCCCGCATCCAGCTCGAACTCGGCGGCAAGGCGCCGTTCGTCGTCTTCGACGACGCCGACCTGCAGGCCGCGATCCACGGTGCGGTCGCGGGCTCGATCATCAACGGCGGTCAGGACTGCACCGCGGCCACCCGCGCGATCGTCGCGCCCGCGCTCTACGACGACTTCGTCGGCGGCGTCGCAGACTGATGTCGCGGGTTGTCATCGGCGATCCGACCGACCCGGCAACCGATCTGGGCTCCCTCATCTCCCGGCGGCACCGCGACAAGGTGGCCGGGATGGTGGACCGTGCGCGGGCGGCCGGCGCGCGTGTGGTCACCGGCGGTGGCGTCCCCGACGGTCCGGGCGCCTTCTACCCGCCCACGCTCGTCGCCGACGTGGCCGAGGACTCGGAGATCTACCGCGACGAGGTGTTCGGGCCGGTGCTCGCGGTCAGTCGTTTCACCGATGACGACGACGCGATCCGTCGCGCCAACGACACCCCGTACGGCCTCGCGGCGTCGGCATGGACGCGCGATGTGTATCGCGCGCAACGTGCTTCGCGTGAGATTCACGCCGGGTGCGTCTGGATCAACGACCACATCCCGATCATCAGCGAGATGCCGCACGGCGGATTCGGTGCCTCCGGCTTCGGCAAGGACATGTCGACCTACTCGCTCGACGAGTACCTGCTGATCAAGCACGTCATGAGCGACATCCACGGCGTCGCCGAAAAGGAATGGCACCGAACGATCTTCAGCCTGGACGGCCCGACGGCGTGACCGGCCGGACGTGGGCCTCGCGGCCGACCGACCGGGGCGTCGAGATGGTCGCGCAGGCCGCGGCCCGCCCCTACTGGCTCGACCGCGACCTGCGTCCCGAACCCCGGCCCCGACTCGTCGGCGAGACCGGTGCCGATCTGCTGGTGATCGGCGGCGGCTTCACCGGCCTGTGGGCGGCGGTGCAGGCCGCGGAACGGAATCCGTCCCGATCGATCGTGCTCGTCGAACGTGACCGCATCGCCGAACATGCTTCCGGACGCAACGGCGGCTTCTGTGCCGCCAGCCTCACGCACGGACTCGGCAACGGGTTGCAGCGGTTCCCCGACGAGATGCCCACGCTGCTGCGCATGGGTCGCGAGACACTCGACGCCATCCAGGACACGTTGACACGTCTGGGCATCGACGCCGACGTCGAGCACACCGGGGAACTCGACCTCGCGACCACCGACTGGCAGTTCGACGATCTCGCCGAGACCGCGGCCGCCGGGCAGGCACTCGGCGAGGATCTCGTCCTGCTCGACGCATCCGCGGCCCGGGAACGCGTCAACTCCCCGATGGTCCGCGGCGCCCTCTACGACCCGCATGTCTCGATCCTCGACCCCGCCAAACTCGCGTTCGGCCTCGCCGAGGCAGCCGAACGGCTCGGCGTGCAGATCTTCGAGAGCACCGAGGTTCTGGATCTGACCTCGGATTCGTCGGGTGACGAGATCTGCGCCCGGACGGATTTCGGGCACGTTCGCGCCGGTCGGGTCGTCGTCGCGACGTCGGCGAGCCGATCGCTGGTCCGCAGACTGCGCCTCTACACGGTCCCGGTGTGGGACTACGCACTGATGACCGAACCGCTGTCCGACGATCAGCTCGCCTCCCTGGGCTGGGCCGGGCGCGAGGGACTCGCCGACAGTGGTCCACGCTTCCACTACTTTCGGCTCACCGCCGACAACCGGATGCTGTTCGGCGGTTGGGATGCCCCGTATCACTTCGGGTCCGACGACGACCCCCGCCGCGCCCACCAACCCGGTGAATGGGCGCTGCTCGGTGAGCATCTCCTGCAGATGTTTCCGCAGCTCGACGGGATCACTGCGACGCACACCTGGGGCGGGGTGATCGACACCTGCTCGCGGTTCTGCGCCTTCTGGGACACCTCCCACGGTGGGCGCGTGGTGACGGCGGTCGGATTCACCGGACTCGGCGTCGGCGCCTCGCATTTCGCGGCTGCCACCGCACTCGACCTCGTCGACGGCCTACGAACCGAACGCACCGCCCTGGAGATGGTGCGCCGCAAGCCCTTACCGTTCCCGCCGGAACCGATCCGCTGGGCCGGAATAGCCTTCACCCGACATCAGATGGCGCGCAGCGAACGTCGCAACGGTCGCCGTGGCGCATGGCTCACGCTGCTGGACCGGATCGGACTGGGATTCGACAGCTGATGCCGTCAGCCGCGGACCACTCCGGTCAGCCACCGGGTCAGCACGGTGCGCGCGAGCGGGATGGTGACGGGTTCGGTGGCTGCGGCGACGCCGGGGAAACGATCGGTGGCCTCGGCGCCGATGGTCTCGGTGATCAGCGATCGTGACTCGGTGGAGTCGAGCCATTCGCCGACGAGCTCACCGCCGGCCTCGAGGTGGAATTGCACGCCGTACGACTTCCCGTGGCGGTACAACTGATTGACACACGTCGACAACGACGCCAGCAGCGTGGCCCCCGGCGGGAGTGTTAATGTGTCGAAATGCCATTGCACGACGTCGAATTCCGGCGGCACCGTTCCGGACGTGTCGTCGCGCGCGGTGCCCCAGACCGGATCGGCGGCGCCCGCATCGTTCAATGTGACGGTGTGGATGCCGACCTCCGGTGAGGAGGCCGTGTACACGTCGGCGTCCAGCGCGGCGGCCAGCATCTGGGCGCCGAGACATACGCCCCAGATCGGGATGTCCAGGTCGAGCGCCCGGCGCAGGAGCGCGATCTCGTCGTCTATCCACGGAATGCGTTGGGCGTCGCCGACTCCCATGGCGCCGCCGAGGGTCACTACGGCGTCGAATCCGGTCAGGTCGGTGGGTACTGGTTCGCGCCAGATCCGCAAGGTGGTGACGTCCGCGAGGTCGGTCAGCGGTGGGCCGTAGAAACCCGGAGGCTCGGAGTCGGCATGGCGGATCTCGAGCACTCGCGCACGTTGGTCGGTCAAGTCGGTGTCGGTCTCCGTGGTCGGTGCGGGTTCGGTCAGCCGCTCTTGGGGACCACGATAACCGGTGCCGTCGTCCACCGGAGGATACGAGAGGCGGTGCTGCCGAGGAAGACCCGGTTGGGTGATCCGAGGTGACCGGAGCCGATGGCGACGATGTCGTTGGCGTCCCAGGGGAGATTGGCCAGCGCCTCGTCGAGCGTTGTGCCGTCGGCGACGAGGACGTCGACCTCGAGTTCGGGATTCACCTCGGAGCGGGTCTTCTCGAGGAGTTCACGCGCGACGGCGATCTGGGCGGCGCGGATGTCCCTCGACGAGTCGTCGTCGAAGGGCGATTCGATGGAGACCAGCGAGAGCAGTCGGAGGTCGAGCTTGGCGCGTTCGGCCAGCTTCTCGGCGAACGGGAGCGGATTGTCTTCGCCGGGTCTGACCGGGACGGCGACGGTCACCATGTCGAGGACCGCGTCCACCCGATCCGCATATCCGCGCGGCGCCAACGCGACCGGAACAGGCGAGGAGTGGACGAGTTCGTTGCTGACGGTGCCGAGCGTGTGGCGACTCAGCAACCCGTCGCCCGTGCCGCCGACGACGATCATCTTGGCCTCGGTGTCGACCGCGTGGGAGGCGAGCCCGTCGGCAAAGGACTCGTTGACCGTGACGACGGTGCGATAGGAGAAGCCGGCGGGGATCAGCTCGGCGCCCTCGCGGAGCCAGTCGGCGGCCTGCGCCTCGATGCGCTGTTGATACTGGGCGAGCCCGGGCTGGCCGTCGTAGGGCGTCGGGCGAACCACGCACACCAGGTCGATGGCCGCGCCGGTGACCCGGGCGAGCGCCACGGCGAGGACGACCCCGTCGGCGCCCGAGGGGGTCGCGAGGTATCCGACGGTGAGCCGGGGAGTGCCCGGATCGTCGGTCGGGTCGATGGGCGTCTCTGCGTCAGGGCGGGTTGCGGCGGTCTCAGTAGACATCGGGAACCTTCACCTCGGTGGTCGCGGTCAGTGTCTTGCCCCGGAAGAAGTCGCTGTTGTGGGCGAAACAGGCGAGCATCAGCGGGATTCCGAGAACCAGCATGCCCACCCCGAGGACGAAGACGCCACCGATCCCGCCGACCGAGGTGGCGCCGTAGTCCGGCGAGATCATGTCGATCGCCGAGCGGATGAAGGCCGCCGCCATTGCGAGGCCGCCGAGGAACGGGAAGAGGCCGCGCAGGAAGAAGTTCCGTGCGGAGGCGAACAGGCTCGAGCGGAAGTACCACACGCAGGCGAAGGCGGTGATCCCGTAGTAGAAGGCGACCGCGAGCCCGAGAGACGCGATGGAGTCGGCGAGGGTGTCCTGGCTGAGCAGTGACAGGACCAGGTAGAAGGTGAGGGCCGCGGCACCCATGACGCCGGTACCGAAGGCGGGGGTCATGTAGCGCGGGTGGATCGAGGCGAACTTCTCGGGCAGTGCCTTGTAGACGGCCATCGACAGGCTGCCGCGTGCGGTGGGCAGGATCGTGGACTGGGTCGAGGACAGCGCGGAGACGCAGACCGTCAACAGAAGTGCCGACGACAAGACCGCGCCCGCTACCGGGTCTCCCAGGATCGTCAGGACGTCCTCGTCGTTCGCGTCGTTCCCCAGTCCGATCCCGGTGTCGCCGAACCCGGCGAACGACTGGACCGCGTAGGCGACCAACACGTAGGTGGCGACCAGGATCACGCACGTGAGAAGGGCGGCTCGGCCCGGGGTCTTGTCGGGGTCCTTGGTCTCCTCGCTGATCGCCAGGCACGCATCCCAGCCCCAGTAGATGAAGATGCACAGGATGACCGCCGCAGCGATCTGCGACTGGTCGAGACCACTGGGCCACAACCAGGACCACTCCGGTGTGACCGCCTGCTCGCCGGCCCGGCCCGCGCCGACCTTCACCAGCGCGATCACGCTCGCGATGATGAGCACGGCGAACTGGACGAACATCAGGATCGCCTGCATGCGTTCGCTGATGACGATGCCGCGGATGCTGATCCAGGTCATGGCGATGATGAAGAAACTGCCGAGCAGGATCTTCGCCAGCAGGCTGTCGGCCAGGCCGTGGAGGCCGAGGAACTTGAACAGGTACAGCGCGGCGATCTCGGAAACGTTGGCGAGCACGATGATCGCCGACACGGCCAGGCCCCACCCGCCAATCCAGCCGATCCACGGCCCGAAAGCCTTTGTGCCCCAAGTGAACGTCGTGCCGCAGTCCGGGGTGTCGCGGGACAGTTCGCGATAGGCGAAGGCCACGAGCAACATCGGGATGAAGGCGAGGACGAACATCGCCGGGGCCTTTGCGCCGACGCTGTCGACCACGAAACCGAGAGTGGCAGCGAGGCTGTAAGCCGGTGCGACGGCGGACAAGCCGATGATGACGTTGCCCATCAGCCCGATCGAACCGAGACGCAGGCCCTTGTTGCCGGGATCGCCCACGAGGCCGGCCTCGCCGCCGCCTCCGACCGCCTCGGTCTCGATGCGCTCCGCCATGCTGGTTCTCCGCTCACATGATCACGACGAAAGACAGAGTACGATTCTGCTCCCGATTCCTCCCTGCAAGTACGAAACCCGGCTCAATTGCGCGCTCGGCACCTGCTCGTCGGTTCGTGTCCGCGGGCGGAATCCTCGGCGACGAGTTCGGACTCAACCCAGATCTGACATCTGGAAAAGCCTCCGCCGGACTGGAATAGCGCGTCGAGTGGTTCGCCCGGCGAATGTCTCGTGTACACCAGCGATGCCGACCACAACCTCGTGTGGCCGTCCTGGTGCGTGAGCGGGACGTGGGTCTGGGTGCGGAGACGGGCGGCTGCGTCGAACCATACGGCGGCGCCGTTTTGCTGCCGGTCCGAGGTCAGGGTGATCGTGATCCGTTGGGGCTCGGGGGCGGGGGCCGGTGCCGCCGTGGCGGGTGAGAACACCGCCAGACACAGGGCGGTGCCGGTCAGGAGGGTGAGGAGTAGGCGGAGGTACAGGATTCGGACCACGACGGCGCTCCGTTCGGCGGGGTGACTGGGTCCTTCTTGGACGCAGCTGGGTGCCGATCGGTTCCCCGGGTCATCGGACGAGTGTCAGTTCGCGGGTCGCGGTCTGCCGGAAATCCGTTGCGGCGCCGAGTAACCGGGCGATCGCCAGACGACCCTGCAGGCGGGCCAGGCCGGCTCCCACGCACAGGTGCAGTCCCTTGCCGAACGCCAGGTGCGAGCCGTGCCCGGACCGCGCGGTCGCACGGTCGAGGTCGATGGCCGGCGCGGCGTCGAAGTGCTCGGGATCTCGGTTGCCCACGCGCCACATGAGAAAGATGTGCGAGCCGGCCGGGAGGCGGGCGTCACCCAGCGTGGTGTCGGCGACGACGTGCCGGAAGTGGCCCCGGAACGGGGATTCCAGGCGCAGGGCCTCCTCGACGAAGGCCGGGATGAGGTCGGGCGCGTGGCGCAACCGTGCGGCGACCTCGGGGTGTCGCGCCAGAAGCCGGACCGCATCGGTCAGCAGGCTGACAGTGGAGTCGGACCCCGCCGCGACGAGTTGCAGGAGAATCATCACCGCCGCCGGACGGTCCAGGTCGGCCCGGGCCACGGCCGACGCGATGTCGTCGAGGACCCCTCGTCCCGGCGTGCCCTCCCGTTCGTTCCGTAGCGCCGAGTCCAGCGCGTCGCCGAGATAGGCGGTGAGTTCGGCGACCGCCGTGATCGCGGTGGTGAGTTGGCCGGGGGTGATGACGCCGTCGATCAGCACGTTGGTCGCACCGGCCCAGCGGGCGAGATCGTCGATGTCCTCGTGTGGCAGGCCGAGCAGCCCGGTGACCACGGTGATCGGGACACGTTGTGCCACAGCTGTTGTCCAGTCGATTGTGTCGCCGTCGAGTCCCTCGGACCAGGCGGTGTCCACGACCTCGGCGACAAAGGGCTCCAGGGCCCGGATGCGAGCAGGTGTCAGCGACGGCATGACCAGCGACCGGTGGAGGCGGTGGCGCGGGCCGTCGGCGGTGGCCAGGACGTGCATCGCATCGCCGAGTCCGGCGACCGGGAACTCCGACACCGACCCGTCGTCGTGGCAGACCATCGTGGCGGTCAGGTTCGACGAGAAGTCCCCGGGTCGTCGCACCACCTCGGCGATGAGCTCCCAGGAACCAACGGCGAAGAACGGGGAGTCGCCGACCTGCTGCACCGGGGACCCGGTGTGGAAACGCGAGAGGAAGGCGGGGTCGTCGAGTGCGAGCATGCACCCAGCGTCTCCGACGGGGCGCGGCGGGGACAACGGTTCTCGCCGAAGTCGACACGGGGAGATCGTGGCGCCGGGATTCGATGTCTCACGAACCCTTCTTGACCTGCCAGAAAACGCACCCAGCCAGCTGTTCCTTGTCTCATGATGAGATTCGACGACGGAGGGCGTGCATGGCTGACTGGCTCGTGGGCGGCGATCGTGGCGACGCGGCACGGAGGAGGCTCGTCTCCCAGGCCGCGGCGCTGATCGCCTCCCGTGGACTCGACGCGTTCAGCGTCGACGAACTGGCCGTCCGAGCGCACTGCTCACGAGCGACGATCTACCGCCATGCGGGCGGCCGTGCCCAGCTGATCGAGGCGGTGCTGTCGATGACCGCCGCCCCGGTCCTGGAATCGATCCGCGAGGAGGCCGCCGGCACGACAGGGGATGAGCGCGCACGGATCGCGATCACCGCGGCGGTCGGCGCCCTGCGTGCAGACCGGGTGATCCGCCAGTTCCTCCGGCCGGGAAGTCTGATCGCGACGACACCGACCGTGCTCGCCTCACCGACCGTGCTGGCCGTCGCCGCGGAACTCATCGGCATCGACCCCGACGACGCCGTCGCCGCACGGTTCGCGATCCGGTCAGTCCTGACGATGTTGCTCTGGCCGGCGGCTCCCGAGGAAGAAGCGGCGCTGGTGGACTCGATCATCGCGGGGATCTTCCAGGGCGAGGCGTCGACGAACAACGGCCCGCACCGAAATCGGTGCGGGCCGTTGCCGGGCTGCAGAGAAAGCAGAATCGATTAGCGCGAGAACATGAGTGCGCGCTTGACCTCCGAGATCGCCTGCGTGACCTGGATGCCGCGGGGGCATGCGTCGGTGCAGTTGAAGGTCGTGCGGCAGCGCCACACGCCGTCGACGTCGTTGAGGATGTCGAGACGCTCGACGGCGCCCTCGTCACGGCTGTCGAAGATGAAGCGGTGCGCGTTGACGATCGCGGCCGGGCCGAAGTAGGAACCCTCGGTCCAGAACACCGGGCAGCTCGTGGTGCAGCAGGCACAGAGGATGCACTTGGTGGTGTCGTCGAAGCGGGCGCGGTCGCTCTGGCTCTGGATGCGCTCGCGGGTCGGCTCGTTGCCCGTGGTCATCAGGAACGGCTTGATGGCGCGGTAGGCGTCGAAGAACGGCTCCATGTCGACCACGAGATCCTTCTCCACCGGCAAGCCGCGGATCGGCTCGATGGTGATGGTGATCTCCTTGGACTTGTCCTTGGGGAGCATGTCCTTCATGAGGAGCTTGCAGGCGAGACGGTTGACGCCGTTGATGCGCATGGCGTCCGAGCCGCACACGCCGTGCGCGCAGCTGCGGCGGAAGGTCAGGGTGCCGTCGAGGTAGCCCTTCACGTACAGCAGCAGGTTGAGCAGGCGGTCCGTCGGGAGCGCCGGGACGCGGAAGCTCTCCCAGCCCTGGGCATCCGGATTCTCCGGGTTGAACCGGGCGATCTTGAGCGTCACCATGGTGGCCTCTTCGGGCACCGGGGGCAGCGGCGGCTCGTCGGAGGACGGTGCGGGCTTGTCCAGAACAGATGTCATCAGTACTTACGCTCCATCGGCTCGTAACGGGTTTCGACCACTGGCTTGTAGTCCAACTCGATGTCCGCGAGAAGGTCGGTGCCCTTCTTGTACGCCATGGTGTGACGCTTGTAGTTCACGTCGTCGCGATCCGGGTAGTCCTCGCGGGCGTGTCCGCCGCGCGACTCCTTGCGGTTGAGGGCGCCCACCACGGTGACCTCGGCCATCTCGAGCAGGAAGCCCAGCTCGATCGCCTCGAGGAGGTCGCTGTTGAAACGCTTGCCCTTGTCGTGGACGCGGATGTGCGCGTAACGCTCCTTGAAGCGGTGGATGTCGGTCAGTGCCTGCTTGAGGGTCTCCTCGGTGCGGAACACCGACGCGTTGTTGTCCATCGACGCCTGCAGCTCGGTGCGGATGTCGGCGACACGCTCGTGGCCGTGATCCGACAGGAGCAGGTCGAGCCAGCTGTCGACCATCTCGGTCGGCTGCTCGGGCAGCTCGGCGAACTCGGCGTTGTTGGCGTACTCGGCGGCGGCGATGCCGGCGCGGCGTCCGAAGACGTTGATGTCGAGCAGCGAGTTGGTGCCGAGGCGGTTGGCGCCGTGCACCGACACGCAGGCACACTCACCGGCGGCGTACAGGCCGTGGACGACCTCGTCGTTGTTGCGCAACACCTGACCGTTGATGTTGGTCGGGATGCCGCCCATGACGTAGTGGCAGGTCGGGAACACCGGCACGTACTCGGTGACCGGGTCGACGCCGAGGTAGGTGCGGGCGAACTCGGTGATGTCCGGGAGCTTCTCGTTGAGGACGTCCTCGCCGAGGTGCGTCACGTCGATGTAGACGTAGTCCTTGTTCGGTCCGGCGCCACGGCCCTCGAGCACCTCGAGAACCATCGAGCGGGCGACGATGTCGCGGGGCGCGAGGTCCTTGATGGTGGGGGCGTAGCGCTCCATGAAACGCTCGCCGTCGGCGTTGCGCAGGATGCCGCCCTCACCGCGGACGGCCTCCGAGATGAGGATGCCGAGGCCGGCCAGGCCGGTCGGATGGAACTGGTGGAACTCCATGTCCTCGAGCGGCAGGCCCTTGCGGAAGATGATGCCCATGCCGTCGCCGGTCAGCGTGTGCGCGTTCGACGTCGTCTTGTACATGCGGCCCGAGCCGCCGGTCGCGAAGACGATCGACTTGGCGTGGAAGACGTGGATCTCGCCGGTGGCCAGCTCATAGGCGACGACACCGGTCGCGACCTGCTCGCCGTCCTCGTTCTCGGTGAGGCAGATGTCGAGCGCATAGAACTCGTTGAAGAACTCGACGTCGTGCTTGACGCAGTTCTGGTACAGCGTCTGCAGGATCATGTGACCGGTGCGGTCGGCGGCGTAGCAGGCACGACGCACGGGCGACTTGCCGTGGTCGCGGGTGTGCCCGCCGAAGCGACGCTGGTCGATCTTGCCCTCGGGCGTCCGGTTGAACGGGAGACCCATCTTCTCCAGATCGAGCACCGCGTCGATGGCCTCCTTGGCCATGATCTCGACGGCGTCCTGATCGGCGAGGTAGTCACCACCCTTGACGGTGTCGAAGGTGTGCCACTCCCAGTTGTCCTCCTCGACGTTGGCCAGCGCGGCGCACATGCCGCCCTGAGCCGCGCCGGTGTGGCTACGGGTGGGGTAGAGCTTGGTCAGAACCGCGGTGCGGGCACGCGGTGCGGCTTCGATCGCCGCGCGCATCCCGGCGCCGCCGGCGCCCACGATGACGACGTCGTAGCGGTGTTCCTGCATGTTCTTGGTCTCCTTTAGCCGACGCTGTTGACGTCGAAGGTGAGGATCGCGTAGGTGCCCAGCACCAGGGTCAGGATCATCGACACGGCCAGCAGCACGTTGAGCCAGAATCGGGTCGAGTCCTTGCGCGAGTAGTCGGCGATGACGGTGCGGACACCGTTGCCGCCGTGCAGCTGGGCCAGCCACAGCATGGTCAGATCCCAGATCTGCCAGCCGGGTGAACTCCAGCGAGCGGCGACGAACGAGGCGTCGATGCGGTGCACGCCGCCGTCCCAGGCCAGCATGATGAACATGTGGCCGATGGTCAGGAAGACGAGGATCAGGCCGGAGAAGCGCATGAACATCCATGCGTTCTTCTCGAAGTTGCCGCCCTTGGGCTTGCGGGGCGAACGGGGATTGTCCAGGCTCGCCGGACGGTCGTGTTCCTTGCCGAGGGTCTTGGCGACACCGGTGGCTTCCGAGGTGGTCATCTCTGGTGTCTCCTACAGGTGGCTGAACAGGATCTGCAGCAGGCGGATCGCGCCGGCACCGAACACGACGACGAACAGGGTCAGGGCGACCCACAGCATCTGCCGCTGGTACTTGGGACCCTTGGACCAGAAGTCCACCAGGATCAGGCGCACGCCGTTGAAGGCGTGGAACAGGACACACGCGACCAGCGCGATCTCCATGAGACCGATGATCGGGGTCTTGTAGGTTTCGATGATCTGGTCGTACTGGTTGGGATCGACGCGGATGACCGCGGTGTCCAACACGTGTACGAACAAGAAGAAGAAGATGGTGACGCCCGTGATGCGGTGCAGAACCCAGGACCACATGCCCGGGTCGCCGCGATACAGGGAACGTCGACGCACCGGGTCAGGTGCGACTTCGGTCGAGGTGCTCATCGGAAAAGTGGCCTCCAACATCGTCGATGGACGCGTCGAATCGGCATGCTCCGACTCGACCATGGACCCATGACAAGAGACTCTAAACCCATGCCCATTCCGGTGATAAATTGCCCGAACCGATTTGAGGCACAAGACATTACGACTTAGGTTTGCCTTACCCAAGCCTTTGCGCCGATGAACTGCGCATGTCCGGTTGGTTACACCATTTGCCAGGAGGTGGGCGTGAGTACCGAAATCCAGTGGAATGTCCTGCGACACAGAGCAACTGAGATGCTGTCCCATGCCTACGCCCCGTACTCGCACTACCCCGTGGGGGCCGCGGGAGTCACCTCCGACGGGCGTGTCGTCGCAGGTTGCAATGTGGAAAATGTCTCATACGGTCTGGGGATCTGCGCCGAGGTCTCGCTGGTCGCACAGTTGATCTCACAAGGTGACAGGTCCCTGCGTGCGGTGACCGTCACCGACGCCTCCGGCAAGGTCCTGATGCCGTGCGGGCGGTGCCGGCAGGTGCTCCTCGAACACGGCGGCCGTGACCTCCTCGTCGATCATCCCGCCGGTCCGCGTCTCCTCTCCGACCTGCTGCCCGACGCCTTCGGGCCCGACGACATCGCCCAGGTCGTGTCGTGACGTCGGAGATCGAGACCGCCGACGAGGTGATCCACGCCGTCTCGGTCATCGCGATCAAGCGTGGGGGCGGCGAACTCAGCGACGCGCAGATTGCGTGGATGGTCGACGGCTACACCCGCGGCGAGGTCGCTCCGGAGCAGATGTCGTCGTTGTTGATGGCCGTCTATCTACGCGGGATGAACCGCCGGGAGATCGCGACCTGGACCCGCGCCATGATCGACAGCGGACGTCGAATGGACCTGACGGGCCTGCGTCGAGACGGCCGTCGGCTGATCACGGTCGACAAACACTCCACGGGCGGCGTCGGCGACAAGATCACGTTGCCCCTGACGCCGCTCGTCGCGTCGTTCGGCGTCGCGGTGCCGCAGCTGTCCGGTCGGGGTCTGGGCCACACCGGCGGCACCCTCGACAAGCTGGAATCGATCCCGGGCTGGCGGGCCGAGTTGAGCACCGAGGAGATGTTCACCCAGCTCGAACGCGTCGGCGCGGTCATCTGCGCCGCCGGCGCCGACCTCGCTCCCGCCGACCGCAAGCTCTACGCGCTGCGTGACGTCACCGGGACGGTCGAGTCCATCCCGCTGCTCGCCACCTCGATCATGAGCAAGAAGATCGCCGAGGGCACCGGCGCGCTGGTCCTCGATGTTAAGACCGGATCGGGCGCTTTCCTGCCCGACGAGTCCGATGCCCGCGAACTGACGTCGACGATGGTCGAACTCGGACACGACGCCGGGGTCGACACCCGGGCGCTGATCACCGACATGAGCGTTCCGCTGGGCCTGACCGTCGGCAACGCCGTCGAGGTCGCCGAATCGATCGAGGTGCTCGCCGGCGGCGGACCCGCCGACGTCGTCGAGCTGACCCTGGCACTCGCTCGCGAGATGCTCGACGCCGCAGGCCTTCCCGACGCCGATCCCGCCGAGCATCTGGCCAACGGCCGGGCGATGGACGCCTGGCGGTCGATGATCTCCGCGCAGGGTGGCGACCCGGATGCCCCGCTCCCGGTTGCCCGGCATCAGGATGTGTTCACCGCCGCCCGCGACGGCGTCGTGACCGGCATGGACGCGCGTGCGGTGGGGGACGCGGCCTGGCGACTGGGCGGTGGACGGTCCAAGCCCGGTGAATCGGTCTCGGCGGAGGCGGGTGTCATGATCCACGCCAAACCGGGCGACCGTGTCCGCGCCGGCCAACCGCTGTTCACCTTGCACACGCAGGATGAGGACCGGATCGCGGGCGCGCGCTCGAGTCTCGGTGGTGCGGTGCGGATCGAGGACACCGATGGCGACACGAGCGGCGTCGGCGACCGGCCACTGATCATCGATTCGGTTAGGTTCACAAGATGACGACGCTGGATCCGGCGCATCTCACCCTCGCGCCCAAGGTGCTCCTGCACGACCACCTCGACGGCGGGCTGCGGCCGGCGACCGTCCTGGAACTCGCGCACGACGTCGGCTACGACGGACTGCCGGTCGACGACGCGGTCGGGCTGGGCCGCTGGTTCCGCGAGGCCGCCGACAGCGGGTCCCTCGAGCGATATCTGGAGACCTTCACCCACACCGTCGCCGTCATGCAGACCGTCGACGCTCTCGAGCGGGTGGCGCGTGAGTGCGTGGAGGACCTCGCCGACGACAACGTCGTCTACGCCGAGGTCCGCTACGCACCCGAACAGCATCTCGAGGCCGGGCTCACCCTCGACGAGGTGGTCGAGGCGGTGCTGCGCGGATTCGCCGACGGTGAGCGGATCGCCGCCGACCGCGGGAAGACGATCATCGTCCGCTGTCTGGTCACCGCGATGCGACACGCGGCCCGCTCGCGGGAGATCGCCGAACTCGCGGTGCGCTACCGCGATCGCGGCGTCGTCGGCTTCGACATCGCCGGCGCCGAGGCCGGTCACCCGCCAACCCGTCATCTCGACGCCTTCGAGTACATGCGCGCCAACTCCGCGCCGTTCACCATCCACGCGGGCGAGGCATTCGGCCTGCCGTCGATCCACGAGGCCATCGGCTTCTGCGGCACGGACCGTCTCGGCCACGGAGTGCGCGTCTTCGACGACGTCGAACTCCCCGACGGCGTCGACCTCGCAGCGCACTCCTTCACCGGGGCGAAGCTCGGTCTGATCGCGAACATCGTGCGCGACAAGCGGATTCCGCTCGAGCTGTGCCCGAGTTCGAATGTGCAGACCGGGGCGGTCAGCTCGCTCGCCGAGCACCCGTTCAACGTGCTGGCCCGACTCCGGTTCCGGGTCACCGTCAACACCGACAACCGGCTCATGGGCGACACCACGATGAGCAAGGAGTTCGGCCTGCTCGCCGACCAGTTCGGTTACGGCTGGGCCGATTTCGAACGCTTCACGGTCAACGCCATGAAGTCGGCGTTCATCCACTTCGACGAACGGCTCGATGTGATCGACGACGTGATCAAGCCGGGTTACGCGGTACTGCTCGGCTCGGGCTAGCCCTTCTTGACGAGCCGGGTCTCGAAGTCGTGTTCGAGCGCGCGCCAGGCCTCGGCCTCGTTGTCGAACGGTCCGCTCGGGGCCATCCGCTTCGGGTCGGGGTTGACGGTGTAGTCGACGAACCAGCCGAGGGGAGTCGACGTGCCCAGTGCCTCGTTGACGGTGTCGTCGCCGGCGTAGTCGGCTGCGTCGGTGAACAGTTCGACGGCGAGGTCGAGCTGATCGCGGTCCATGCGGCGGGGTCCGTCGGCGATGTCCTCGGCGAGGCCGGGCAGCACGTAGACGTTGTCGTCGATGACGTCGAATTCGAGTGAGCCGTTGGTGGCCTCGGTCCGGATGTCCTCGAACGTCGTCAGCTCGGCCAGATCGTGGGCGTTGTCGTCGGCGAGGAAACGTGAGAGCGACCGCGCCGAGGTGAACACGAAGATCTTGCCCTTGGCGCCCAGGAACACCGGGTCGTCGCCGAGGTAGCAGCGCAGCGTCAGGTACTCGTTGCCGCTCGTGACGATCTTGATCGGGTCGATGCCGACCGACGCCCAGAAATCGTCGTCGTCGTAATCGTCATCGTCATCTTCGTCGTCGTCCTCGTCTTCGTCGACGGTGTCGTCCGCGGTCTCGACGATCTCGATGTCGTCGTCGTCCGGTTCGTCTTCGTCTTCGGCGGAGGCGGCGGCCTCGAGTTCGGCCTCGGCGGTCTCGACTGCCTTGGCGTCGACCTTCGGCGTGGTGATGACCTCGTCGATGGCGTCGAGGACGTCGTCCCAGTGCTTGGCGATGAGACGGCCGATGCGGACCCAGAGGTCGGTGCCCTCGCGGCCCTCGAAGTTGCGGGTACCGGTGGTGACCGCACCCAGGATCGGGTTGCCGTTGAAGAACTTCGTGATCGCGGTCAGTTCGCAGACCTCACCCAGGATGCGCACGATCTCGAGCGCGTCCTCGAGTTCGGCGATGACCTCGGGGGTCGGATCCTCGGCGGCCAGCTCGGGCACGCCCACCAGGTCGTAGGTGTGGCGCTCGTCCGGGATCAACTCCTCGGCCTGCACGCCGACGATGGTCGGCCACGCCGGATGCTCGACGAGGTCGTTGTCGTCATTGGTGCGGACGAAGGCCGCGAGCTCGGCGACGCCGGGCAGGACGTAGAGATCCTCGTCGAGACCGAGGAACGCCTCCCACTCGTCGTCACCCTCTCGCCAGCGGGGTGCCCACAGGGTGAAGCTGTTTCCGTCGGTGAGTCCGAGCTCAATCGGGACGATGTCTCCGGCCATGGGGACACAGCCTAGCGATTGATCGCCGTGGATCCAGTAGTGCCCCCACAGAGGCCGAACGGTTTTCGTGCCGAGTCGTCATCGGGGCCGGAAGAATCCTTCGAAGGTCTGGTCGAGATTCGTGGTCCGAACCGGTGAGACGCCGACCGGATCGCCGGCCTCGATCATCTGATCGTTGCCGATGTACATGGCCACGTGCCCGGACCACACGGCGAGATCGCCGGGCTGTAGTTGGGCCTGTGACACGCGGATTCCGGCGGTGTCCTGATCCTGGGCCAGGCGGGGGAGATCGAGACCGGCCTGCCGATATGCCCATCTGGTGAAACCGCTGCAGTCGAAACCGGCGGGCGTCGTCCCGCCCCAGAGATAAGGAACACCCCGCTGGCTCAGTGCCGCGCGCACTGCCTTCGCCGCCCGCTCGTTCGGCGCGTACGCCACCGAACCGTCGGGGGGCGTGATCGGCACGCCTCCGGACACCGGCGACACCGACAGTCGCTCAGCGGTGGCCGGGTCGCTGGTGGTCGTGACCGATGCGGGTGCGATCCGCCGGCCGAGGGCCGCCATCGCATCGGTGTCGGAGCGGAGGTCGGCACGTGTGCGAGCGACGATCTCGAGACCACGGCCGAGATGCCCGGCCGCCACCGGCAGCATCGTCAGCAGCCCGGCCGGGGTGAACAGCTCGCTCCCGAAGGCGCGAGCCCGACGTTCGAGGGAGTCCACCAGGCCGAGGAGTCGGGTCGACGCCGACTGCACTTTTCCGCCGGCGCTCTCGACGAGGCGGGCGAAGTCGTCGGCGTCGTCGGTCAGCATGCCCATGCTCTGCTGAACTCGTCCCGTGGCGTCGACGGCCGCCGCGGCGCCGGAGCCCTCCCAGTGCGTGCGCACCGCTTCGGTCGCGGCGGTCGATCCACGGCGTGCGGCGTCGACAGCATCCGCTGCGGCACGGATCGTCTCCGCCGGATTGCCCGGCGCGAGGACGCCGGTGCCCAGCGCGGCGACGAGCTGTCGTAGGGGTTCGGCGAACATCGCGGCGTCGAGCATCAGAGGGTGAACCCCCGGTCGGCGGCCGCGCAGTCGCAGGCGAGGTAGGTCTCGTCGGCGCGGCGGGTGGCCGACGCGACCTGTTCCTGCCGCGCCGCCGTCGTCTCGAGGTTGCTCCGGTGGACCCGAAGGAACTCGACCACCGCGGCGAGGAACTCCGCGCCGATGATCCCGAACGTGATCGCGAGGTCGACCAGAGCCGCCTCGTCGGTGCGGGCCTGATCGCCGACCAGCACGCTCCCGGCGCGGTGCGTCGACGAGAATTCCTGCAGCGCCGGTGATTTCGTCATCAGGACGGTTTCCCGGGCATTCCCGGGAGGGGGGAGGATGGCGGATGGGGCCGTGGATCGCGGGCTCATGGGTTTCTGACGCGGCGGGCGCCGGTTCGGTTCCATCGGGTGCGATCGAACCTCGTCGGCGGCGTTGCGCGATACCTCAATGCGCACGTGGGTGAGGCACAGGAAATAGTCTGGTCGGCATGGAACGCCTGATCGTCGACCATCCTCTCGCCGCCGCTCGTCTGACGACGATGCGAGACGAGACCACCGACAACGCCGGATTCCGTGCGGCACTCTCGGATCTCACCCAGATGCTGATCTATGAGGCTCTGGCGGCCGCGCCCCGTGCCGACCTCGAGATCAAGACGCCACTGGTCCCGCACACCGGATCACGGCTGGCGAAGCCGCCGCTGCTGGTCCCGGTCCTGCGTGCGGGCCTCGGGATGGTCGAGCAGGCGCATGCGATGGTGCCCGAGTCCCGGGTCGGTTTCGTGGGCATCGCCCGCGACGAGGAGACCGCCCAGCCGGTGCCGTATCTCGAGTCCCTGCCCGAGGACCTCTCCGGGCTGCCCGTCTTCGTCCTCGACCCGATGCTCGCGACCGGCGGGTCGATGCTGCACACGATCGAACTGCTCGTCGCGCGCAACGCCACCGACATCACCGCGGTCTGCGTCGTCGCGGCACCCCAGGGTGTGGAGTTGCTCGAGAAGTCGGGCCATCCGTGCCGTCTCGTCGTGGCCGCGATCGACGAGGGCCTCGACGACGTCAACTACATCGTGCCGGGACTCGGCGACGCCGGCGACCGTCAGTTCGGCCCGCGCTGACGGAGATCCGGGCCGGCCGGTCGTGATCGGTCAGCCGAGTGACGACCAGTAGGCGAGCATCGGTTCGTTCGCCAGAACCGAACCGCCCTCCACGATGGTGAGACTCGCCGGGGACACGAGGTAGCGGACGGCTCCGTTGCGTGCCTCGAAGGTGTTGCCGACACGGGTCGGGAACTGCAGCTCGATGCCACCCTCGGGTGCCTGCCCCTTGTAGTACCAGCGACCCGTCTGGTTGCCGACCTGGCAGATGACCACGCGCGACCGGGAAGTCTGACCGATCGCGACCGCCGGGTCGTCGGCGGCGTTGCAGCGCGGGCCGGTCACGAATCCCTGCCAATCGGCGCCCGCCACGGGCGGGGCGGGACGGTTCGTCGGCGGCGACGGCGTGGTTGTGATGGTGGTCTGGGTCGTCGGCGGGGACTGGGTGACCGTGCTCGTGACCGTCGGGAGCTCCGAGGTCGTGGAACTCGCGGCGACCTCGTCGGACGATTCCTCGTCGGCAGGTATCAGCAGGAATGCGGCCAGCACGCCCGCGACCACCAGCAGGATGCCGGCGCCGATGGCCACGAGGACCGCGGGTGATGTCCACGGCGAACGCGGCGGTGGGGGCGGCGGACCCTGCGGATGGCCACCCGGCCCGTAGGCGCCCGGGTACCCGCCGGGCGGGTAACCGCCGGAACCGTCGGGTGGGTAGGTCATGGTGCTCCTCGAGTTCTGTCGGGACTCGTCGGGGGAGGAATCGCCGCCGGGATCGGTTCTACAGCTCGCCGATGATCTGGGCGAGCAGTTCGCCCATACGCGTCGCCGATGTACGCCCGACCTCGAGTACCTCGGCGTGACTGAGGTGTTCACCGGTCATCCCGGCGGCCAGGTTGGTCACCAGCGAGACCCCGAGGACCTCGAGTCCCGCGGCCCGGGCGGCGATGGTCTCGTGCACCGTGGACATGCCGACCAGGTCGGCGCCCAGCGTGCGCAGCATGCGGATCTCGGCGGGGGTCTCGTAGTGCGGTCCGGGCAGGCCGGCGTAAACACCCTCGGCGAGCGCCGGGTCCACGCGGCGGGCGATCCCGCGCAGCCGCGGGGAGTAGGCGTCCACGAGGTCGACGAACTGCGCGCCGACCAGCGGGGAACGCGCGGTCAGGTTGAGATGGTCGGAGAGGAGCACCGGCTGACCCACCGACATGTCCTCGCGCAGACCACCGGCGGCGTTGGTGAGCACGACCGTGTGGACGCCGGCGGCCGCCGCGGTACGCACCGGATGCACGACCCGCGCGAGGTCGTGACCCTCGTAGGCGTGAATCCGGCCGAGCATCAACAGGACTCGGCGGTCACCGACCCGCACGGAATGGATCACGCCACCGTGGCCGGCAGCCTTGGGCGGGGTGAAGCCGGGGATCGAGGACATCGGCAGCGAACGGATCGGTGCACCGAACGCGTCGGCCGCCGGGGCCCACCCGGAACCGAGGATCACGGCCACATCGTGTGCGGCGGCGTCGGTCTCGGCGGCGATGGTGGCGGCCGCGACGATGGCCGCGGCGTCGGCGTCGGCAGTGGGATCCATGCGCCAACCCTAAACGGTGATCCCGACGCCGGTGCGGCACTGCGGCGTCGTGCGAGCGCCGTGCGCGGAGTGGACTCCGCGGAGCGATAAGGTCAGTTCATGCCATATCTCAACGAGGTCGGGGAGGTCGTCGAACTCCATCTCGGGGCCAAGGGCGCCGAGCTCGACGAGTCGAACCCCGAGAACCGCTTCCGTCTGGAATGGCTCGACGAGGTGGAACGGTTGCTCGCTGAGGTGAGCGCCGACCCGAAGCGTCCGCTGGTGCTGACCGCGACCGGCAAGTTCTTCACCAACGGGCTCGACACCGACCACATCTTCGCCGCGCCGGATCAGCTGCCCGCATACCTCGACCGGGTGCACGCGCTGTACGCCACGATCCTCACCCTCCCGGTGCCGACGGTCGCGGCCGTCAACGGGCACGCCTTCGGCGCCGGCGCCATGCTCGCCCTCTGCGCCGACCACCTGGTGATGCGTACCGAGCGCGGATTCTGGTCGCTGCCCGAGGCGGCCCTGAACATGCCGTTCACCCGCGGCATGTCGACGCTTCTGCGCACGCGACTCACCGACCGGACCGCGACCGAGGCGATGTACACCAGCCGCCGCTACGGTGCCGCCGATGCGGTCGCCGCCGGCATCGTCGACGAGGCGGTGGAGGCGGATCGACTGACCGCCCGCGCCGCCGAGATCGCCACCGCGCGTGCCGCGACGGTGGGTCCCAACCTCGCGCTGATCAAGCGGGGACTCCGCGGACCGCTGCTCGCCGACCTCGCCGTCCCGACTCCCGCCGGGGTCCTGTCGTGACCGGTGCGCAGGCGGGCAGCCTGCCCGACGCGTCGAAGATCATCGACGCATGGCTGGCCGCGCACGGTCCTCGGTTGATCGCCTGGCGACGCGACCTCCACGCCCACCCCGAACTGTCCCGGCAAGAGGTGCGCACCACCGAACTGGTGATGGCCGAGCTGTCGGCCGCGGGGCTCGACCCGCGTCGGCTCCCGCTGGGCACCGGCGTCGTCTGCGACCTCGGGCCGGCCGGCGAACCGCGGATCGGCCTGCGCGCCGACATGGACGCGCTGCCCGTCACCGAACACACCGGCCTCCCGTTCACCTCGACGGTCGAGGGTGCGTCCCACTCCTGCGGACACGACGCCCACACGGCGATCCTGATCGGCGTGGCCAAGCTCCTGGCCTCGGCCGGACCGCTCCCGGTGGGGGTCAGGCTGATCTTCCAGGCGGCCGAGGAGGTCATGCCCGGCGGTGCGCTCGACGCCATCGAGGCCGGAGTGACCAGCGGGCTCGGACGCATCTTCGCGCTGCACTGCGATCCGCGTCTGCCCGTCGGCACCGTCGGCCTGCGGTCGGGTCCGCTGACCTCGGCGGCCGACCACATCGACCTGCAACTCCACTCCGCGGGCGGCCACACGTCCCGCCCGCACCTGACCGGCGACCTGATCTACGCGATGGGCACCGTGATCACCGGGCTGCCCGGGGTTCTGTCGCGGCGCGTCGACCCGCGCTCGGGAACCGTGATGGTGTGGGGTGCGGCCAACGCCGGCAGCGCCGCCAACGCCATCCCGCAGGAAGGCAGGATGCGCGGCACGGTACGCACCGGCGACCACGACACCTGGGCCGCGCTCGAACCGCTGGTCCGCAGCGTCGTCGGCGAACTCCTGGCGCCGCTCGGCGTGCGCTACGACCTCTCCTACTTCCGGGGTGTGCCGCCCGTGGTCAACGACGAGATCGCCGTGGGCATGCTGGAACGCGCGGTCGCCGCGATCGGCCCCGACGCCGTCGCCGCCACCCCGCAGTCACCCGGCGGCGAGGACTTCTCCTGGTACCTCGAGCAGGTGCCGGGCGCGATGGCCCGGCTCGGCGTGTGGGACGGTTTCGGCCCGCAGGTCGATCTGCACGCACCGAACTTCGACCTCGACGAACGTGCCCTGGCGATCGGTGTCCGCACCCTCGCGGGCGTCGTCCTCAACGCGCGCAGCGCCGCCGGCGAACCGCCGGAGCTCACGCCGCCGTTCGCGCCCTAGGCCTCAGGGTTCGACGGGCCCCGGCCTCAGGATTCGACGGGCCCTGGCCTCAGGATTCGACGGGCCCAGGCCCGGGGCCGACGTTGCGCGACTCGCGCAACCGCAGGTCCTGCACGTAGTCGGCGGGGGCACCGGCGATCTCCGCCGCCTCGGCCATGACACCGAGGTAGCGGGCCGAGGGGAGACCGCCCTCGTAGGCGTCGAGCACGTAGAGCCAGGCCAGCACGGGGCCGTCGGCGGTGTCGACGCGGGCGCGGATCTTGCGGTGGATGCCGAGTTCGGAGCCCTCCCAGCGGTCGAGCAGCTCCTCGTCCTCGGTGGTCACGTCGTACAGGACGACGAAGACACGGGCGTCGGGGTCGTCACGATCCTCGGTGACCGTCGCCAGGGATCCCTCCCAGCCGATGTCGCCGCCACCGAAGGTCAGACGCCACCCGCGAAGCCATCCGGTACCCGACATCGGCGAGTGTGGCGCACGTTCCGCCATCTGCTCGGGATGCATGTTGCTTCCGTAGGCTGCGTAAATCGGCACGGATGGAGCCTAGTGGGTCGGGGGCGACTCCGGAAGGCGACAGGCAGGGGTGAAGGAGTGGCGTACGACGCATGCGGGGCCACCACCTGAGTGTTGCGGAACGATCCGGACTAGGTTGGTACATGGCGCGACACCATGCGACGGTCCGCCACACCAGAGCGACGCACCACCCCGCGGGGCTCGACCCAGTCGGATCTGCCGCCGGACACCATTCGGTCGGACGCCCGCCGGTCCGGCGCCAGCCAGTTCGCCCATTCGACAACACCACCCGGGCGCGCGGTGCCCCACGAAGGCAGCCGCGACGAAACCGGTGAAGGACAGGAGTGCACAGTGACCAGGATCGTCATCATCGGCGGTGGACCAGCGGGCTATGAGGCGGCACTCGCCGCGGCCGCCTACGGCGCCGACATCACGGTGATCGATTCGGACGGCATCGGTGGGGCCTGCGTGCTGTGGGACTGTGTCCCGTCGAAGACGTTCATCGCCTCCACCGGCATCCGTACCGAGGTTCGTCGTGCCGTGGACCTCGGCATCAACCTCAAGACCGACGACACCCTGGTCACCCTCCCGCAGATCCACCAGCGCGTGCGCGACCTCGCCTTCGCCCAGTCCGCCGACATCAAGTCGCGACTCGTGAGCGAGGGCGTCAAGCTGGTCTCCGGTACCGCCGTCCTCGACGAGACCCAGGTCGGCCTCTCGACCCACAGTGTTCTCGCGACCCTGGCCGACGGCAGCACCCAGCGCTTCGACGGCGACGTCGTGCTCATCGCGACCGGCGCGTCGCCGCGCATCCTGCCCGACGCCCAGCCCGACGGCGAACGCATCCTCACCTGGCGCCAGCTCTACGACCTCGAGGAACTGCCCGAGCATCTCGTGGTCATCGGTTCGGGTGTCACCGGCGCCGAGTTCGTCCACGCCTACACCGAACTCGGTGTGAAGGTGACTCTGGTGTCGAGCCGCGACCGCGTCCTCCCGCACGAGGACGAGGACGCGGCCCTGGTGCTCGAGGACGCGCTCGCCGAACGCGGCGTCGAACTCGTCAAGCACGCCCGCGCCGACAAGGTCGTCCGCGACGGCGACACCGTCACCGCCCATCTCGCCGACGGGTCCGCGGTCACCGGTAGCCACGTGCTGATGACCGTCGGTTCGATCCCCAACACCGCGAACCTCGAACTCGAGCGGGCCGGTGTCGAGGTCGACAAGGGCGGCTACATCCAGGTGGACCGGGTGTCGCGGACCTCGGTGCCGGGCATCTACGCCGCCGGCGACTGCACCGGCCTGCTGCCGCTGGCCTCGGTGGCCGCCATGCAGGGCCGCATCGCGGTGTACCACGCACTGGGTGAGGGCGTCAGCCCCATCAAGCTGAAAACCGTTGCGTCGGCGATCTTCACGCGTCCCGAGATCGCCACCGTCGGGGTGTCGCAGAAGGCCATCGACGCCGGCGAGTACCCCGCCCGCACCGTGATGCTGCCGCTGGCGACCAACCCGCGCGCCAAGATGAGCGGTCTGCGACGCGGTTTCGTGAAGATCTTCTGCCGCCCCGCCACCGGCGTGGTGATCGGTGGCGTCGCGGTGGCCCCGAACGCCTCCGAGCTCATCCTCCCGCTGGCCCTCGCGGTGCAGAACAAACTGACGGTCGGCGATCTCGCGCAGACCTTCTCGGTGTACCCGTCGCTGTCCGGGTCGATCACCGAGGCGGCGCGTCAGCTCGTCCGTCACGACGATCTGGACTGACAATCGGCGACTCCTCTCGATCGCGGTAGGGTCGTCGAGAATCCGCCCGGGGGTCGGGCGCACCGCGACGTTGGGGGGAAGATGTCGTGACGGGGTCGTTCTCGTGACAGGGCCGTTCGCCCAGAACAACCGTGGCGTGTCGAACGCGCCGTCCTTCGGCGGCGGACGCACCGACTGGGCCGGCATGGGCATCGACGAGATCATCGACACCCTCCGCACCATGAAGCCCGGCCAGGCGGCCGGTGACGTCGAGACGATCCTCAAGGCGATCGACGCGGTGCGCCGTGCGTCGGAGCGGATGGCGGCGATGTTCGGCGACGACCTGCGCGGCCTCGCCTCCGACACCGCCCTCGAGGCGGGGAAATCGTTGTCCGACGCCATGCAGCGGAGTGTGGAGACGGCAACCGTCGTCGGCGAGGCACTGAGCAGCGCGGTCGGGATCGTCGGTGCGACACGGGGGCAGGAAGGACGGCTGCGCGAACTGCAGCAGCACCTCCGCGACAATCCCGAGGACGCGCCGACGGTGCGGTTCGAGGCGGACCGGACCATGTCGGGTACGTATTCGTCACCGATGCAACGGGTCCAGCACTCGCTTCCCGAGCCCACCGGGCCGGACGACATGGTTCGCGGAGTGGGTGGCATGTCGGCAGCCGGAGTCGGCTCGGGTTCGGGTTCCGAGGCACCCCGGGGGCAGGCCGCGAACACCGTCGACGCCGGGGACTTCGGCCGTTCCGGTGGCGGTGCGATCCCAGTCGCGACCACCGGGGCGGCTCCGGGACCGGCGGGCGGCGGACCCACCCCGGTGACTCCGGTGTCCTCGTCCTCGTCGTCGTCGGGATCGTCCGGCCGCGGGGGTGCCGACGACCCCGACGGTCTTCTCCGCGGCGGCCGGGGCACCCCGGGAAGCGGCACGCACGGTCTCGCCGACTCCGGACGATCGGGAACCGGGAACGAATCCCGTTCCGGGGGAGCAGGTTCCGGGTCGGGATTAGGCCCAGTGCCGAGCCCGGTCGTCGGACCACTCCCGCTGTCGACGTCGGCGCCGGGTGTTGCGACGCCCACGGCGTCGACGCCGCCCGCCGCGAGCGCTGCCGCACCGCGTGCCGGGACCACCCCACCGGTGGGTCCGGCCGGCGCACCGCCGATGGGCCGTCGACCCGGAGCCGACAACGGCGACCAGCACAAGGCTGCGCCCTATCTGCACAACCGTGAGCACGGCGCGGAGATCGTCGGCGATCTGCCGATGGTCGGTCCGCCGGTCATCGGCGACTGGATCCCCCAGCGTGCCTCGACCCCGTCCGAGACCCCGGCCTTCCGTCCCACACCGGGGGAGGCGCTCACCCCGTCGGATCGTTCGCCGGGCACCTCCGACACGCGCACCGACGGCGACGAATCGTCGCCGAACACGCGGGGCCGGACATGCTGAGCCGGGTCGACCGGCTGCCCGGGGGTGTCGCCCGGCTGGCCTCCGCCGTACCCGACGAGGACATCGTCCGGTGCCTGCACCTCCTCGTCGCCACGGTGATGGACGTCACGGGCGCGTCGACGCCCGAGATCCGCGACGTGATCCGGCAATGGCGGCAGCAGGGAAGTGCCGACCCGGCGGGTGTGGGCGCGTTGAGAGTGGTCGCCGCGCAACAGGATTTCGACTCGTTCGCGCACCAGCGGCGCGGCGACGTCGACGCCCAGCTGGACAGCTTCCGGCGGGCCCGGGCTCTCGACTGTGTCCTCGCCGCCATGTCGGTGTCGACGACGGCCGAGGCTCCGCGAACGGCCCTGCGGGAGGCGGCCTACGAGGCTGCCGCGGCCCTCGGCGGCAGTGCGGGCGTCGTCGGCGTCCTTGCCGATTTCGTCGTCTGAATCACGCCGGACCGGTGAATCACGCCAGACCGAAGCTGTGCTCGACGGCCCGGTTCCACTCGGCGTACAGGCGGTCCCGTTCCTCCTCGGCCATGGTCGGCTTCCACCGCTTGTCCTCGGCCCAGTTGGCGCGGATGTCGTCCTCGCTCTCCCAGAACCCCACGGCCAGACCGGCGGCGTAGGCCGCGCCCAGCGCGGTGGTCTCGTTGACCACGGGTCGCACGACCGGGACGTCGAGGATGTCGGCCTGGAACTGCATGAGCAATTCGTTGACCACCATCCCGCCGTCGACCTTGAGCGTGGACAGCTCCATCCCGGCGTCGGCCTGCATCGCCTCGATGACCTCGCGGGTCTGGAAGGCGCTGGCCTCCAGCGCAGCTCGGGCCAGGTGGCCCTTGTTGACGAAGCGGGTCAGGCCGACGATCACGCCGCGGGCATCCGAACGCCAGCGCGGCGCGAACAGACCGGAGAACGCCGGGACGAAGTATGCGCCGCCGTTGTCGTCGACCTCCGCGGCCAGCCTCTCGACATCCGCCGCCTCCGAGAAGAGACCGAGATTGTCTCGCAGCCACTGGATGAGCGATCCGGTCACGGCGATCGACCCTTCGAGCGCATACCGCGCCTCCTGGTCGCCGATGCGGTAGCAGACCGTCGTCAGCAGGCCGTGCTCGCTGAAGACCGGCTCGGTGCCGGTGTTGAGCAACAGGAAGTTCCCGGTCCCGTAGGTGTTCTTGGCCTCGCCGGGGTTCAGACAGGCCTGACCGAAGGTGGCGGCCTGCTGGTCGCCGAGGATACCGGTCAGGGGGACGCCGGGCAGTGGGCCGTTGCCGCGCAGCGAGCCGAATTCGCCGGACGAGCTGCGGATCTCGGGCAGCATGGACATCGGGATGCCCATCTCCGCGCAGATCTCCTCATCCCAACTCAACGTCCGCAGATCCATGAGCATGGTGCGTGAGGCGTTGGTGACGTCGGTGACGTGCTGCCCGCCGTCGACACCGCCGGTCATGTTCCACGCGATCCAGGAATCCATTGTGCCGAAGCACAATTCACCAGCCTCGGCGCGCTCGCGCAGACCGTCGACGTTGTCGAGCAGCCAGCGGATCTTGGGCCCGGCGAAGTAGGTGGACAGCGGGAGACCGGTGCGTTCGCGGAAACGGTCGTCGCCCACGTCGCCCGCGAGTTCCCTGCACACGTCGCCGGTGCGGGTGTCCTGCCAGACGATCGCGTTGTGGACCGGCTTCCCGGACTCGCGGTCCCAGATCACCGTGGTCTCGCGCTGATTGGTGATGCCGCAGGCGACTATGTCCCTGGCGGTCAACTCGGCCGAGGCCAGCGCGGCAGCACCCACGCGGCGGGTGTTGCGCCAGATCTCGGCGGCGTCGTGTTCGACCCAGCCGGCCCGCGGGAAGATCTGCTCGTGTTCGAGTTGTTCGACGCCGACGACGCGTCCCTGGTGGTCGAAGATCATCGCCCGGGTGGAGGTGGTCCCCTGGTCGATCGCCGCCACGTATTTGCCTGAACTGCCCACGCCGTCAGTGTCGCACGCTGTGGTGCGGCCCGAGATCAATTAGGCTCGGCGAACATGAACACCGAGTTCAACCCGGACCGGCCGGCGGACATGGGCCCGCTCTACCGAGCCGAAGCGTGGCGGCGGCTCGGTGAGGAACAGTTCGACGTCGTCGTGATCGGCGGCGGGGTGGTCGGCGTGGGTGCCGCACTCGACGCCGCCACGCGCGGTCTGCGGGTGGCCCTGGTCGAGGCGCGTGACATCGCCTCGGGGACGTCGAGCCGGTCGTCGAAGATGTTCCACGGCGGTCTGCGCTACCTGGAACAGCTCGAATTCGGGCTCGTCCGTGAGGCACTCAAGGAGCGCGAACTCTCGCTACGGCTGCTGGCCCCGCACCTGGTGAAACCCCTCCCGTTCCTCTACCCGCTGACGCAGCGGGTCTGGGAGCGGCCGTATGTCGCGGCGGGGATCTTCCTCTACGACCGCATGGGCGGCGCGAAATCGGTCCCCGGGCAGAAACATGTGACCCGCTCGGGTGCCCTGCGCGTGGCTCCGGCGCTCAAGCGCAGCTCGCTCATCGGCGGAATCCGTTACTACGACACGGTTGTCGACGACGCGCGGCACAGCCTCACGGTGGCCCGCACCGCGGCGAACTACGGCGCGGTCATCCGCACTTCGACACAGGTGATCGGTTTCCTGCGCGAATCCGACCGCGTCCTCGGAGTCCGTGTGCGCGACACCGAGAACGGCGACGTCACCGAGGTGCGCGCCCACTGCGTCATCAACGCCGCCGGGGTCTGGACCGACGAGGTGCAGGCATTGTCCAAGCAGCGCGGCCACTTCAAGGTGCGCGCGTCGAAGGGCGTGCACATCGTGGTGCCGCGCGACCGGATCGTCAGCGAGACCGCGATCATCCTCCGCACCGCCAACTCGGTGCTGTTCGTCATCCCATGGGAGACGCATTGGATCATCGGCACCACCGACACCGATTGGAACCTCGACCTCGCGCACCCGGCCGCCACCCGGGCGGACATCGACTACATCCTGGAACGCGTCAACGAGGTGCTGGTCACCAAGCTGAACCACGACGACATCGAGGGCGTCTACGCCGGTTTGCGACCGCTGCTGGCGGGCGAGGACGACGAGACGTCGAAGCTCTCGCGTGAGCATGCCGTCGCCACCGTGGCACCGGGTCTGGTGTCGATCGCGGGTGGCAAGTACACCACCTACCGGGTCATGGCCGCCGACGCCGTCGATGCGTGCAACGACTTCATTCCCACCCGGGTGGCGCCGTCGATCACCGAGCGGGTGCCGCTGCTCGGTGCGGACGGATACTTCGCGCTGATCAACCAGTGCGAACATCTCGGGGAGCGATACGGCCTGCACCCGTACCGGGTTCGGCGACTGCTCAACCGCTACGGCTCGCTGATCGACGACGTGCTCTACTACGCGCAGGAGGACAGGTCGCTGCTCGCACCGCTGGCCGCCGCGCCGCAGTATCTGCGCGTCGAAGTGGTGTACGCAGCGGTCGCCGAGGCCGCGCTCCATCTCGAGGACGTGCTGGCCCGGCGCACCCGGATCGCGATCGAGTACTCGCACCGCGGCGTCGACTGCGCCGGCGAGGTCGCCGATCTGCTCGCACCCCTTCTCGGGTGGACCACCGAGAAGCGCGACTTCGAGGTGGCCAACTACATCGCGCGCGTCGAGGCCGAGGTGGCGTCGCAACAGCAACCCGACGACGATTCCGCCGACGCACTGCGGGCGGCCGCGCCCGAGGCGCGTTCGGAGATTCTCGAGCCGGTACCCGTCCCGGAGTGAGATCGCCGGTTTCGCCGGTTCGGTGACATTGTGTTCCGGATGAGTGGGCCGTTGGCCTCTGTTCGGTCCGACGTCCCCGAGGCAGGATCGAGGGTGGGGGAGAGAAGGGACTGGTCATGACAGAGACTCCGGTTCAGGTCCTCGGCCCGCAAGAGGCATGGGAACTACTCGGCTCCGCCGAGCTGGGTCGTATCGCGTTGAGCGTCAACGGTTCACCCGACATCTTCCCCGTCAACTACCACGCCGCGGACGGCAAGATCACGCTGCGCACCGGTGAGGGGACGAAACTCTCCGAAGTCGTCGTGAACAACCGCGTGGCGTTCGAGACCGACGCCCACACCGACACCGGCGGCTGGAGCGTCGTCGCCAAGGGAACGGCACGCGTTTTGACGTCGTTCGGCGACATCGAGGCGGCCGACAAGCTGCCCCTGCGCCCGTGGATCGCGACGGTGAAATACAACTACGTGGAGATCGCCGTCGAGGAGATCACCGCGCGCCGCTTCGAGTTCGGGCCCGAACCCGAGCGCTATCCCGTCTGAGCTCCGCAAACCCGGCCGCCATCGCAAACCCAGCCCTTATCCGTGAACCCAGCCCACTTGCCGGGGGTGGCTCTACGGAACAGGGCTGGGTTTACGCATCAGGTCTGGCAGCGCGGGCACCAGTAGATGGATCGATCGCCGCCGGTCGACGGGATCTCGCCGCGCTTGATGATCGTCGCGCAGCGGCGGCACAGCTGTCCCTTGCGGCCGTAGACCCACATCCGCCCGTTCGGTGAGGTCTGGCCGGTGGTGGTGCGAGCCGAGCCCATTCGGTTGGCCCACAACAGACGTCGGCTGAGATCGACCATCGGACCGAGATCCACCTCGCCGACCGGTCGGGTCGGGAGAACGCCACGCAGATAACAGATCTCGCTGCGGAAGACGTTGCCGACGCCGGCCATGAGGCGCTGGTCGAGGAGTGCCGCGCCGATCGTCTGGTCGGGGTCGGCGGCGAGGCGTCGGATCGCCGCCTCGCGGTCGAAGTCGTCGGCCAGCAGGTCCGGTCCCAGATACGCGAGGGCGGCGTCCGGGTCGGCGAGCAGTTCGAGCGTGCCGAGGTCGAAGCCGACGGCCTCGTGGTCGTCGGTGCGCAGCACGACGCGCGCCTGATAGGCGGGGCGACGCCACTTCTGGCCCCGGCGATGCACGTGCCAAACGCCCTCCATCTTCAGATGCGAGTGGATGCTGAGCGCGTCGCCCGCGCCGGGCTCGCTCTCGCCGACGTCGATGAGCAGATGCTTGCCCCTCGATCGGACGGAGACGACGGTCCGTCCCGACAGGTCCGACGTCGCGAGCGACGGGATGCGGAACTGCGTCGACGTGAGGGTTCGTCCCTCCAGCCCCTGACGCAGCCGCGCGGCCGCGGCGAAGACGGTGTCGCCCTCAGGCATGGGTTCCGTACCGGAGTCGGATGCCGCGCGGGGTCGTGGAGAAACCGGCCTCGACGAGCACCTTCCCGAAATCGGTGCCGCGCACCGGTTCGGAGTCGATCGCGTCGATGGTCAGCCGGGAGATCCGGCCGGCGCGGACCAGGGCCACCAGCGCGCCGGCGGCGGATTCCAGCGCCGGGATCGAATCGGTGAACGTCAGCAGCGTCTTGCCGCCACGCTCGACGAAGCACACGAGTTCGCCGTCGACGAGCACCACCAGGGCGCCGGGCTTGCGGCCCGGGCGGTGTCCCGCGTCGGCGTCGCGGGATCGTGGCCACTCCAGCGCCGCGCCGTATGGGTTGCCGGGGTCGGTGGCGGCGAGGATGGTCGCCTCGCGCGGCGGCTTGCGGTCGGGGAGAGCGTGACGCCGCAACTCGTCGACCGTGGCCGGGGAGGCGAACTGCGCGCCGCCGAGGCCGTCGACGTAGTAGCCGCGGCGGACCTGGCCGTTGTCCTCGAAAATGGTGAGCGCCTTGTACACCCGGGCGAATCCGCCGGTCACCTCCTCGGCGGTGACGCTGCCCCGCGTGATCACGCCGTAGCGCGTGAGCAGTTGGTCGCACAGTGCCTGCGTGGCGATGGTCGGGTCGATCTCGGGTCGGTCCAGGGCGAACCACCGGCCGCTCGCGGTCGGCGACACCGGCGGCCCGGAGGCGTGCTCGGTCAGGTAGCGCGCGGAGAGGCGACCGGCGCGGAGTCGTGGGGCCCTGCCGCGGGCGCGGTGGGCGGGCGCCGACCGTGGCGTCGTCGGGCTGCGCCGGGGATGCAGCAGTGCGCGGACGGGTGCGAACGTGTCATTGCTGACCTGTCCCGCCCAGACCAGGTCCCAGAGTGCGGATTCGATGTCCGCGGCCGGCGTCGTGGTGCCGGTGCTGATGTCCGCGGCGATCTGCGGGAACCGCAGTGCACCACCGGGGTGGAGTGCGGTGGTGATCGCATCGTGCAGGGCCGTGGTGTCGATGGTGTCGGCCTCGGAGATGGTGAACGCGGCCACGTCGGCGGGGTGCAGGGCCACCCAGCCGTCGGCGTTGCCGATGCGGCCGTGCCCCGACCACACGACCTCGCCGCTGCTCAGCAGCTCGTCGAGCATGGACGGGGCATAGTCCGAGACGCGCGCGGGCAATATCAGCGACTCCCAGGCCGACGCCGGCAGCGGGTAACCGGCCAGCTGGTCGATGACGGTGGCGAGGCCGTCGACCCCGCGGAGCTGCGTTCCGGGCGAACCGTGCTGCCATTCCACGAGGAAGCGGGTGAGAACCTCGGTGCCGACCGGTGCGACCTCGGCCCGGCTCGCGGCGAGCGACCCGCGCCGGATCTGACCGAGGACGTCGGTGTGGCACCACTGGGTGGTCGGTGCCGCTCCCTGGGCCGGATCGGCGGTGCCGGTCTCGGGCAGGAAATCACCTTCGACGACGCGTCGTTCCGCGGCGAGGCGGGCCAGGGTGTCGCGGACGACGGCGGTCGCGATGCCCAGGGACGCCGCCGCGTCGGTGACGGTGAAGGGCCCGTGGGTGCGGGCGTAGCGCCCGATGAGGTCGCCGACCGGGTCGGGTACCGGTTCGAGGTAGGCCGCCGGGATGCCCATCGGTGCAGGGACTCCGAGTGCGTCGCGGAGTCGTGCGGTGTCGTCGATCGACGCCCACAGCGCGCGCCGGTTGTGGTTGACCGAGATGATCTGCCCGCTGCGGTGCAGCTCGGCCAGCACCTCGGCCACCGCCGCTTCTCCCCGATATCTCGGCTCGACCTCTTCGGTGGTCAGCGGTCCGAGCCAGCGGAGGAGGTCGACGACGTCCTCGGCGTCGCGTGCCTGGCGGTCGGGTGACAGGCGTTGCAGGCGGGCGATGACCTCGGCGATGACGCCGGGATCGAGGAGCTCACGCAGGTCGACGCGGCCGAGCAGCTGCGCGAGGAGGCTGGTGTCGAGGGACAGGGCGGCGGCTCGACGTTCGGCGAGCGGCGCGTCGTCGGCGTACATGAAGGCGCCGACGTAGCCGAACAGCAGCGACGCCGCGAACGGCGACGGACTCGGGGTCTCGGTCTCCACGACGCGGATCCGGCGCGACCGGATGCGGCCGAGCAGGTCGAGCAGTGCCGGGAGGTCGTACACGTCCTGCAGGCACTCGCGAACCGCTTCGAGGACGATCGGGAAGTCCGGGAACTTGGATGCGACGGAGAGCAATTGGGCGCTGCGCTGCCGCTGCTGCCACAGCGGCGCGCGCCGGCCGGGATCGCGCCGCGGCAGGAGCAGTGCGCGCGCGGCACATTCGCGGAACCGCGAGGCGAACATCGACGAGTCGGCGAGACCGTCGGTCACGAGCTGTTCGACCTCGTCGGGATCGAGGAGGAAGACGTCGGCACCCGGGGGTGCGTCGTCGGTGTCGGGCAGACGCAGGATGATGCCGTCGTCGGAGGCGGTGGTGGCGCCCTCGATACCCAGTGTCGCGAGGAGTCGTTGGGAGATGGCGCTCGCCCACGGCGCGTGGACACGCAAGCCATAGGGGGAGTGCAGGATGACGCGCCAGTCGCCGAGTTCGTCGCGGAACCGTTCGACGACGAGCGTCCGGTCGGTGGGGAGGTGACCGGTCGCCTCGCGCTGTTCGGCGATGAGCGTGGCCAGGTTGGTGCGGGCGTTCTCGGTGAGTCCGAGCCTCTCGGCATGGGCGTCGAGTTTCCCGGGATCGGCGATGGCCCCGGTGAACGCGCCGATCGCCGCACCGAGTTCGGCGGGACGTCCGATCGCGTCGCCGATCCAGAACGGCAGCCTGCCGGGCTGCCCGAAGGCCGGCGACACCAGGACGCGGTCGTGGGTGATGTCCTCGATGCGCCAGCTCGTCGCGCCGAGGGCGAAGACATCGCCGACCCGCGACTCGTACACCATCTCCTCGTCGAGTTCGCCCACGCGCGTGGACTTCTCGCCGACCATGAAGACGCCGAACAGTCCGCGATCGGGGATCGACCCGCCGGAGGTGACGGCGAGTCGTTGGGCGCCACGGCGGCCGGTGATCACGCCCGCGTCGCGGTCCCAGTTGACCCGCGGCCGGAGTTCGGCGAACTCGTCTGAGGGGAACCGCCCGGCGATGAGATCGAGGGTGGCGTCGAAGACCCCGCGTCCGAGGTCGCGGTAGGGAGCCGCCCGGCGAACGACCTCGTACCAGTGGTCGACCTCGAGATCGTCGACGGCGGCGGCCGCGATGGTCTGCTGCGCGAGGATGTCGAGGGGATTCTGGGGAACCTTGATCTCCTCGATCGCACCGTCGAGCATGCGCCCGACGGTGACCGTGCAGTGCAGCAGATCGGTGCGGTGTTTGGGATAGAGGATGCCCTGGCTGATCTCGCCCACCTGATGGCCGGCGCGGCCGATGCGCTGCAGGCCGCTGGCCACCGACGGCGGGGCCTCCACCTGGATCACGAGATCCACCGCACCCATGTCGATACCGAGTTCGAGCGAGCTGGTCGCCACGACGCAGGACAGGCGACCGGCCTTGAGGTCGTCCTCGATCTGCGCGCGCTGCTCCTTGCTCACCGAACCGTGGTGTGCCCGCGCGAGGACCGCCTCGGCGCCGGAACTCGCCCCGCTGCCCATCACGCACGCGGGAGCCCCGCCCGCGACCGTCGGGTTGGCGGTGGGCTCGGGCGTGACACCCTGCCGCTCGGCGTGGATCTCGTTGAGCCGCGCGGTCAGCTTCTCGGCGAGCCGACGGGAGTTCGCGAACACGATCGTCGCCCGGTTGGCCTCGATCTGGTCGACGATCGACGCCTCCACGTACGGCCACAGCGAACCGGCCGTGGGGGAGAATGCGTCGTCGAGCTCGGCCGGGTCGGCGCCGTCCGGGCCGGGTGCCGGCGGGATGTTCGCCATGTCCTCGACCGGCACGTCGACGCGGAGATCGAAGGTCTTGTCGGCCTTGGGCTTGACGACCTGGCAGGGCGCCGAGCCGGACAGGTACCCGGCGACGACCTCGGGAGGCCGCACGGTCGCCGACAGGCCTATCCGTTGGGCGGGCTTCTCGAGCAGCTCGTCGAGGCGCTCGAGGGTCAGGGCCAGATGTGTGCCGCGTTTGGTGGCGGCGACCGCATGGACCTCGTCGACGATGATCGCCTCGACATTCGTGAGGCTCTCCCGGGCCGCGGAGGTCAGCATCAGGTAGAGCGACTCGGGCGTGGTGATCAGGATGTCGGGCGGGGTCTTCACCAGAGCGCGGCGGTCAGCGGCCGAGGTGTCGCCGGACCGGACACCGACCGTTATGTTCGGTTCGGGCAGGTCCAATTCCTGCGCCGCACGGGTGATCCCGGTGAGGGGCGCGCGTAGATTGCGCTCCACGTCGACGGCGAGCGCCTTCAGCGGCGAGATGTAGACGACCTTCGTGCCCGGACGGCGGGTGGCGGCGTCGGCGGCCAGCCGGTCGAGCGCCCAGAGGAATGCCGCGAGCGTCTTGCCGGACCCGGTCGGGGCGATGACCAGGGTGTTCGCGCCGTCGGCGATCGAGGTCCAGGCGCCTTTCTGGGCCGCGGTCGGCTTGGTGAACGCTCCGGTGAACCATCGCCGGGTGGGGGCGGTGAAGCGATCGAGAACCGAGGGGCGGGGCATCTCTCCACTATGTCTCACATGTGCGACAGGTCTGGGTATACAGTCGATACACGCCTGTACGGGGAATCCGGTGAGAATCCGGAGCGGTCGCGCCACTGTGAACGACAACGCCGGACGCGGTCGAGGATTTCGACGGCGCCTGGGGAAGACGTGAGTCAGGATGCCGTGCCGGCGCCAAAAGATCCGACACACTCACCGACGCGAGATCGGCGAAAGGACAATCCCATGACGTCTCCCCGTACGGCCGAAGCAGTCAAGTCACCCACCCGTGCGATTTCGGTACCGAACCTGTCGGTCGCGAGCGCAGCGCTCTGGCTGAGCCTCACGGTCCTCCTGGCCGGGCTCGCCTACTACTTCCTCGGCTACGACCAAGGTGTCGTGTCGGTCTTCGGGGAGAACACCTATGTGCACGAGTTCGTGCACGACTCCCGCCACTTCCTCGGCTTTCCCTGCCACTGAGCGTTCACCGCACTGCGTCGGCCTGACTCTCACAACGTAGGGACAAGTTCACATGGAGAAGAAACTCATCGGCGCAGGTCTGCTCTCGGGCCTGATCGCCGGCATCATCTCGTTCGTCTTCGCACGGTTCTACCTCGAACCCGTGGTGTCGAAGGCCGTCGACTACGAGGGTGAACGCTCGGAAGCCGAAGAGGCGCTGGCACATACGGTCGGCGGCCATTCGCACGGCGACGGCGGCGAGGTCTTCACCCGCGCCATGCAGGAGAATCTGGGCGCCGGCGTCGGAAACCTGGTGTTCGCCCTGTGCATGGGCGCGTTCTTCGGGGTCGCCTTCACCGTGCTGTGGAGTTACCTCGGCAACCGGTATCCGGCCACCGATGCCCGCGCCGTCGCCGGGGCGCTCGGCGCGATCGGTTTCGTCGCCGTCTTCGGTGTTCCGTTCTTCGCCTACCCGGCCAACCCGCCTGCGGTCGGGGACGACGACACGATCGGGGAACGGACGGGTGCATTCCTGACCGTCACGATCGCGTCGGTCGTGCTGATGATCGTGGCCGTCGCACTCGCGCTGTGGTTGCGGCCGAGGATCGGCGGACTGGTGTCGGCCGTCGTGGGCGGTGCCGCGTACGTGATCGCGGTCGGCGTCACCATCGCGCTGCTGCCGTCGTTCGACGAGGTGCCCGAGCCGGTGCGCACCGACGCCGGCCAGATCGTGTTCCCCGGCTTCCCGGCGGACGTCGTCGCCGACTTCCGCGTGTACACGATCACCAACCAGGTGATCCTCTGGACGGTGCTGACGGTGACCTTCGCGCTGATCCTCGGCGCGATGGCGCGGTCGAAGAGCTCCAGCACGTCGCCGACGGTCGACGCCGTGCAGAGCTGACCGCGCACTGCCATTCCTGTGCAGATCATCACCGCCGGGCGCACCGGTCCCAATCGATCGGTGCGCTTCGGCGGTGACGCGTCGCTGGACGACCGCGGCCGCCGTGACGTCGAAGCGCTCGCCGCGTCCCTCGTCGGGCCGGTGTCCTTCTGCGGGCCCGAGCCCGCGACACTCGAGAGCGCCCGGCTCCTGGGTGGTCGGGTCGAGGTCGACGACGCGCTTCGCACGCTCGATGTCGGGAACTGGGCGGGATCGGCGCCCGAGGACATCGATCCACGCGAGCTCGCGGCCTTCTTCACCGATCCGGCGGCCCGGCCCCATGGCGGCGAGAGTGTCGAGGCGTTCGTGCGACGGGTGCACGACTGGCGCGACCGCACGATCACCGTCGGGGCGTCGATCGTCGTGGCCATGCCCGTCGCGCAGGCACTTCTGTGCGACGACGCCACGGGATACTTCCGGTGCGAGGTCCGGCCGGCGGCCTGCTACCACTGGCCGCCCCTGAGAATTCGCCCTGAAGAAACAGAATCGGGCGGACGTACCTAGACATCGTGAGTGACTCCTGACACAGTTGAGTCGGCAAAACTGAAACGTGTTCGCCCCCGGCGGGCACTGTCTGGGGAGAGTGACGATGTTCGAGTGGTCCGATGAAGATCTGATGGTGCGGGATGCGCTGCGCGCGTTCATCGACAAGGAGATCCGGCCACATCTCGACGAGCTCGAGTCCGGCGTGCTGCCTCCGTACGACATCACCCGCAAGCTGCTGTCGACCTTCGGGGTCGACGCGATGGCCAAGGACGCGCTGGAAAAGGAACTCGAGGCAGAGGCCAACGGGGAGAAGAAGAAATCGTCCGGCGAGGGTGGTGGCATGGGCGGTTCGATGTTCATGATGGTCAACATCGAGCTTGCCGGTGTGTGCCTGGGCCTCGTCGCCTCGCTCGGTGTGAGCATGGGCCTGACCGCCTCGACGATCCGGGGCAAGGGCACGCTCGCCCAGAAGAAGCGCTGGCTGCCCGAGCTGGTCACCATGGAGAAGGTCGGCGCCTGGGCGATCACCGAACCCGATTCGGGCTCCGACGCTCTCGGCGGCATGAAGACCACCGTCCGCCGCGACGGTGACGACTACATCCTGAACGGCCAGAAGACGTTCATCACCAACGGCCCGTACGCCGACACCATCGTCGTGTTCGCGAAGCTCGACGACGGCAGCGGCACCCCCATGCGTGACCGCAAGGTGCTGTCCTTCGTCCTCGACAAGGGGATGCCGGGCCTGACGCAGGGCAAGCCGTTCAAGAAGATGGGCATGATGAGCTCGCCGACCGGTGAGCTGTTCTTCGACAACGTCCGGGTCGGCAAGGACCGTCTGCTCGGCGAGACCGAGGACACCGGTGAGGATTCGCGCGGCTCCGAAGGCGCCAAGGCTGGGTTCACCGCCGAACGCGTCGGCATCGCCGCGCTCTCGCTGGGCATCATCAACGAGGCACAACGACTGTCGATCGACTACGCCAAGACGCGCAAGCTGTGGGGTCAGGAGATCGCCCAGTTCCAGCTCATCCAGCTCAAGCTCGCCGAGATGGAGATCGCCCGGATCAACGTGCAGAACATGCTCTTCAGCGCGATCGAGCGCGGCAAGGCGGGTAAGCCGCTGAGCCTGTCGGAGGCGTCGGCGATGAAGCTCTACTCGTCGAAGGCCGCCACCGATGTCGCGATGGAGGCCGTCCAGCTCTTCGGCGGCAACGGCTACATGGCCGAGTACCGCGTCGAGCAGCTCGCGCGAGATGCCAAGTCGCTCATGATCTACGCCGGCAGCAACGAGATCCAGGTGACCCACGTCGCCAAGGGGCTGCTGCGCGGCTGATGCACCGGGAGAGGTGACGGCCCCGGCAGCTCTGCCGGGGCCGTTTTTTCACGGCCCGATTGCGGACCGGCGCAATTCTGGGCCCGGTTCGGCGCATTCGGATGTGACCGTGCGCCCGGCGGTCGACAATGCGACGTGACTCGCCCAGTCCTTCGAGGAAAGAGGTGGCGATGTCAGCAGGTGGGTACCGCGCGTATCCGGTGGCGACGAAGCTCGTTTCCGGTCGCATTCGTCAAATCGGGCAAATCGTAGGTTTCCGGTATTTCTCTTCGTGTCTGGAGTTCGGGACCTCGCTGTGCTGCCCATGCCGTTCCGCGATGGTGAGGTGAACGATGGGTGGGAAGAAGCACCGGGAGATGTCTCCCGAACTGTCAGCGACCGGAGAGCTGGTCGGTGGTCGACCGGACGGGTCCGCCGGTCCGATGTCGGACAAGGCATACCGGAAGGCGCTCAAACCCCTGCATGCCGAACTGGTGGCGATGCAGGAATGGGTCAGGTCGTCGGGGGCCAAGGTGTGCGTGGTCTTCGAGGGTCGGGACACGGCGGGCAAGGGGGGTGTCATCAAGGCGATCACGGCGCGGGTGAGCCCGCGAGTGTTCCGCACCGTCGCGCTGCCCGTCCCGTCCGAACGTGAGAAGTCGCAGCTGTATCTCCAGCGGTATGTACCGCACCTTCCGGCAGCGGGTGAGGTCGTCATCTTCGACCGGAGTTGGTACAACCGTGCCGGGATCGAGCGTGTGCTCGGATTCTGTACGGAGGAACAGGTCCACCAGTTCCTGGAATACACCCCGAGTGTCGAGCGGGCGATGGTCGAGTCGGGGATCATCCTCCTGAAGTACTGGCTCGAGGTCAGCCAGGAGCAGCAGAACCAGCGCCTGCAGAGTCGCATCGACGATCCGCGCAAGACCTGGAAGCTGTCGAAGACCGATCTCGAATCCTACAGCCGTTGGTACGACTTCTCCCGGGCTCGCGACGAGATGTTCCGCTACACCGACACCGGTTGGGCACCTTGGTATGTCACCTCCAACGACGACAAAAAGCGCGGTCGGCTCAACGTGATCAGCCATCTCCTCGGTCAGGTGCCCTACGACCCGTTGGAACGTCCGGAGGTCACGTTGCCGAAGCGGCAGAAGGCGCACGGCTACCGACAGCCGGACCAGGCGCTGCACTGGATTCCCACTCCCTACTAGGAGCGGTGACATGACCGGTGATCAGTGCGTCGCCGTCGCACCGCGGCGGGCACGCGCATGAGCGGCGTCGCCGCGTTGTGGCGCCTTCCAGGGCTCGCGACGGCCCGGAGCTACAAACGCGAGTGGCTTCGTACAGACGTCACCGCCGGGCTGGTGCTGACCGCGCTCCTGATCCCTGCCGGGATGGGTTACGCCGAAGCCGCCGGGCTGCCCGCGTATGCGGGGCTGTGGGCGACGATCGTGCCGCTGACGGCTTACGCCGTGGTCGGACCGTCGAAGATCCTTGTGCTCGGCCCGGATTCGTCGCTCGCGCCGCTGATCGCCGCAGCGGTGCTGCCGCTGGCCGCCGTCGGTGACCCGGAGGACGCTCTGGCACTCGCCGGGATCCTCGCCGTACTGGTCGGGGCGATTCTCGTCCTGGGTGGATTCCTCCGGCTCGGCTTCGTCACCGAACTCCTCTCCAAGCCGCTGAGACTCGGGTACCTCAACGCGATCGCGCTCATCGTCGTCATCGGACAGCTGCCCAAGCTGTTGGGCTTCTCGGTCGACGCCTCGGGTCTGTTCGAGGAGGTCGGCGAGATCGTCACCTCGGTGCTGGACGGAAAGACCGACACGGTTGCCGCCGCGATGGGATTCGCCGGTCTCGTCGTGATCGTCGCGTTCCGGCGGTGGCTCGCACGGGTACCGGGTGTCCTCGTCGCCGTGGTCGGTTCGATCGTGGTGACGGCCGTGCTCGGGCTCGACGACGACATCGGCATGGTCGGCGCCCTGCCGGCAGGTCTGCCCCTTCCGCAGTACGGCGGGACCGATTGGAATGACGTGCTCTCGCTTCTCGGGCCGGCCGCGGGAATCGCGCTCATCGCCTTCGCCGACTCCGGCGTGCTCTCACGGACATTCGCCGCCCGGCGCGGTGAGGATGTCGACGGGAGTACGGAGATGAAGGCGATCGGCACGGCCAACATCGCCTCCGGCCTGTTCGGCGGATTCCCCATCTCCGCCAGCGGTTCACGTACGCCGGTCGCCGAACAGGCCGGCGCACGCACGCAACTCGCGGGAGCGGTCGGGGCGGCCGCGGTGCTGGTCTTCGTCCTCGTGGCTCCCGGCGTCACCGCCTATCTACCCGACGCCACGCTGGCGGCGGTCGTGATCGTCGCGGCGACCGCGCTCATCGACATATCCGGCATGGTCCGGATCTGGCGGTTGAGCAAGCTCGAATTCGGTTTGGCGGCAGCCGCTTTCGTCGGCGTCGCGCTCGTGGGTGTGCTCGAGGGCATCCTGGTCGCGATCGGGTTGTCCTTCGTGGCCGTGGTGGCGAGGGCCTGGCAGCCCTATCGTACGGAGCTGGTGGAGCTGGAGGGAACGGGCTTTCTCGATGTCACCCGGCATCCGGAGGGACACCGGATTCCCGGGCTCGTGCTGGTCCGCTTCGACGCACCGCTGTTCTTCGCCAACGGCAAGATCTTCGCCGCGCACGTCCGGGATGTGGTGGCGTACAGCGAGCCACCGGTCAAGTGGGTCGTCGTCGCAGCCGAACCGATCACCGGTCTCGACACCACCGCCGTCGACGAGCTCATCGATCTCGACCGTGCACTCGAATCGTCCTCGATCCGTCTGGTGTTCGCGGAGCTGAAGGGACCGGTGAAGGACAAACTCATCCGCTTCGTCGTCGACGGCCGGTTCGACGAGGACCGGTTCTTCCCGACGGTCGAGTCGGCTGTCGAGGCATATCGGAGCGTCCAATCGCCGCCCGGGTCGGCCCCCGACTCAACCCCTGACCGCTCCGGGCCGGAGTAGATTCCACAGTCGGACCCAGTCCAGTTGCGGTGGTGCGACGCGGATCTCCGGGCGCTCGCGTGGAACACGGACCCGCAGTGCCGCGGGGGAGATGGTGCAGCGCACCGGTGTCCGGAGTCGCACCGACTCGCCGTCGATGCCGACCGGGATCTCCGCGGCGTCGGCCTCGACGACGACCTCGGTCGCCGTCCGCTGTACGAGTCCCTGTCCGTGGCCGCGTCGGAGCAGCCCCACCGCCTGCCGGGTGTCGGCGACCGACACCGTCACCACACCGAGCAGGCCGGAATCGATGCGCGTGCGCCGCCCCAGGCCGGCCACGTCATTCGTGGCGTAGGGGCCGTTGCTCACCAGGATCGCCTGCGGCCCGGTCACGGTGTCGTCGCCGATGCGGGCGCGCAGGCCGGTGCCGGTGACGCCGCCGAGGAGGTCCGGCAGCATCCGCAGGACCGTCCGGGTCTTGTCGTCCCGGTACTGCGGACTCTGCACGACCTCTGCGTAGACGCCGAACGACGCGTTGTTGACGAATGGATGCCCGTTGATCCAGCCGAGGTCGACATGCACCTCGACCCCGTCGTGGAGGGCGTCCAGGCAGCGTGCGGGGTCCTTCCGGTCCAGCCCGAGGTCGAGGGCGAAGTGGTTACGTGTGCCGGCGCTGATCACGAGGAACGGCACGTGGTACTCCGCTGCGACAGCCGCGACCAGCGCCTGCGTGCCGTCGCCGCCCGCCACGCCCAACAGGTCGGCTCCCCGGCGGACCGCGTCCCCCGCCAACTCCGTGACGTCGAGATGCTCGGGCCCGCTCAGCAGTGCGACCTCGGCGCCGAGTGCCTCGGCACGGCGTGGCAGGTCGAAGCGGACGACCTTACCGCCACCCGAGCGCGGATTCATCACCAGGAAGGGATGGAGCACCGGCGGGGCCGGATGCTCCGGCATGAGCGACTGGGCCGGAGTCGGTCGCAACGCTCGCCGCGCGCAGGCGATCGCGACGACGACGAGCGCCGCGGACACGATCACGACCCAGAGCTGACCTTCGCGGATCAGGTAGATCGCCACGAACGGGAGTGGCAGGACGACGACGACAGCGGCCAGTGCACGGACCGCGCCGCGGCTGATCAGGAACCAGTAGGCCGCTACGACGATGACGACCGTGCAGATCACGCAGACCAGCAGAAGCGTGAGGAGTGCCCGCAGTCCCGATACCGCGATCGGCAGGAGGATCGCGACGATCACGGCCGCGAGTGCGGCGCGGGCCCACCATCGTCGGGACACGGGACGCTCGTCGACGGCCGCCGCCGTTTCCACGTTCATGACGCCGCAGCCTCGGTCATGTCGCCGCGTCGTCCGGGCCCGCCCGGGCCGGGCGGATCACGATCTCCACGACGAGCAGTGCGATCAGCCCACACATGACGATGAGCAACACCACCAGTCCGGTGGGATAGTTCCAGAACATCAGCAGCAGTACGCCGACGCCGATGATCGCGGCCCGTAACGCGATTCGAGCACGATAGGCGGTCGTCTCGAAGGCATTCGGAGGTCGTGATTTCCGAAGGTTCTGGAGTTTGTCGAGTCCGCCGGAGAATCCGTGCCGGACCGCGACCGCCGATGCGGAGCCACCGATCAGGAAGGCGCCGATCGCCACCACGAGGCCCAGGACGGCCACGGCGCGCAGCGCGAGGCGGAGGGGGCCGGTGACCGTGTCGGCGATGGCGGCTGCAGCGTCGGGGGAGAGGATGTCGGGCGGGATGTTGTCGAGATAGAGTGCGCGCGCGACGATCAGCGCGATGGCCAGGGTCAGCATGGCGAGAACCAGCGAGAGGCCGACCACGGACAGCGAGCGTAGGCGCCGACCCCGCGGAGCCACCGCGACGGCCCCGAGCGCGCAGGCGATCGTCAGCCACGGCAGCACGTCGGCGGCGGTGTCGAGCGCGGACACCGCGCGTTGCGCCCGAACCAGTTCGGGTGACCGGAACAGGACGAATTCCTTGTCGACCGCCGGGATCTTCTCGGCAAAGGTGAATCCGCGGTCCAGAAGACGCTGCTTGACGTTGTCGATCACGGTGCCCAGAGAGATGCTCACCGTTCCCGACTCGTCGACGGAGACCGAGGACGGCCCCACCTCACCGGTCACCACGGAGACCAGGGCGGTGTGGCCCCGGCGGTTCGCCTCCACCCACAGGGTCTCGAACTGGTCGCTCTCGACCAGGGACGCCACCGTCTGCTGCACGAAGGTGCGGGCCTGAGCGGCGAGAACGGGCGCCAATCCGTCGATGGCACGGTCCACGCGGGGGGCGGTCTCCGTGGCCGGTACCGCATCGGTCAGTGCGTTGAGCGCGGACGCGGTCAGCGCCTCGACGTCGATGCGGGTGAAGATTTCGTCGGTGACGGTGTTGGTGATCTCCTGCTGCAGCGCCGGATCCGAGGCCAGCGGTGCGACTGTCGTCACGTATCGGTCGGTGTCGAGGATCTCGCCGCGGACGAATCGGGACGTCACCGAGAGGATGGCCAGCAGGGCGACCAGGACACACAAGATTCCCACCGCGACCCAGCGCCAGGTCGTGCGCCGTTTGGTGGTCTCCGGCGGTGCGGTCCCACCGGTGTCGGCACTCGCGCGCAGTGTCGCGACCTCGGCGCGCAACTGCTCGAGTTCGGCACGTTCCGACGCGCTGATCGAGCCGGTACTCCCGGGGGGATCTTGATCGGGCCCAGGGTTCTCCGTGTTCATGGGCCGGCGCCGGTCGGCGTCAGTACTCGGCCCGGGGGTTCCAGGTCGATACGGCCCAGATGACGACCACGTCGAGCGCGATGATCAGGATCGACCACCACGGGTAGTACGGCAGCCACAGGAAGTTGGCGATGATGGACAGGCCGGCGATGACGATGGCGGTGAACCGGGCCCAACCCGCCCCGCTGACGAGTCCGGCACCGACGATGATCGCGATGGCTCCGAGCACGATGTGAATCCAGCCCCACGTCGTGAAGTCGAACTTGTAGACGTATTCGACCCCGCGGACGAAGACCTCGTCTTCGGCTACCGCGGCGATTCCCTGGGCGAGTTGGACGACTCCGACGACGATCAGGATGATCGCCGCGCCGATGGACGTCCCGGCGGCGATTCCCTGCTTGGCAGACAGGGTTCCGCGCTCTTCTCCGGGTGCAGTATGTGTCATGACGCCCTCCTCTGGACAGTGGATAGTGAGGAGTGTGCGACTCTGACAGGTGAATTCGCAGGATTTCCGGCGAACTGTTCGATATCTGGTCCCGAATTGCGCGCTGAAACGAAATAGGTTGGGCGCCAGATTGTTAGGGATGAAAACAATTGTTTACCGACTGTTTGTCGAATGTTTGGCACGCCTTTACGTCGCTTTCCTTCTCGACGACTTCAGGGTGCGTGAGCCGCCAGATCCGGTCTCGTGACATCGGCGTCTCATAGGGGCGGACGTCGACGGCGCGCCGGATGGCATTGGCGAGCGCGGGAGCAACAGGATTGAAGGGTGACTCCGACATCGACTTCGCGCCGAAAGGGCCGAGTTGATCGGCGGTTTCGGCGAAGTAGACCTCGGTGAACGGGATGTCCGCCATCTGGGGGACACGATAGGTGCGGAACACCTTGGTCACCGGTGATCCGTTGTCGAGCATGATCTCCTCGAAGAGGGCCGCGCCGATGCCTTGCGCCACACCGCCTTCCACCTGTCCCCGGCACTGCTCGGGATTCATCACGGTGCCGGCGTCGGACGCGTGGACGGACTGCAGGATCGCGACGGCGCCGGTCTCGGTGTCGACGGCGACCCGGAAGGCCTGCACGTCGAAGGCGATGGAACGCATCTCGCCCCGTTCCTCGCCGGTCGCCACGGCCCGCGGGCCGTCCGGGAACAGCGCGCGGTGACTGTCGTCGACCGCGTCGATCAGGTGGCGAAAACCGACCAGCCGGTCGCCGGCGACGGCTCCGTCCGGGCCCAATTCGACCTGGTCGGGATCAGCGCCGGTAAGGCGGCTCGCGGCCTCGACGAGAATGCTGCGGAGCGCGAGACCCGCGCTGTACACGGCCTTTCCGGCGACGGTGGTGCCCGCGGAGGCGAATGCGCCGGTGTCATGTGGCACGGCGTCGGTGTCCCCGTGCCACAACGTGACCCGCTCCGGCTCGGTAGACAGTGCGCTCGCGACGATCTGCGTGTGGACCGTCGTGGTGCCGTTGCCGAACTCGCAGGTGCCCACGCCGACGTGATAGGTGCCGGCGGAGTCGACGGCCACCGTGACGTCGGCGAAATGGCCGCGCGGGGCCATCGTGGCGATCGCGGAGATCGCCATTCCCTCACCGACCCGCCATCGCGGGGCGGGCGGGAGGACGGCGCCGTTGCCCCGGCGCATCGCGGACTCGGCGAGGTCGAGGCACTGGTCGAGACCATAACTGCCGTACACCAGGTCGATCTCGGGGTCGGGGCGTGCGATGAGGAGCGGATCGCCGTCGCGACGGCATTGCGTCGCCGGAGTTCGAAGGGGTCGATACCGAGACGGACCGCGAGCTCGTCCATCGCGGATTCGACCGCGAAGATCACCTGTCCGAGGCCATAACCTCGGAAGGCGCCCGACGGCGGGTTGTTGGTGTAGACGACCTCGGCGTCGATCCTCTTCACCGGGCAGTTGTACACCGAGACAGACTCGGCGCAGGCATGGAACATCACGCCGATCGCGTGGTTGCCGTACGCGCCGGTATCCGAGAGAACGTCGACCCGGAGGGCGGTGAGCAGACCGTCGTCGTCGGCGCCGAGATCCACGGTCACCCGCATCGGGTGGCGGTAGGTTGTCCGCGTCATCTCGTCGGTGCGGGTCATCTCGTAGACGCAGGGGCGACCGGTACGCAGGGTGGCGACGGCGGCGAGATCCTCGGTCAGCATCTCCTGTTTGCCGCCGAAACCGCCGCCGACGCGGCCGCTGAACACCCGGACCTTCTCAGGCGGCAGCTCGAGAAGCCGGGCGAGTTCGTCGCGCACCAGGAAGGGGACCTGCGTGCTCGTGCGGACGACCAGACGTCCGGTGGCATCGGTCCAGGCGATCGAACCGTGGGTTTCCAACTGTGCGTGGGTGACCCGTCCGGTGCGCCACGTTCCGTGCACGGTCGTCGGCGCCGCGGCGAGCGCCTCGTCGACGTCGCCGCCGAAGCCCTCGTGGAAGGCGGCGACGAGGTTGCGTTCGGTATCCATCACCCGGTCTTCGGCGGTGCGGTCGGGGTGGATGACCGAAGCCCCGGGAGCGCGTGCCTCCTCGGGGTCGAAGACCGCGGGCAGTTCCTCGTAGTCGACGCGGATCAGCGCGGCGGCCTGTTCCGCGATTCCCGGTGTCGCCGCGACGACGGCCGCGACGCGCTGCCCGACGAAACGCACGATGCGATCGAAGACGAGGGTGTCGTCCGGGTCTTCGAGCCGGTTCTGGTGGCGCCCCGTGGAAAACCTTGGTGTCGAGACGTTCTCGTGGGTCAGGATCACCTCCACGCCGGGGAGGGCCGAGGCGTCGGTCGTGTCGATGGAGACGATACGGGCGTGGGGGTGCGGCGACCCGAGCACGTGGATGTGCAGCGCGCCGTCGACCGGGACGTCGAAGGTGTAGGCCTCGGTGCCGGTCACGACGCGCCGCGCCGCGGGCGGGTTCACCGAGTCGCCCACACCGGTGGCTTCACCGGTGCTCCCGCCCGGCCGGGTCCGGCCGGGCGCCACGGCGTTGCCGATCGCGTCCCTGATCGAGCGGTATCCGGTGCAGCGGCAGATGTTCCCCTTCATCCGCCGTGGCAGGTCGGCGAGGTCGTCCGGGGTGAGGGTCGAGGCGGTGACGATCATGCCCGCGGTGCAGAAACCGCACTGGAAGCCGAAACTGTCGACGAAGGACTGCTGTACCGGGTGCAGGTCGTCGGGTGTACCGAGGCCGGCGACCGTGGTCACCGACTTCCCGGCGACGCGCTGCGCCGGAAAGATGCAGGAGTGCACGGGTTGTCCGTCGACGAGGACCGAACACGCGCCGCAATCGCCTGCGTCGCACCCCTTCTTCACCTCGAAGTGCGCGTGCTGGCGGAGCAGCATCCGGAGGCATTGTCCCGCAGCGGGTTCGGCATCGATCGTCTCGCCGTTGACCTCGAACTCCATCGGTCTACCTCGTCCCTGTGAGTTCGAGGCGGATCTCCTCGGCGAGGACCGCCGACACCCCGCGGCGCCAGTCGGCCGACCCGAGCGGGTCGGTGTAGTAGCCGGGCGCGGTACTGATGTCGTGACGCAACAGGTCCGCGGCCGGCGGTCGGGGATAACGCAGCACAGTCGGCCACTCGGTGGCGGCGGTGATCCCGAAGACGGTGCTGCCGTCGGGATCGATGCGTCCGGTCACGACGGCACCGGAGCGGCCCAGGTCGGCGAGGGCGATCTTGCGGAAACCGGTGACGGCGGCGAGTGCGTGGGCGGGGAAGTCGACGGCGCGGAGAACCTCGCCGGGGCCCAGGATGTTGATGCCGTTGCCGATCACCAGGTCGGCGACGGGCAGATCCCGATCGGCGCCGTCGGGAGTCCAGATGTGCGCCGTGGCGTCGAGCGCAACGGCCAGCGACACCATCGATGCGGCCGCGAAGGACCGGCAGATGTTGCCGCCGACCGTGGCCATGTTCCAGATCTTGAACGACGCGAGAAGGGCGTTCGCGCACTGGGCGAAGAGCGGATGAGCGCGGAATCCGGGGCGTGGCTGCAGTGCGACCAGCTCCGCGATGGTGCACGTCGCGCCGACGCGGAGGCCGCCGTCGGGCAGGTCTTCGACCGGTCGCCAACCCATCTCGCTGAGGTCGACGAGGCCGGTGGTGGCCGGTTGCGGCTCGGAGAAGACCCAGGTGCCGCCGGCGACGAGCTGTTCGCCGGGTGCGGGGAACACCTCGTCGCGCGAACGCGCGAATCGGTACCGGGTGACGGCGGTGAGGTCCATCAGCGTGCCTTGTCGAGAAGGCGGCGGTGCTGCGTCGCGACGGCGGTGGTCATCTGGTCGGTGTCGATGGTGAGCAGGTCACCGTCGGCGACCGGGTCGTCGGTGTCGCGGTAGGCGACGGTGGACGGATCCCACAGTACGAGGTCGGCGAGCTTCCCGGGTTCGATCGACCCGATCTCGTCCTCGCGGCCCACCACCCGTGCGCCGCCGCGGGTCGCGAGTTCGACCGACTCCGTGTACTCGAGCGGCGCCGAACCGAAATGCTCGGCACAGTAGGTCTTCTCGTCGATCCCGGCCCAGACCGGGTCGGTGGACACCGCGACGGTGAGGACGACGGCGTACTCGATGAGTGTCGCTGGGGGCACGGCGTCACGCTACGTGGCTCGGACGACCCGCGCATCTCGATGTGCACGGCGTCGCAGAGCCGCGACCGCGATCGGCGAGGTCCGGTGTCACACCTGGGTTTCGGCGAGTCCGCGCTGGGCCGGGATGGCCAGCGCGACCACCGCGGCGATCACGCACGTGGCCAGCGCGATGCCCGCGGCCCACAGGTAGCCGTCGCCCGCCGGAACCGCGATCGTCGAACCGTCGGGGCCTGCGACGTCGATCATCGACCACGTCAGGAGCATGCCGACGACCGCCGATGCGGTCGAGGTGCCGATGATCCGCATCAAGGCGTTCACGCCGTTCGACTCGCCGGTCTGCTCGACGCTCACCGCCTGCATGACGAGAGCCGGCATCGCGGAGTAGGCGATGCCCAGGCCGGCGCCGATGCAGCAGGCGATGACCAGCATGTGAATCCAGGTCAGCGCCCAGGGGCCGGTCAGCCCGACGATGAAGACGACGTAGCCGACGCCGATGATGACGCCGCCCAGCGAGAGGGAGATCCGCGCGCCGAACATGGCGTTGATCCGTCCGCTGATGTGCGAGAACACGAACATCACCAGACCGCTCGGCGCGAGGATCAGGCTCGCATGAACCATGTCGTAACCGAAGCCGTTGGGGCTGTTGGTCGGCGCCATGAGCAACTGGATCGGGATGAGTTGCATCGCGTAGAAGGCGAAGCCGGTGGCGATCGAGGCCAGATTGGTGAGGAGAAGGGGACGCTCGCCGAGGATTCGCAGATCGATCAGTGGACTGGCACGACGGAGTTCGACGACTGCCCAGAGGCCGAGCAGCACGACGAACCCGGCGAAGCAACCGAGGGTGAGCGGGTTGCTCCAGCCCCACACCGCGCCCTTCGACAGCGGCAGCAGGAGGCAGATCAGCACGCAAGTGAGCCCGATCGCGCCGAGGAAGTCGAAGCGCCCGCCCGACGAGGGCGTGGTCGACGGGACGGTGAGAGCGACGCCCACCGCCGCGAGGGCCGAGGCCGCCGCACAGGACCAGAACAGGGCGTGCCAGCTGACATGCTGCGCGATCGCCGCGGCGAACGGCAGACCGAGTGCACCGCCGATGCCGAGGGAGGCGCTCATCGTGCCGACGGCCGAACCGAGGTAGCGCGCCGGGACGATGTCACGCATGACGCTGATCCCGAGCGCCACGATGCCGAACCCGAGGCCCTGAAGCCCGCGCCCGAGGATGAAGACCGGAAGTGACGTGGCGAGCGCGCAGGCGACGGAGCCGAGCGCGACGAACCCGAGGCTGCCGAGGATGGCGAGCCGTTTGCCGTACATGTCGCCGATACGACCGCCGATCGGGGTGGCGACGGCGCCCACCAGCAGGGTGATGGTGATGGCCCAGGTGGTGTTGGACGCGTCGGCCTTCAGCAGGGTCGGCAGCTGGGGGATCAGCGGGACGATGATCGTCTGCATCAGGGCGACGACGATGCCGGCCAGGCAGAGCACCGCGACGGCCGCACGGGGATGCGTGTGCTCGTCGGTCGCGGCCGGGGAGGTGTCGGGGTGCGGCTTCTCTTCGCCCTGCGATCCGTTGGTCGCGGTCCTGCTGGTCACTCGTTCATCCGGCCCGTCGTACTCATGTGTGGTTCACACCTCCGAACGGCCAGCGTATCCCGGCGCACTCCGAAGAGAACGTTTGCGTCCTCCCCGGGGCCGGGTGGAGCGGTCTCAGCGGGCGAGCAGATCCGCGCCGGACACCGGTTCGGGCCAGCGCGGCGTCACGCCGTCGCCGGAGGAGATGCCGCGCACCCGCCGCATCACCCACGGGCCGAGAAAGGTGCGCGCCCACTCGGCGTTCTGTCGACGCTGTTCGCGACGGGTCAGCTCGGCCGCGGCCTCGAGTTCGACGGGCGTGATGTCGTGCTCCATGCCGAGTAGGTCGAGGACCTCGGCGGCCATGCGGGTGTGGCCCAGGGGTGACATGTGCAGGCGGTCGGTGTCCCACATGCGGTAGTCGTCGTAGCCCTTGAGTCGCCAGTAGTCGAAGACGACGACGTCGTGCCGTTCGGCGACCTCGCGGAGCAGTTCGTTGTAGATGGCGATGCGGCCGCGCAGCGTGCGGAACACCGGGGCCCAGCCGGTGTCGTAGGCGGTGAAGACGACGACCGTGGCGCCGGTGGCGACCAGTTTGCCCAGCGCGGCGTCGTAGCGGGCGAGCAGCGCGTCGAGGTCGATCGACGGGCGCATGATGTCGTTGCCCCCGGCGTAGAGGGTGACGAGGTCGGGGTTCATCGCGACCGCCGCGTCGAGCTGCTCGGCGATCACGGCGTCGAGGAGACGGCCGCGGATCGCGAGGTTCGCGTAGCTGAAGTCCTCGGTCCGTGCGGCGAGCTGTTCGGCGACGCGATCGGCCCAGCCGCGCAGACCGTTGGGCCGGGTCGGGTCCGTGTCACCGACGCCCTCGGTGAACGAATCCCCGAGCGCGACGAAGCGTGTGAAGCCCACGGTGCTGACCCTCCTGGTCTGTCCTGACGAATCCGGATCGACGCTAGTTGTGGCGGGCCCGCCGGACCAAAGCCTGCGGCGTGGGTCACTGCCGCGCCGGGTCAGCAGCGCGACCCGGATTGCGGAAATCGGACCGATTAATTCGCAATCCGGATTTCTGCGCGAACGGATTTCGACAGAGCGATCGGTCGGTTTCCGGCCGTATTTCGCGCTGGTGATCTCTCACCTTGCCCACCTGTGGTGAGAGCGTTTCACAACTCCGGCGAAATCTGTTCCGGTTACCTTGTCCGGCAGTCTGTTTCAGCGCGGTTCGGGGAGGTCGTGGGTGGTGCTCGGGGTGGGTTGCGGCGTGAGTACGATCACGTGATGTACTTCATTGGTCCGTCGAGTGAACGGACCAGCGACAATTCGAAAAAAATGCCGCTGCGGGAGAAGAGGGAACACCCGATGTTCGACAAGGTTCTGGTTGCCAACCGAGGCGAGATCGCGATTCGTGCGTTCCGCGCCGCTTACGAGTTGGGGGCGCGCACGGTCGCGGTGTACCCGTATGAGGATCGCAACTCGGTCCATCGTCTGAAGGCTGACGAGTCGTATCAGATCGGTCTGCCGGGCCATCCGGTGCGGGCGTATCTGTCGGTGGAGGAAGTGGTGTCCGCAGCGGTGCGGTGTGGCGCCGATGCGATCTACCCCGGCTACGGTTTTCTGTCGGAGAACCCGGGGTTGGCGGCCGCCTGTGCCGAGGCGGGTATCACCTTCGTCGGGCCCAGTGCCGACATTCTGGAGATGACGGGTAACAAGGCCACCGCGGTGGCTGCGGCCAAGGCTGCGGGGATTCCCGTGCTGGCGAGTTCGGAGCCGTCGTCTGATCTCGACGAGTTGCTCGCCGCCGCCGAGGACATGCACTTCCCGGTCTTCGTGAAGGCCGTTGCCGGTGGTGGCGGACGCGGTATGCGTCGGGTCGACGACCGCGCCGATCTGGCCGAGGCGATCGCCGCGGCATCTCGTGAGGCGGAGTCGGCGTTCGGTGATGCGACGGTGTTCCTCGAGCAGGCCGTGGTCAACCCGCGCCACATCGAGGTGCAGATCCTCGCCGACACCCAGGGCAACGTCATCCACCTGTATGAGCGTGACTGCAGCCTGCAGCGTCGTCACCAGAAGGTGATCGAGCTCGCGCCGGCACCCAATCTGTCGGATGAGTTGCGGGAGAAGATCTGTGCCGACGCGGTGGCCTTCGCGCGCCACATCGGTTACACGTGCGCGGGCACCGTCGAGTTCCTCCTCGACGAGCAGGGACGCCATGTGTTCATCGAGATGAACCCGCGTATCCAGGTCGAGCACACCGTGACCGAGGAGATCACCGATGTCGACCTGGTGAGTTCGCAGTTGCGGATCGCGGCGGGGGAGTCCCTCGATGATCTCGGTCTGTCGCAGGACTCCATCCGTATCCGTGGTGCTGCGCTGCAGTGCCGCATCACCACCGAGGACCCGGCCAACGGCTTCCGCCCGGATGTGGGTCGGATCACCGCCTACCGAAGCCCGGGCGGCGCGGGTGTCCGCCTCGACGGTGGCGCCAACCTCGGTGCCGGGGTGAGCGGTCACTTCGACTCGATGCTGGTCAAATTGACCTGTCGCGGAAGGGATTTCCCAACCGCGGTGCGTCGTGCCCGGCGCGCGGTCGCGGAGTTCCGCATCCGCGGTGTGGCGACCAACATCCCGTTCCTGCAGGCCGTGCTCGATGATCCGGACTTCCGTGCCGGTCGGGTCACCACGTCGTTCATCGACGAGCGTCCGGGTCTGCTGACCCAGCGGTCGTCGGCTGACCGCGGTACCAAGATCCTGTCGTATCTGGCCGATGTGACGGTCAACAAGCCGCACGGGGAGCGGCCGACCACGGTGTATCCGCGGGACAAGCTGCCCACCGTCGAGCGCGCGGTGCTCGCGTCGCCGAAAGACGGTTCGCGGCAGCGTCTGCTGCAGTTGGGGCCGGAGGGATTCGCCCGTGATCTGCGGGAGAACCCGCGTCTGGGCATCACCGACACCACGTTCCGTGACGCGCACCAGTCGCTGCTGGCGACCCGCGTGCGTACCACCGGTCTGGTCAACGTCGCACCGTATGTCGCGGCGCTGACCCCGGAACTGCTGTCGGTGGAGTGCTGGGGTGGCGCGACCTACGATGTGGCGCTGCGCTTTTTGAAGGAAGATCCGTGGGATCGGTTGGCGCAGTTGCGTGAAGCGATGCCGAACATCTGTCTGCAGATGCTGCTGCGCGGCGCCAACACCGTGGGGTACACGCCGTACCCGACCAAGGTCACCACGGCCTTCGTCGAGGAGGCCACCGACGTCGGTATCGACATCTTCCGGATCTTCGACGCGCTCAACAACATCGACGCGATGCGCCCGGCGATCGACGCGGTGCGTGAGACGGGGACCGCGGTGGCCGAGGTGGCGATGAGCTACACAGGTGACCTGTCGTCGCCGTCGGAGGATCTGTACACCCTCGACTACTATCTGCGTCTGGCCGAGCAGATCGTCTCTGCCGGTGCGCATGTGCTGGCCATCAAGGACATGGCCGGTCTGTTGCGTGCGCCGGCGGCGACCAAGCTGGTCTCGGCGCTGCGCAAGAATTTCGACCTGCCGATCCATGTGCACACCCATGACACCCCGGGTGGTCAGCTGGCCACTTACATGGCTGCCTGGCAGGCCGGTGCGGACGCGGTGGACGGTGCGAGTGCCGCGCTGGCCGGTACGACCAGTCAGCCGCCGCTGTCGGCGATCGTCGCGGCGACCGCGAACACCGACCGCGACAGCGGAATCGACCTGGCCCGTGTCTGCGACCTCGAGCCGTACTGGGAGGCGCTGCGAAAGGTGTACGCGCCGTTCGAGTCCGGGCTCCCGGCCCCGACCGGTCGGGTGTACTCGCACGAGATCCCCGGCGGTCAGCTGTCGAACCTGCGTCAGCAGGCCATCTCGCTGGGATTGGGCAACCGCTTCGAGGCCGTCGAGCAGGCCTACGCCGCCGCCGACTCGATGCTGGGTCGTCTGGTCAAGGTGACACCGTCGTCGAAGGTCGTCGGTGACCTGGCGCTGGCGCTGGTGGGTCGCGGGATCACCGCGTCGGACTTCGCCGCCGACCCGGGCTCCTACGATATTCCCGATTCGGTGATCGGGTTCCTGCGTGGCGAACTCGGCGACCCGCCCGGTGGCTGGCCGGAGCCGCTGCGCAGCCTCGCGCTCGAGGGTCGGGCGCCGGCACCGGAGGTCAAGCAGCTGACCGCCGATGACGAGGCGCTCCTGGACAAGCCCGGCCGCGATCGCCAGGTGCGTCTCAATCACCTGCTGTTCCCCGGCCCCGCCAAGGAGTTCGAGGAGCACTACGAGACCTACGGTGACACCTCGCGGTTGTCGGCGAACCAGTTCTTCTACGGTCTGCGCTATGGCGAGGAGCATCGGGTCAACCTCGAGCCCGGGGTTGAGCTGATGATCGGTCTCGAGGCCATCAGCGAGCCCGACGAGAAGGGCATGCGCACCGTGATGTGCGTGCTCAACGGTCAGCTCCGTCCGATCGCGGTCCGCGACCACAGCATCGACTCCGCGGTCGCCAGCGCAGAGAAGGCCGACCGTGCCAACCCGAAGCACGTCGGGGCGCCGTTCGCCGGTGTCGTGTCCCTGTCGGTCGACGTGGGTGACGAGGTCGCCGTCGGCGCGACCATCGGCACCATCGAGGCGATGAAGATGGAGGCCGCCATCACCGCACCCGTCGGCGGCAAGGTCACGCGCGTCGCGATCGGCCCGGTCACCCAGGTGTCGCCGGGTGATCTGCTCATCGAGATCAGCTGACCTGCACCCCATCCGGGTTTCGCTCACCGGCTCCGTTCCCGCTCACCCGATTCGGGTGAGCGGGAACGGAACTCGTGAGCGGCAGCGCTTTCACACTGTGGAGTTGTCAAAGAACGAGGCGGTTTCGCGGCTGATGGTGTGTCAGGCGGCGTCGTCGAGTCGCATGGTGCGTCGGTTGTAGGCAGGTAGTGGCCGCCGTTGCGGGTCGATGTCGGCGGGCGGGATGAGCCAGGGGTGGCGGTCGAAGCCGATCATTATGTCCCACCCGTTGTGGTGGACCTGGGTGTGGCAGCGCTGGCACAGCAGGCAGCCGTTGTCGAGCTCGGTCTCACCGTCATCGCTCCAGTGCACGATGTGATGAACCTGGGTATGTGAGTGCGGCGCACCGCAACTGATGCAACATCTGTCCCGGATGATGATGGCTTTGCGGATGTGTGCCGGGAACAGGCGTCGTTCACGACCCATCTCCAGGGGCACGGTTTCGCCGTCGATGATGATCTCGGTGATCGTGCCGTCGCAGGAGAGTTTCTGCGCGGTGGCCTGGGTAACCGACCCGGTCCAAGGTAGGAAGGCGGGATCACCACCGTCGGCGGGGATGGTCAACAGGGTCTGGGTACGTGGTGCACCGATGCTGTCCAGGGATGCGCCTTGTGCTGCTTGGTCGAGGAGGAACTCGAGGGCGTCGACGCGTCGTTGATCGACGGAGCGGCGGTCGTCGGCGCCGTCGGGTTCGGGGCGTGGTGTAGCACGTTCGTCGATCATGGCGATGAACTTCTCGCCCACGGCCTGTGTCACGTTGGCATGAATCTCGACGCGGCTGTCGTCGGTGGTGTGGTGCGACAACGTGTCCAGAGACTTGTCGTCGGACGCGGGGATGCCGTCATCGTCGTCGGCGATGGCATTGCCGATCGTCCGAGCGTGCTTCTGCATCTCGGCGGGTGTGGCACCGGACAGAGCCTGGGTGAGGGTTCGGTTTCGTAGATCGTTCGATCGTGGTCGGAAAGTGCTGTGGGTGAGCGTTTCTGGATTGTGCTGAGTCCGCGCACGATGGCGTCGACGACTTCACCTGAGAGGCGCCCGTCGGCGGCGTAGGCCTCGACCTTGCCCAGGTTGCCGATGTTCTCGGCGATACGGGCAGCGCGTGTGGCGACGGCGGGCGGGAAACCCATCTCGATCAACAGTCTCCCGGTGGTGGAACCATGTCGCTCCGCCACTGTGAGATCGTCGAGATTGGCTGTGTGCGAGGTGAGTAGATGGTCCGCCGCGTTGCGGATCAGTCGAATCGTCTCGAGTTGGGCGAAAGTCTTTGCCCCGGTCGGGTCGTCGGCGGGTGGGGTGACCTCGATGAGTTGGTGGAGAATCTGGTCCAGCGGTGCCATGACTCCACTTTACGGGAACATACGTTCGATCGCTGTCACTTTTCGTGTGCACCAACGGTGCGAATCATCATGATTTGCAAGATATTTCGTATGGCGAACAGTCGGCGGATTTGTTGACGCGGCACCATTTCCTTCTCGCTCGTGATGTCCCACCAGCGCGAGAGGAAGAGGCGAGCGGTAAGGAAACGGTTACGCAGGAACGGAATTCGTGAGCGTCAGTCGACGATCGTGTCCGCCCGCGCGCGGGTCGTGGCGATGAGTTCCGCATTGGGTTCGTCGACGGCCTCGATCCAGGCGCGCGCCTCGGCGTCGGTTTTACCGGCGGCGATGTGCCGTTTCCGGAGCCGCTCGCGGCGGACCTCCGCGTCGGCGTCGACGTAGACCAGGCGGTCGAGGAGGGGGCGTACGTGGCGCCACCCGGGTTGGTCGAGGCCGAGGTAGTTGCCCTCGACGACCACGAGCCGCGCGGTGGCGGGCACGATGAGCGACGCTGCGATCGGTTCGCCGGTGGTGTGGTCGAAGTCGGGGACGTACACGGTTTCGCCGCCGTGGGCGATGCGTGCGAGTGTGGCAACGAATCCCGCGGCGTCGAAGGTGTCGTGCGCGCCCTTGCGGTCGCGGCGGCCGAGTCGCTCGAGTACCGCGTTCGACAGGTGGAAGCCGTCCATCGGGACGTACCCGACCGCGTCGGCGCACAGCGTGGTGGAGAACTCATGGACGAGGGTCCGGGCCAGCGTTGTCTTTCCTGCTCCCGGCGGGCCGGTGATGCCGACCATCACGCGGTCGGCGGTCTCGAGGAGCGCGGCGACGTCGGGGGCGGTCATCCGTGTTCAGCTACCGCGGTATGTCGAATACGCGAACGGGCTCAGCAGTACCGGGACGTGATAGTGGCGGTCGGCGTCATCGACCTCGAAGCAGATGTCGATCTCCGGGTAGAACGCCTTGATGCCGTTGTCGGCGAACCAGTTCCCGGTGTCGAAGACCAGGTGGTAGATGCCGGGGACAAGGGCCTCGGTGTTGACCTTGCCGATGCGTCCGTCCGAATCTGTGGTACCCGAAGCCAATTCGGTGCCCGATGCGTCCTGCAGCAACACCTCCACGCCGACGGCCGGGGAGCCCGACGTCGCGTCGAGGACATGGGTGGACAGACCGGTCATGCGGAGGCTCCCTCGTCGGTGTCTGGTGTCATCAGCATACGGATCAGACGGCTCCGGTTGATCTTCGCCAGCTCTCCCCGCAGCACGCGGCGTTCGGTCACGGGATCGTTGTCCATGCGTTCCTTGAGGATTCCGAGCAGCACATCGGCCGGCCGTCCGTTGGCGAAGACCAGGTAGACGTGGCCGAACTTGTCCTCGTACGACGCGTTGTACTTCTTCAGTTCCTCGATGACTGCCGCGTCTGCGCCGGACACCCCGGACTGTTCGCGGGCGGACGAGGCATTGTCCGGGCGGTCCCCGATCCGGGGATGCCCGGCGAGGGCCTGGTCGATATCGGTCTCGGTCAGCTCGACCAGGAGTTCGTCGGCGCGATCCAGCAGTTCTTGTGGATCGGCGAACGGCCGCTCCTCTGCGACGCGTCGTGCCCAGGTGGGCGAGCTGCAGCAGGCGAGGAGCCGCTCGACACATGCGTCGGCGGTCAGCACGTTGAAGCGGTCGAGCTGTCCTCGGTCGCCGGGGTCGAGGTCTTCGTCTGGGCGCACGCGTACAGCCTAGGAGGTCGGCGTCCGGACCGGCGGTCACCAGCGGCCCCGGGAATTGTGGAAGATGGAACAGTGACTGCGTCAGGTGAGGACAGCGAGATCGGTGAGGTTCTCGGTGTGGTGCTCGCCGCCGGTGCGGGTAGCCGGTACGGGATGCCCAAGATCCTTGCCCACGACGGCGTCTGGCTGAAGGCGTCGACGAACGCGCTGCGCGCCGGTGGGTGCGCGGACATCGCGGTCGCGATGGGGGCCGCAATCGTCGCGCCACCCGTCGGCGTCACCGCGCTCGTTGTCGACGACTGGGCTGACGGCCTCGGCGCGTCGGTATCGGCGGCGCTCGGCTGGGCTTCTCGCCGGCCCGGGGTGGGTGGCGTGGTGCTCACCGTGGTCGACACGCCCGATGTCGGACCCGAGGTGGTGCGTCGCATCGTCGACGCGTCCGGAGGGCGGCGCGGGGATCTGGTCCGTGCGGTCTTCGACGGCCGGCGGGGGCATCCGGTGTACATCGGCGCCGATCATCTCGGTCCGGCAGTCGAGGTCATCCACGGGGATGTCGGTGCGCAGCGGTATCTGCGAGATCACGAGGTGACCTGCGTCGAATGTGGCGACCTGGCCACGGGCCGGGACATCGACACCAGGGAATGAGCCGCCGCCTCCGGCGTGCCCATTTCGAGACCTTCTCGTCGCCGTTCCGGTGCACGGGGATCCGGCTTCTGCTGATCGTCCGTGCATAGGGTGCAGAGAAGAGCCCGCGTCGGTACAGCCAGAGCCGACGCAAAACCGGGCCCGTCGAAGACCATCACCGGCGAAGAAGGTGATCACGTGGCGCGAGGACACCGCCGTCGAATCGTCGCGCTGGTCGCCGCGCTGGCCGCGGGCCTCGGACTGGCCGCGTGCGCGGGATCGCCGGACCAGGCCGCGTCCGAGCGGCCCGCCGCCCAGGATGGCCACCTTCCGCCCGGCTTCGACACCACTTTCCGCTGGTCGTCCACGCCGGTGCTGGACCCGCAGTCCGATGAGGGGACCTTTGTCCGCGCCTACGTCGAGTCGTTCGAGATCGCCAACGCCGGGGCGTCGGTCGAATGGGGATACCCGGGGTTCGCCGAGGCCTCGCCGTCGAACATCGATCAGATGGTGACCGCCTACCCGTCCGAGGTCTCCGAGGCCCGACGTCAGGTCGGCACCGCGTTCTATACCGGGCTACGCCGCGTCGACGACGCCGACTGGACGCGAATCGTACTGTGCCGTCAGGGATACCGCTCGGTGGAACGCGACGGGACGTGGGTGGTCGGGTACGACACGTCCCGCCCCGTCGAGATCGACATCCGGCGCATCGGCGACCGGCCGCCGGCGGCTCCACAGGGTGGTCAGCGCACGCCGGAGACAGACGTGTTCGGCGCCTGGTACACCTCGCGGTACGACTTCTCCGCCCTGTATCCCACCCCGACGACCGACCAGAAAGCCTGCGCGGCAACGCGACAGGTGGGGATGCCGCATTGGCTTCCGGCCGAGGCCGACGAGCCGTGGCCGGTGTCGCCGGCGGTCCCGGGCTGGTCGACCTATCCGGGCGTCGGCTGAGTCAGAGGTCCGGTAGACCCTCCAGCAGGTCGTCGAGGTGCACGGGCAGGTCCCGGACGCGGACACCCGTCGCGTTGTGGACCGCGTTGACGACTGCCGCGGCACTGCCGACGATGCCGATCTCGCCGGCACCGCGCGATCCCATCGGCGTCGCATGTTCGTCGGGGTCGTCCAGCCAGATGGCGTCGACATCGGCGATGTCGGCATGGACGGGGACGTGGTACTCGGCGAGGTCCTGGGTGACGACATGCCCGAAGCGGGGGTCCCGGACGCTCTCCTCGAGCAGCGCCATCGAGATGCCGAACGTCATCCCACCGATGAGCTGGGATCGCACGGTGCGCGGATTGATGGCGCGTCCGATCGAGAACACCCCGAGCATACGGGGGATGCGGATCTCGCCGGTGTCGACGTCGACGCGGACCTCGACGAAGTGGGCGCCGAACGAGGCGATCCGGAACTTCTTCAGATCGGGGTTCTCGTCGGTCTTCGCGCTGACCTCGGCGCCGTCGGCCGGATCGTCGCCGAACCGGGTGCGGAATCGTTGTGCCGCGGTGACGATCGCCGAGCCCCACGACGAGGTGCCCGACGAGCCGCCCGCGACGGAGCCGCTCGGCAGGGAGCTGTCACCGATCTGGAGGTCGACCTGTTCCGGCTCGATCGCGAGCGCGTCGGCGGCGATGAGCGTCAGTGCCGTCCAGGCGCCGGTACCGATGTCGGTGGCCGCGATCCGCACAGCGTAACGGCCGTCCCGATAGGAGACGGAGGCCTCGTTGCCGGGGTTCACCATGTGCGGGTACGTCGACGACGCGACGCCGAATCCGACCAGCTGCCGCCCGTCGCGGTTCGTGCCGGGCTCGGCGCGGCGACGGTCCCAGCCGAACCGTTCGGCGCCCTCGCGGAGGCATCGGACGAGCTGGCGAGACGACCACGGCTTCCCGCTCTCCGGGTCGTCGGCGGGTTCGTTGCGGATCCGCAGCTCGATCGGATCGAGTCCGACGGCGTGGGCGAGTTCGTCCATCGCGACCTCACCGGCGAACATCCCGGGCGCTTCGCCGGGGGCGCGGAACCAGAACGGCGGCGGGACGTCGAGGGGGACCACGTGGTGATCGGTGCGCCGATTGTGGGCGGCGTACATCATCCGTGACGAGACGGCGGCCTGCTCGGCGAACTCCTTCGCGTGAGCGCTGTGCGCGTGAGCCTCGTGGATCAACGCGGTGATGTTGCCGTCCTCATCGGCGGCGATGCGCAGCCGGGAACGCGTCGGCGCGCGATGGCCGACGTAGGCGAACATGTGCTGTCGCGTCACCGCGAACTTCACCGCCCGGCCGGGCACGCGCATCGCGGCCATGGCGGCCAGCACGTCGTGCGAATGAGGGGAGCCCTTGGACCCGAACCCGCCCCCGACATGCGGAGCGATCACCCGCATCTGTGCGGGTTCGAGTCCAAGGACGGGCGCCAACGCGGAGACCACGCCCTGCGTCGACTGTGTCGAGTCGTACAGGGTCAGGAGCTCCTCGTCGGGCGCCCACGTTGCGACCACGGTGTGTGGTTCCATCGGGTTGTTGTGTTCTTCCGGCGTCGAGTACCACTCGTCGACCACCACGGTGCCGGCCGGCGGGTCGTCGAGTATCCGGTCGGGTTCGCCGCTCTCGGAGGTGGTTTCGAATCCGCCGTTGACCTTCTCCGGCCGGTACCGATTGGGATGGTCGACGCGGAACTCGGTGTCGTGGGGTGCCTTGTCGTAGGACACGGTCACCGATGCGGCTGCCTCCCGGGCGATCTCGGGTGACTCGGCGACGACCGCGCCGATGAGCTGGCCGCGATACGCGATGTCCGGTGACTGGAGGATCGTGAGATCGCCGTCGGAGGTGTCGGCCAGTCGGGGCGCGTTGTCGATGGTGAGGACCGTGACGACACCCTCGGTCGATTCCGCTGCGGCGGTGTCCATCGCGGTGACCCGGCCGCGGGCGACGGTCGCGGTGATCGGCCACAGGTACGTCGCGTCGGTGAGGTGTTCGTAGGCGTACGGCGCTGTGCCGCGGACCTTTTCGACGCAGTCGATCCGCGCGTGACCGATGGGGGCGGGCGACGATCCGACGACGCTCATCGGGTCAGCTCCTCGAGAACGGCAGTGAGGGTGCGCCGGACGAGAGGGATCTTGAAAGCGTTACCGTCCAGGGGCCGGGCGTCGGCGAGTTCGGCATCGGCGGCCTCGGCGAACAGCTCACGCGAGGGTGGTCGGCCGCGGACCACGGCTTCGGCTCGTTCGGCGCGCCACGGTTTGTGCGCGACGCCGCCCAGGGCAATCCGCGCCTCGCCGATCGTGCCCCCGTCGGTCGTGTCCCCGTCCATGGTGATCTCGGCGCCGACCGAGATCAGTGCGAACGCATACGACGCGCGGTCGCGGACCTTGCGGTAGGTCGACACCGATCCGGGCGGCGGTGCGGGGAGGTCGATCGCGACGATCACCTCGTGTGGGTCGAGAACCGTGTCGCGGTCGGGATGTTCGCCCGGGTGGCGGTACAGCGCGCGCACGTCGAGATCGCGTTCGCCGTCCGGGCCCTGCACGACAATCCGTGCGTCCAGCGCGGTGAGCGCGACGGCCATGTCCGACGGGTGGGTGGCCACGCACGTGTCGGGGTCGTCGGCGTCCGGAGCTCCGAGGATGGCGTGATACCGCGTGTAGCCGCCGATCGCCGAGCATCCGCTACCGGGTGAGCGTTTGTTGCACGGCGTCGTGACGTCCTGGAAGTACACGCAGCGTGTCCGCTGCAGCAGATTCCCGGCGTTGGTCGCCAGGTTGCGCAGCTGTGGTGACGCGCCCGAGAGCAGGGCGCGCGCGAGGACCGGATAGCGGCGTCGAACCAGGGGATGGGCGGCGGTGTCGGAGTTGCGCGCGGTCGCGCCGAGACGCAGGGAGCCGTCGGGGTTCTCGCTGATCTGGTCCAGGGGTAGGCGCGAGATGTCCACGAGGGCAGGCGGGTTGGCGATGCCGAGCTTCATGTGGTCGACGAGGTTGGTGCCGCCGGCGAGCAGTTTCGCGCCGGGATGGTCGCGGAGGAAGTCGACGGCTCCGGCCACGTCGTCGGCGCGTTCGTAAGCGAAGGGGATCATCGTTCCGCCGCCTGCCGGATCGCCGCGACGATGTTGGGGTAGGCCGCGCAGCGACACAGATTGCCGCTCATCCGTTCCCGGATCTCGTCGTCGCCGAGAGCCTCGTCCGCCGCGTCGGGGTCGAGGTCATCGGTGGCGTGACTGGGGTGCCCGTTCTTCGCCTCGTCGAGCATGCCGACCGCCGAGCACACCTGGCCCGGTGTGCAGTATCCGCATTGGAAGGCGTCCTGGTCGATGAACGCCTGCTGGAGGGGATGGAGGTCGCCGGGTTCGGCGAGTCCTTCCGCCGTGACGATCTCGGAGCCCTCGTAGCTGACGGCGAACGACAGGCAACTGATGACGCGCCGGCCGTCGACAAGGACCGTGCACGAGCCGCACTGGCCGTGGTCGCAACCCTTCTTGGGCGAAAAGATGCCCAGGCGATCGCGCAGACCGTCGAGGAGGGTGGTGCGGGTGTCGACCACGACGTCGTGTGCCACACCGTTGACCGAGAGAGAGACCCTGGCTTCCACATGGCGCGGATACCCGGCGGTGTGAAGCCCAAACCAATCCCATGGCTCCGTATTCGTCTGGAACAATCGGCGGAATGGCCCCCTCGAGACCCAGAGTCGTCGTCATCGGAGCAGGATTCGCGGGCATGCATTGCGTTCGGCGGTTGCGGAACGCCGCGGTCGACGTGACGCTGGTCGATCGCAGCACCAGCCACGTCTTCCAGCCGCTGCTCTACCAATGCGCCACCGGGTTGCTGTCGGAAGGTGCGATCTCGAGTCCGATCCGGCACCTGACCCGGCGCCAGCGCAATCTCGACGTCGTCCTGGGGGAGGCCGCCGACATCGACGTCGAGACGCGTGAGGTCGTCGTCGACCGTCTCGACCGGTCGTCATTCCGCCTGCCCTACGACTATCTCGTGGTGGGGACCGGGATGCGTACCGCGTACCGCGGCAACGACCAGTTCGCGAAGTACGCACCGGGAATGAAGACCCTCGACGACGCGCTGACGATCCGCCGCAAGATCATGGCCGCCTTCGAGATGGCGGAGACGATCACCGACCCCGAGGAGCAGCGCTCCTGGCTGACCTTCGCGATCGCGGGTGGTGGACCGACGGGAGTGGAACTCGCGGGCCAGATTCGTGAACTCGCGACTCGTGCTCTGGAACGCGAATACGACGCCATCGATCCGGCACACGCCCGGGTCCTGCTGCTGCACGGTGGGGATCGGGTGTTGCCGTCGTTCAACGTCCGACTGTCGGCCAGTGCCCAGCGAACCCTCGACGACCTCGGCGTGGAGACGCACCTCGGCGTGCACGTGACCGATGTCGGCGACGACTACGTGGAGACCACCCGCAAGGCCGACAAACACAAAGATCGGTATCCGGCGCGAACGACGCTGTGGACCACCGGCGTCGAGGCGGTCCCGTTCGCCGCCACCCTGGCGACCGCGCTCGGCGTCGAACAGGATCGGGCGGGCCGAATCTCGGTGGAGGCGGATCTGTCGGTCCCCGGACATCCCGAGGTGTTCGTCGCCGGCGACATGATGGCGTACAAGGACCTTGCCGGCGTCGCCGAGGTCGCCATGCAGGGTGGACACCACGTCGGCCGCGTGATCGCCGAAAGTGCAGGAGGACAGCAGGAACGGTCGCCGTTCAAGTACCGCGACCTCGGCACCGCCGCCTACATCGCGCGGCGTCGGGCCATCGTGCAGTCCGGTCGGTTCCAGATGTCGGGGTTCCCGGGCTGGGTCGCCTGGGGCGTCATCCACATCGCCTTCCTGGCCGGAATCCGCAACCGGCTGGGTACCGTGATGACCTGGGGTGCAACGCTGCTGACCGACTCACGCCGGGAGCGGGCGATCATCTACGGCGACACCGAGACCGCGCGGACGCCGTACGCGCGTCGGGAAGCGAAGTAGGTCAACAGGGCTCGGCGGCGGCCTCGCCGGCCGTGCTCAGACCTTCATGCGCATGTACGCGACGACCTTCTCCCAGTTCTCGAAGCCGGCCTGCTTGAAGTGGATGTGTTCGCCCTCGAAGGCATCGACGCCCCGCATGGTCCGGTCGTCGATGATGAAGTCTCCCTTGTTCAGGTTCTTGTGGTGCGACAGGATGACCCGCTTGTAGGCGGGGGACTTCTTGTCACGGCCCAGATGCATCTTCACCAGCTCTGAGAGTCGGCGACGGCGCGTCCGGCGAACCTCAACTCGACTCCCAGACCTCGATCGAAGTCTGGGAGTCGAGTCGAGGTTCGCCGGTCAGTGGTCCGACGGCCTGGGACGAGTGTTCCGCGGAACGCTTGTCCGACGACGCGCGGCCTGGTATCCAGATTAGAACACGTTCTAATTCTGACCTGGCGAGGAGTCTGTATGCACACCCCGATCTGCGATGAGCTCGGTATCGAGTTCCCGATCTTCGCGTTCACCCACTGTCGTGACGTCGTGGTCGCGGTCAGCAAGGCGGGCGGCTACGGAGTGCTCGGCGCGGTGGGCTTCACGCCGGAGCAGCTCGAGATCGAGCTGAACTGGATCGACGAGCACATCGGCGATCACCCGTACGGCGTCGACATCGTGATCCCCAACAAATACGAGGGCATGGACGCGAACATGTCGGCCGAGGAGCTCACCAAGATGCTCCAGTCGATGGTGCCGAACGAGACCCTCGAGTTCGGCCGCAAACTGCTCCTCGACCACGGCGTGCCGCTCGCCGACGGCGACGACAACTCGCTGCAGCTGCTCGGCTGGACCGAGGCGACCGCGACGCCGCAGGTCGAGATCGCGCTGCAGCATCCGAAGGTCACGCTGATCGCCAACGCGCTCGGCACGCCGCCGAAGGACATGATCGAGAAGATCCAGGCCGCGGGACGCAAGGTCGCGGCGCTGTGCGGATCGCCGAAGCAGGCGCGCAAGCATGCCGACGCCGGTGTCGACATCATCATTGCCCAGGGCGGCGAGGGTGGCGGCCACTGCGGTGAGGTCGGCTCGATCGTGCTGTGGCCCCAGGTCGTCAAAGAGGTTGCCCCCGTGCCTGTTCTGGCCGCCGGCGGTATCGGCAGCGGCGAGCAGATCGCGGCCGCACTCGCGCTCGGCGCGCAGGGTGCGTGGAGTGGTTCGCAGTGGCTGATGGTCGAGGAGGCGGAGAACACCCCCGTCCAGCAGCAGACCTACATCGACGCATCGAGCCGCGACACCGTTCGCAGCCGCTCGTTCACCGGTAAGCCGTGCCGCATGCTGCGCAACGACTGGACCGAGGCATGGGAAAACCCCGAGAACCCCGATCCGCTGGGAATGCCGTTGCAGTACATGGTCTCCGGTATGGCTGTCGCCGCGACGCACAAGCATCCCGACGAGAGCATCGACGTCGCCTTCAACCCCGTCGGCCAGGTCGTCGGGCAATTCAAGAAGGTCGAGAAGACCTCGGCGGTTATCGAACGCTGGGTGACCGAGTACATCGAGGCGACCGGCAACCTGGACGCATTCGCAAACGCGACCGCGTAAGCGTCACAGCGCAATTCACGAGCGCGGGGAACGGCGAGCAGTCGCCGTTCCCCGCGCTCGTGGCGGTGGGAGGGCCTCAGCCGATGGTGCGGGAGATGTCTTGCTCCACGGTGAGATCCAGCGCACCCTCGGCAAACCGGGTCACCGGCCCGGTCGCCGCGTCGAGCGCCTCGTCGTAACCCTCGCGAGCCTGACCCCACAGTTGACCGGAGGAGCCGTCCGGCGTCACGCCGATCAGCGCGATGAGTTCACCGGTGGTGGGGATGCAGATGGCCCATACGAACCGGGTCTCGGTGTCCCAGTCGGAGTTGGCCTGTGCCACGTAGCCGGCAGGGGAGTCGATCCCGAGAAGAGTCAACGCCGGGACGTCGGTGATCCGGTCGTCCGCACGAAGCGAACGCAGATACCACGTCCCGGCGTTGATCTCGACTGGTTGCACAGTCGTGAACTCGCGGAGAGTCTTACTTCAGCTCGAGCAGCACGGTGCCCTGGGTGACCGCGGCGCCGGCCTCGACGGACAGGCCGGTGACCACGCCGTCCTTGTGGGCGGTGACCGGGTTCTCCATCTTCATGGCCTCGAGGACCACGATCAGATCGCCGGCTGCGACCTCCTGGCCCTCTTCCACGGCGACCTTGACGACGGTGCCCTGCATCGGTGCGGCCACGGCGTCACCGGAGGCGGCAGCGCCACCGCCCTTCTTGCGCGAGCGGGCCTTCGGCTTCTTGCGGACGACACCGTTGGACGAGCCGCCGCCACCGAGGGCGAGATCGCCCGGCAGCGAGACCTCCACGCGGCGTCCGCCGACCTCGACCACGACCTTCTGGCGCGGTGCGGCATCGTCTTCCTCGATCGGCTGTCCACCGGTGTACGGCTCGATCGGGTTCTCCCAATCGGTTTCGATCCACTTGGTGTAGACATCGAACTTCTCGCCGTCGCCGATGAACGCCGGATTGGAGACGATGTGGCGGTGGAACGGGATGACCGTGGCCAGGCCCTCGACCTGGAACTCGGCCAGTGCGCGACGCGAACGCTCGAGCGCCTGCTCGCGGGTCTCGCCGGTGACGATCAGCTTGGCCAGCATCGAGTCGAACTGGCCGCCGATGACGTCGCCCTCGACGACGCCGGAGTCGACGCGCACGCCGGGGCCGGTCGGCTCCTTGTAGACGGTGACGGGGCCGGGGGCCGGCAGGAAGTTGCGGCCGGCGTCCTCACCGTTGATGCGGAACTCGAAGGCGTGGCCGCGCGGGGCCGGGTCCTCGGTGAACTCGAGCTTCTCGCCGTTGGCGATGCGGAACTGCTGACGCACGAGGTCGATGCCGGCGGTCTCCTCGGTGACCGGGTGCTCCACCTGCAGGCGGGTGTTGACCTCGAGGAACGAGACCAGGCCGTCGTTGCCCACCAGGAACTCGACGGTGCCCGCGCCGTAGTAGCCGGCCTCGCGGCAGATGGCCTTGGCGGACTCGTGGATCTTGGTGCGCTGCTCGGCGGTCAGGAACGGCGCCGGGGCCTCCTCGACGAGCTTCTGGAAACGACGCTGCAGCGAGCAGTCGCGGGTGCCGGCGACGATGACGTTGCCGTGCTGGTCGGCGATGACCTGGGCCTCGACGTGGCGGGCCTTGTCCAGGTAGCGCTCCACGAAGCACTCACCACGACCGAACGCGGCGACGGCCTCGCGGGTCGCCGACTCGAACAGCTCGGGGATCTCCTCGATGGTGTAGGCGACCTTCATGCCGCGGCCACCGCCGCCGAAGGCGGCCTTGATGGCGACCGGCACACCGTGCTCCTTGGCGAAGGCGACGACCTCGTCGGCGTCCTTGACCGGGTCCTTGGTGCCGGGGGCCATCGGGGCGTCGGCCTTGAGGGCGATGTGGCGGGCGGTCACCTTGTCGCCGAGGTCGCGGATCGACTGGGGCGACGGTCCGATCCAGATCAGCCCGGCGTCGATGACGGCCTGGGCGAAGTCGGCGTTCTCCGACAGGAAGCCGTAGCCGGGGTGGATCGCGTCGGCGCCGGACTTGGCGGCGGCGTCGAGGATCTTGTCGAACACCAGGTATGACTCGGCCGAGGTCTGGCCGCCCAGCGCGAAGGCCTCGTCGGCGAGCTTGACGAACAGTGCGTCCGCGTCGGGCTCGGCGTATACGGCGACGCTCGCGAGGCCCGCATCCCGGGCCGCGCGGATCACGCGGACAGCGATCTCGCCACGATTGGCGATGAGGACCTTGCTGATTGCGGAAGAGGTACTGGGCACTTGTTCTCCTGGGCCTTACTCGTACTCAGGTGTTCGCAGCGCGGGGTGAGCGCGCGACACGGTTGTCGGACAACGGTCAAGACGGGGGCACACGCTCGGCGACCGGGATGCGGACGGCTCGGGCGTTGGACGACACCGGGAGTCCGGCATCGCGACCTTCCGGCCAATACAGTAACGCACCGAGCAATCGTTCGGTGGAGCCGTGGGTCACAACGCCGGAGAGAACGTGCTCGCGTCACCGAGGTGACGCACCAGTAAGGCGAAACTGCGCAGGTAGGCGTGGACGGGACCGACTGTCGGATCGATGTCGGTCGCCTGGGAATCACGAGGGAAAGGTGACGCACCAGGCAGCGGCGCTCCGGTTGCGGGCATGTCGGTCGACGACTCGTCGACGCCGAAGTCGCGGAGCGGGGATTCTCGCGGAAACCTGGCCGAATAGCGCAAACCGGACGGCGTCCGGTTGATCCAGATGTAGACCTCGTGCGGTGAGTAGCTGTGACTGCGGATCACTTTCGCGCGGCCGGCATCGGCCGCTCCGGCGCCGGGTGCGTACCGGGTGTCGATGAACGAGATCACGAACCGCGGCTCCCCCCGATGGCCGATGAGCTCGGCCACCCTCAGGAACGGCAGCGCGGCGCCCTGACGGCCCCGCTTCAGGACGGCGGTGGATCGGCTGACCGCCTGGTCGAAGGTCGGGGAGTCGGACATGTCCACCCAGAACGGCGCGACGCCGACGAACCACCCCAGGGCGGTGAGCCACTGGGTGTCGTTGCGGGTGTGCCGGGGCAGCACGCAACGGAAGTCCGCGTCGCCGGTCATCTCGTGGTGGACCATCGCGAACGCGGCGAGGATGCCCGCGGTCAGGGTGCCGCCGGCCTCCGAGCAGATCGCGGTGAAGCGGTTGGCCGTCTCGTCGTCGGCGATGACACCCCACAGCGATTCCTGCGGGATCGTCGTCTCTTCGACGTACTGCCGATCGGCGTCCTCGGCGTCACCGCCGTGCGACCGCAGCAGCGCGGGCATGTCGCCGGCGCCCGTGCGCAGGAACTCCGACCACAGGGCGACCGCCGGATGGTCGCCGCCGGTCTGGTCGGACAGTCGGCGTTCCTCGGCGCTGAAGTCGACGTAGCTGCCGACCTCGGGCAGGTTGGCACTCCGGTGCTCCCTCGCGGCGCGGTACAGCGAGACGAGCTCCTGCTGGGCCATGATCAGCGAATAGCCGTCGACGAGCGAATGGTCCGCGGCGAACAGCAGGGTGAACGAATCGGCCCGTCCCACCGTCGCGAACAGGTAGGCGGGCCAGTGCAGCGGCGCGGTGGCGCGGTCGAAGGAGCCGCCGAGCTGCTCGACGAGCGGCCCCGACTCACGGAACCAGCCGATCCGGCCCATCTTGAGTCTCACGGTGCCCGGGTCGGTGGTGAGCCGCTGCAGACCGGTGCCCTTGATGACCACGTGGCTGCGCAGCACCTCGTGGCGGTCTATCCACTGGGTCAGCACCGAGCGGATCGCCGGGATCGACAACGGCTCGTCGAACTCGATCGACAGTCCCAGCCACGCCTCCCGCCCGCCCTCCCGCTGCGTCTGCACGCGGTACTCGAAGGCGGCACGCAGGTGCTGCTCGTGGTTGTGCGAGGTCAGGCGGGAGTCGTGGTTCCACGCGCCCAATCCGCCGGGGACATAGGGAGTCCACTCGACGAGCCCTCCCGGGGCGATGGGCTCATCGCGGATCTGGATGAACTTCATGCCCCGGGTGTGTCGGACCCGGAATCGGAAGTCTGATTGCGAACCTGCGCCTTGATCCGGCCGAGCATGCCAGCCATACCCCGGAGGCGGAGCATGCTGACCACGCTGCCCAGACCGAGGTCGAAGTAGAAGTCCGACGGGACGTCGAGGATCTCCTGTGCCGAGGCGGTGTCGAGTCCTTGGTGCAGGATCGCCGCGAAGCCGCGTGTGGTCGGTGCCTCGCGCGGTGCGGTGAAGTACAGGCGCACCGATCCCGGATCGTCGGCGTCGACGGACAGGAACACCGGCGACTGGCACTCGGGTACCGGTTCCATCGACTCCTGCTGCAGATGCTCAGGGAGGTCGGGGAGTTCGTCGGCGAACTCCAGGAGCAAGGTGATCTTGTCCGAATCACCAAGGGCGGCAAAGTCGTCGACGATCTCTGCCAGGGCTGGGGGCAAACTCATCGTCGATCAGGGCTCACTTGGAGCCGGGTGCGGCACCCGGGGTGTCGCCGACCGCGATGGGTACGCGAACCGCGTTGCCCCACTCGGTCCACGATCCGTCGTAGTTGCGAACCTTGGTGTACCCCAACAGATGCGTGAGGACGAACCAGGTGTGGCTGGACCGCTCGCCGATGCGGCAGTAGGCGATGGTCGGGGTGTCCTTGTCGAGGTCGCCGTAGATCTCGTCGAGCTCGGCGCGGGAACGGAATCGGCCGTCCGGAGCCGCCGCCTTGGCCCACGGGATCGACACCGCGGTGGGGATGTGACCGCCACGCAGCGCGCCCTCTTCGGGGTAGTCGGGCATGTGGGTGCGTTCGCCGGTGTACTCCTGCGGCGAGCGGACGTCGACGAGCGGCTCGGTGCCGAGCACCTCGAGAACCTGCGGGGCGAAGGCGCGGATCTTGGTGTCGTCACGCTCGACGACGGGGTAGTCCGACCGCGGGTACTCGGGGACGTCGAAGGAGGTGTCGCGGTCCTCGGCCATCCACGCGTCGCGGCCGCCGTCGAGCAGACGCACGTCCTCGTGACCGAACAGCGTGAACACCCAGAGAGCGTAAGCCGCCCACCAGTTGGACTTGTCGCCGTAGATGACGATGGTGTCGTCGCGCTCGATTCCCTTGCTGCGCATCAATTCTGCGAACTGCTCGCCGTTGATGTAGTCGCGGGTGATCGGGTCGTTGAGGTGCAGGTGCCAGTCGATCTTCTGCGCGGTGGGGATGTGGCCGATGTCGTAGAGCAACACGTCCTCATCGGATTCGATGATCTTGAGGCCCTTCGCGCCCAGGTGAGCCGACAGCCACTGAGTGGTCACCAACCGCTCGGGGTGGGCGTACTCGGCGAAGGCCGGATTCGGGTCGGTTTCAACACTCACGGTCTGTTCTCCAGCTTGGTGCGTTCGGGCGTCTCTACGTTCATCGCGCGGACCGTGACCGGTCCCGGAGATAAAGGGTAGGGCATCGCTCCGCGGGACTGCCCGGTGGCAGATCGGCTGCGGTCTGCGGCGGCCGTCCGGGCAGTGCTTCGGTCGGATGACAAACCGCAGGTCAATGGGGTGGTTGCCTGCTAAGTTCGCCCAATGATCGAACGACGTGGGGCTCGCGTGGAGCGCCGGAGTGTCTCGCGACTGGCGCGGTGGGGCGTCCCGTTGGCGGTGGCGGTGCTCGCCGCGACGAGCGGATGTTCGCTCATCTCCTCCGACGACTCGTCGAGTCCGGCGCCGTCGTCGTCGGCGTCGACCTCCTCCTCACCGGGGTCGCCGACCCCGAGTTCGCCGTCGCGGTCGAGGATCCCGTCGTCGACGCCGAGCAACGCCGACCCCACTCGCTGCAGTCCGGACGACTGCCCTGAGCTGGCGACGCCGTCGGCGGAACTCATGACCAGCGGGGTGAACTCGTCCAACGTCGACACCGCGGTACCGAAGTACCTCACCACGCTGCTCGACGACCTCGATGCGACCTGGGGCGGATGGTTCGGCGAACTCGGCTGGGGTGACCCCGCACCGGGACGCGTGCTGATCGAGTCGGGCACCTCGTTCGCCACCGAGTGCATCGACGAGGACGGGGCGTCGAACCGGATCCCGTCCGACGAGGCCAACGCCTTCTTCTGCGGTGTGGACGAGGAACCCAACGGGCAGGGGCAGGAGACCGAGGGCAGCATCGTGCTGCCGGTCGACACCTTCGCCGCCATCTGGGACGGGAACGTCTTCGGGGTGCCGTCGCCGATCGTCGGCGACTTCACCGCGGCCATCGTCGTCGCCCACGAGTACGGGCACAACGTCGTCTTCCGGATGGCCGAGGCCTTCGACATCCCGGAACGACGCCTGCCGCAGGGCAAGAACAGCGAGCTGTTCGCCGACTGCCTGGCCGCGAACTGGGCTGCCACCGCCTACCAGCGTGACGGGTTGGGACCCAAGGAGATCCTGCAGGTCGCGACGCTTCTTCCGATCATCGGTGACACCGGCGGCGCGATGGGCCACGGATCGGCGGTCGAACGGGCGCGGGCGCTGACCATCGGACTCACCGGCCCGCAGTTCAATCGGCAGGGGCAGCCGGTGGACTGCCTCCAGCGGTACTGGCCGGAGTTCTTCGAGGTGAGCTGACCCTTCGAGGCTCGGGCGGAATGAGATCGCATGCGACATCGGCCCGGCTGTTCGACCTCGGCCGACGTCGTTCCCACAGGTTGAGGTCGCGCGCGACGTCAACCTGGGCCGCCGTGCAGCGGGCCTCGGGGGATTGCACACGGCGGGGCGTAAATCTCGTCCCCCTCAGGGGCTTACGGGGGCAATGTGCCCTCCGAGGGTGCTCACGGGGACGAATTTCGCGAGCACGCCGGGCGGTACCGGCCGGGGTTCTTCGAGGTCGATCAGCTCAGTGCAGCCAGAAGTCGGTGACCGACAGCCCGACCTCGGTCAGCAGGCGTTGCACCAGCGGTAGGCCGATCCCGATCACCGACGACGGGTCGCCGTCGATGCGCTCGACGAGCCAGCCGCCGAGCCCGTCGAGGGTGAACGCACCCGCGACCTGCAACGGTTCGCCGCTGTCCACGTAGCGCGCGATCACGTCGTCGTGGGCGTCGGTGAAATGGATTGTGGTGGAGGAGGTCCCGGTCGCGGTGGCGGACCCGGTGGTGGGGTTCAGCCGGATGAGGTGATGGCCGGTGAGTAGGTCGGCGCTGCGTCCGCGCATCTCGGCCCACTGGGCCAGCGCACGTTCGGGGGTGTGCGGTTTGCCGAGGAGCCGGTCACCGAGAAGGAGCATCGAGTCACAGCCGATGACCACGACCGTCTCGCCGTTCTGGGCCGCACCGGCGATCTCCGGGAGCGAGGCGACGGCCTCGGCCTTCGCCCGCGCCAAGGCGGCGACCACGGCATCGGCGGGGGTGCCGGGCGGCAACTGGGCAAGCACCGCGTCCTCGTCGACGTCCGAGACACGGACCACCGGTTCGACGCCCGCGGCGCGCAGCACCCGGAGGCGGGCCGGGGACGCCGACCCGAGCACGAAGACCGGGCCGGCGGTGGCCGGCCCGGTCTCGTGTGTACTCGACCCGATCAGGGAATCAGGCACGTGTCAGTAGCGCAGGTTGGTGAAGCTCGACGGTGCGCCCCACTGCGGACGCAGACGATCGACGGGGCGACCCCAGTCGTTGCGGATCTCCGGTTCCGGCTCGCCACCGCCGGCACCCGCGCCGGCCAGGACGCTCACCAGCACGGCGAGGTCCTCGGCGGTCGGATTGCCGTTGACGACGGTCAGGAACGGCTTCTCGGTGCTCTCGTTCACGGCGCTCTCACTCACAGCGGGATGTTTCCGTGCTTCTTCGGCGGCAGGTTGACCATCTTGCGCTCGAGCAGCTTGAGCGCGGTCGCGATCTGGCCGCGGGTGTGGCTCGGCGGGATGACCGCGTCGACGTAACCGCGGGCCGCGGCGACGTACGGGTTGACGAGGGTGTCCTCGTACTCCTGCTGCAGCTCGAGGCGCAGTGCGTCGACGTCCTCGCCCTTCGCGGCAGCGTCCTTGAGCTGGTTGCGGTAGACGAAGCCGACGGCGCCGGAGGCACCCATGACGGCGATCTGTGCGGTCGGCCACGCGAGATTCACGTCGGCGCCCATGTGCTTGGAGCCCATGACGTCGTACGCGCCGCCGTAGGCCTTACGGGTGATGACCGTGATCTTGCCGACCGTCGCCTCGCCGTACGCGTAGAGCAGCTTGGCGCCGCGTCGGATGATGCCGCGGTACTCCTGGTCGGTGCCGGGCAGGAAGCCGGGGACGTCGACCAGGGTGACGATCGGGATGTTGAAGGCGTCGCAGGTGCGCACGAAGCGGGCGGCCTTCTCCGAGGCGTCGATGTCGAGGCAGCCGGCGAACTGGGTCGGCTGGTTGGCGACGATGCCCACGCTGCGGCCGTCGACGCGGCCGTAGCCGACGATGATGTTCTTCGCGTAATCGGCCTGGATCTCGAGGAACTCGTCGTCGTCGAGGATGCGACGGATGACCTCGTGCATGTCATACGGCTGGTTCGGCGAGTCCGGGATGAGCGTGTCGAGTTCGAGGTCCTCGTCGTTCAGAGTGTCCTCGATCGACCCGGCGGCCGGCTGCGCGACCGGCAGGCGAGGTGCGTCGGCGCGGTTGTTGCTCGGCAGGTAGCTCAGGAGCTCCTTGACGTACTCGAGCGCGTCCTCCTCGTCCGAGGCGACGTAGTGTGCGGTGCCCGACTTCGCCATGTGGGTGGTCGCACCGCCGAGTTCTTCCTGCGTGACCTCTTCACCGGTGACGGTCTTGATCACGTCGGGGCCGGTGATGAACATCTGGCTGGTCTTGTCGACCATGACCACGAAGTCGGTCAGCGCGGGCGAGTACACGTGGCCGCCGGCGGCGGCACCCATGATCAGCGAGATCTGGGGGATGACACCCGAGGCGCGGACGTTGCGGTGGAAGATCTCGCCGTACAGACCGAGCGAGACCACGCCCTCCTGGATACGGGCACCGGCGCCGTCGTTGATGCCGATCAGCGGGCGGCCGGTCTTGATGGCCAGATCCATGACCTTGACGATCTTCTCGCCGTAGACCTCACCGAGGCTGCCGCCGAAGACGGTGGCGTCCTGCGAGAAGATGCAGACCTCGCGGCCGTCGATCGTGCCGTAGCCGGTGACCACACCGTCTCCGACCGGTCGACGTTCGGCGAGACCGAAGTTGGTGCTGCGGTGCTTGGCCAACGCGTCGAGTTCGACGAACGAACCCTCGTCGAGCAGATGGGTGATCCGCTCGCGGGCGGTCAGCTTGCCCTTCGCATGGGTCTTCTCGACGGCGGCCTCGCCCACGGGGTGCTTCGCCTCTTCGAGGCGATTGCGCAGATCGGCGAGCTTCCCCGCTGTCGTGTGGATGTCGGGAGCGGCGGAATCGTCGCGTGAAGCTGTGGTCATGACTGTCGATGCTAACTACCCGGGTGTGAGCCACGTCAACCGGATCAACGTGAGATATCCCTCAGGTTCCCGAGCGATCGGTCGGTGGGGATCGGCCTGCACGGTTGCACGTGGCCATCGGCCCGCGTGTCCAGCGCGTTTCGTCTCACCCGGCTGCGGCACGGAGGGGCGCACATCGGCGGTCATCACCACGCCGAACACCCAGTAGGTTCTTCAGGCATGACCCTCGACGCCGAGCTGCTCCGGACCCGACTCGCCGACACGCGCTGGCACCGGATCGAGGTGGTCGACGCGACGGGGTCGACCAACGCCGATCTCGTGACACGCGCGGCCACCGAACCCATCGACGGAACGGTGCGCCTGACCACCGACCAGACCGCGGGCCGCGGACGTCACGCTCGGACGTGGACCGCACCGCGCGGGACCCAGCTGGCGATGTCGGCGGCGGTGGAGGTCGGTGAGCACACCGAACACCTCGGCTGGCTGTCGCTGCTGGCCGGGCTCGCCGCCGTTCAGGGCATCGGCGAGGCGGTGGACGTGCGGCCGACCCTCAAGTGGCCCAACGACGTCCTGATCGACGGGCGCAAGACCGCCGGAATCCTGTCGGAGTACACGCGTTCGCCCCACACCCGCGGCGGGGACGGGGGAGTGGCGGTCATCGGCACCGGCCTCAACACGACGATGACGCAGGACCAACTGCCGGTCCCGACCGCGACGTCGTTGCAGCTGGTGACCGGCAAGGACATACCGCTCACCGAGCTCGCGGCGTCGTACCTGCGGGCGTTGTCGGAGCTCCTCGACCTCTGGCCGCACGACGTCGACGGACTCGCGGCGCGGTATCGGGAGGACAGCGACACCATCGGGCGCCGAGTACGTCTGGTGCTGCCCGGCGACGAGGAGGTCGTCGGCACCGCGACCGGCGTCGACGCATCCGGGCGGATCGTCGTCGACGCCGACGGGCGGCAGGTGATCGCGGCCGCCGGCGACGTCACGCACCTGCGGCCGGTCTGACTTCGACGGGGCTCAGCCGGCGACAGGCGGGACCTAGCGTTGCAGGCTCTTGATGCCCATCGCGGGGATGATCGTCAGCGGTGGCAGGCCGATGACGAAGTGCAGGATCGCGGTCTCGATGCCGACCGAGGTCTGCTGATAGGTGAGGATCGGGATCAGCACCGCGGCGACCAGCAGCAGCCCGACGATCCACCGGTAGAACTGGTTGGGCGCCGGCGTGATCAGCTGCAGCACGTACCAGAGGGCGCCCGCGGCGAGTGCGCACAGGAATCCGACGACGCCGAACCAGATCTCGCTGGCCGCCACCGGATTCCACACCCCGAGCTTGCCGGACTCGTTCACCTTCTCGACGAAGGCCGAGATGATCCACGCGACCAGCCAGGCCGCCAGGCCGGTGACCACACCGGTCATCACCACCCCGCCGGCGAAGGTCACCGGGTTGACGTCGGGTCCGCGTCGCGGCGCCCGGTCCGGCCGCGGCTGCTCGGCGTACCCGCCGCCGTACGGCTCGGCGGGGTACTGGTCGCGATACGGTTCCTCGTAGGGCGCACCCTGCTGGCTGTAGGCACGCGAATCGGGGTTGTAGCCGGACTCGTAGCGGGCGGTCCGGGGATCGGGATCGCGGTGCGGGCCCCGCGGGTCCTGGTAGGTCATCACATTCTCCTCGCCGACCGCCCCAACGTGCCCGGCAGTCGATCGGTACTGGTGCCTCGCAGTCTACTCAGCGTGCCCCCCGGGCACGCCCGTCCCGATTATGCTGAGCCGCATGGCTTACCCGCGGGAGAACCTGGCGCCCGGTGAACGTGTGGTTCTCCACCGGCACCCACACTGGAAGTGTCTGCTCGGCCCGTTCCTGCTGTTCGCGATCATCACCGCGGCCGCGGGTGTCCTGGCCGGCGTGATCACCGGATCGTCGCTGGGCCCGACCCCGCGGACGGTGCTGCTGATCGTCGTCGGTGTGGCGTGGGCGCTCGGCCTCGTCTGGTACTTCGTCCGGCCGCTGCTGTCCTGGAAGACAACGCACTTCGTGCTGACCGACCGCCGGGTGATGTTCCGCAACGGAATCCTCACGCGCTCCGGGATCGACATCCCGATCCGGCGCATCAACACCGTCGAATTCCGCCACGGCGTCATCGACCGGATGCTGCGGACCGGCACGCTGGTCATCGAGTCGGCCTCCGACGAACCGCTGTCCTTCGACGACATCCCGCAGGTGGAGAAGGTCCACTCGCTGCTCTACCACGAGGTGCTCGAGATGTACGCCGACGACGATCACCCCGACGACGGCTACGGCGACCCGGACGGACCCGCCGACCGTCCCGAGAACAGAGGGGCGCGGGAGCGTTGACCAACGTGCTGCTCGCCGAGGACGACGCCGCGATCGCCGAACCGCTCGCACGCGCGCTGACCCGTGAGGGATACGGGTGCGAGGTCGTGAGCACCGGCGCCGACGCGCTCGAGAAGGCGCTCGACAGCCGTTACGAACTCCTCATCCTCGACCTCGGGCTACCGGTCCTCGACGGACTCGAGGTCTGCCGGCGGGTACGCGCCCAGCGGCCCGCACTCGCGGTCCTCATGCTCACCGCGCGCACCGACGAGGTGGACTTCGTCGTCGGCCTCGACGCCGGCGCGGACGACTACGTGGGCAAACCCTTCCGGCTTGCCGAACTCCTCGCCCGCGTACGCGCCCTACTGCGGCGCCGCCAGCCCGGCGACGGTGACGAGGTGCTCGAGGGCGGTGAGATCCGGCTGGATGCCCGGGCACGCCGCGTTCTCGCCGACGGACAGGACCTCACCCTGGCGAACCGCGAATTCGACCTTCTGCGATTCCTGATGGAGCGTGCCGGTGAGGTCGTGACGCGCGAGGAGATCCTCACCGAGGTCTGGGGGTCGGCGGATCTGCGGTCGTCGAAGACCCTCGACATGCACATCTCGTGGCTGCGCCGGAAGATCGGCGACGACCGTCACAGTCGCCCGCGGCACATCGTGACGGTGCGCGGTGTCGGTTTCCGGTTCGACCCCTGAGCCGATGCCCATCCGACCGCCTTCGATGCGCCACCCGGCTTCCATGCGCCGACGCCTGCTCACCACGATGATCGCCGTCCTGATCGCGGTCGGCTGTCTGCTCGGCATTCCCTTGAGCGTGGTGGCCTGGTGGTGGGTCGCCGAGAACGCCCACCAGGATCTGGACAACCGGCTCAAGATCATCGCCGATCAGCTCATCCGCGAGGAGGGCGCCGACGGTCGTATCCCGCGCGACTCCGTCAACCGGGAGTCGTTCGAATTGCTCCTGCCGCCGAACGGCCGCCTGACGATCACCTATCCCGATCTGGAGGGCACGAGTCAGCGGATGGTCGTGGGTGCTGACATCGGGGGTCCCCGGCTGTCGGAATCCATCGGCCTGGGCGCTGCCGGCACGCTGACCCTGTCCATCCCGCGCGACAAGGTCCGCGACGACCAGCTGACCGCGACGGGGATCGTCCTGCTGGTCGTCCTCACCTCGGTGATCGGCGGTTCGGTGGTGGCCGCGGTGACCGCCGGCCGGATCGTCGACCCCCTGACCGATCTCGCCGACCGGGCGGCGACGCTCGGGCGCGCCGACTTCCGCACCGAATGGAAGATGTACGGCATCGCCGAACTCGACCGGGTGTCTCGGGCGCTCGCCGACGCCAACACCGCGCAAGCACTGCGACTCGAGCGGGAACGCGAGATCGCCGGCGACGCATCGCATCAGCTGCGCAGCCGGCTGACCGCCATCCAGCTGCGACTCGAGGAGCTGACGCTGCACGACGACCCGGCAGTGGTCACCGAGGCGGAGGCCGCGCTCGATCAGGTCGAACGACTCGCCACCGAACTCGACGAACTGGTGGAGGCCTCGCGCGCCGACGAACCGGCTCCGCACTTCATCGACGTCGGGGAGATGCTCACCACGCTGGTCGAGGATTTCCGCCACGCCTTCGAGGCACAGGGCCGTCAGCTGACCGTCGAGGTCGACGGGGCGCCGCAGGCACTCACCTCGCAGTCCGGGCGGCTTCGCGAGGCGGTCAGCGTGCTGGTCGACAACGCCCTACAGCACGGCCGCGGGATGTGTCGGATCGACGTGAGCACGCTGCAGGCCGGCGAACTGGTCCGTATCACGGTCGCCGACGAGGGCGAGGGGGTGGCCGACGAGATCTCCGCGCACATCTTCCGGCGCGGTTTCTCGGCAGGGAAGCGGCCGGGCGCCGGTCGCAGCGGCGTCGGACTGTCTCTGGCGCGGGCGCTGATCGAGGCCGACGGAGGACGACTGGAACTCACCGTGCGACGTCCCCCGGTCTTCGCGATCGTCGTCCCGGCCCGGTATGCCAGCGGGTACGGCGAGGAGCCGGGCGAGCAGGAGGATCCGGGCCAGGACGACTCGGACACCGACGTCACGCGTGACCGAGTTCCTCATCGTTGAGTTCGGCGAGCGTCGGGTGCAGGTCGGTGGACCCGGCATCGCCGCCGCGCAGGAGCTCCTCCGGGAACGCGAACTTGCGCAACGCCCAGAACCGGAAGGCCATCTGCATCAGGTTGCCGATGACGTAACCGAGGATGAAGTCGACGACCACGACCTCGGACACACTCAGGTTGGACCGCATGTCGAACACGTTGTTCCCGACGAACAACGGTGCGGCCTGGAGGATGACGCCGATCCCGCTGATGATGAAGAACAGCAGCGCCTCGTGGTGCCGTTCCCGGCCGCCGCGGTTCTTGAAGGCCCACTCGCGGTTGAGGATGTAGCTGAGGATCGTCGCCAGCACACCGGCGATGACCTTGGCGATCACCGGCTTGGTCTCGAGGATCGTGAGGCTCAGGCTGTAGAAGATGGCGAGGTCGAAGATGAACGTGGTGCCGCCGACCATCGCGAACTTGATGAGTTCGTGGTGCCGCATCACGAGCCGTCGGACCGGCGCTGGGAGGCGAGCGATCAGCTCGTCGATCAATGGCACAAGATCTGAGTGTACGAAACAAAACACCGGGGACAGTTCTCCGGGCGGTTGTGCGGATGACCGACCCGACGTGCCACGATGGTTCGCGTGAATCCACGCGAGCCGGATGGAGCGCCTGTGCCCGGGCCTGTGACCTCGAATTCCACGGTGCCACCCACTCCTGAAACGGCGCGCACTGCCGGGGCGGCGTCGGGTATGCCGAAGGTCACGATGATCGGTGGCGGACAACTCGCCCGGATGACCCATCAGGCGGCGATCGCCCTCGGACAGTGTCTGCGTGTCCTGGCCGCATCCGAGTCCGATCCCGCCGCACAGGTGAGCGCCGACATCGTCCTCGGCTCGCACGACGAACTCGACGACCTCCGCCGCGCGGCCGCGGGTGCCGCCGCACTGACCTTCGACCACGAGGGTGTGCCGCTGCGCCACCTGGAGGCACTCGAAGCCGACGGGGTGGCGGTCCTGCCGCCGTCGAAGGCGCTGCACTTCGCCCAGGACAAGCTGGCCATGCGCGTTCGCCTGGCCGAGCTGGGTCTGCCGGTACCGGCGTTCGCCGATCTCGCCGGCGACCATGCCGCCGCCCGCGCACGTCTCATCGAGTTCGGCGAGGCCAACAACTGGGAGATCGTCATCAAGGCGGTCCGTGGCGGCTACGACGGCCGTGGGGTCTGGCTGGTCGACGGCGCCGACGAGGCGCTCGCGGTCTTCGACGAGTACCCGTCCGATGCTCCGGCGCTGCTGGCCGAGCAGAAGGTGCCGATGCGGCGCGAACTGTCGGCGATGATCGCCCGGTCCCCGTTCGGGCAGGGCGCGGCGTGGCCGGTCGTGGAAACGATCCAGCGTCACGGCCAGTGCGCCGTCGTCCTCGCACCCGCACCGGATCTCTCCGACGCGGTCGCCGAGCAGGCACAGCAGATGGCATTGCGGCTCGCCGACGAACTCGGTGTGGTCGGCGTCATGGCGATGGAACTCTTCGAGACCGTCGACGGCGAGCTCGTCGTCAACGAACTCGCGATGCGTCCGCACAACAGCGGTCACTGGACGATGGACGGCGCGGTCACCTCGCAGTTCGAGCAGCATCTGCGTGCCGTCCTCGACTACCCGCTGGGCAACACCGCACCGACCTCGCCGCTGACCGTGATGGCCAACATCCTGGGCGCGCCGACCGCCCCGGAGATGTCCATGGACGAACGTCTTCACCACCTGATGGCGCGCATGCCCGAGGCGAAGGTGCATCTGTACGGCAAGGGCGAGCGTCGCGACCGGAAGATCGGCCACGTGAACGTCGTCGGCCGCCAGGGTGAATCGATGGAATCGGTGCGTGAGCGCGCCGAGCGTGCCGCGCAGTGGATGTCGCACGCGACGTGGACCGACGGATGGGATGTGCATTCATGAGTGAGACCGCAGAGTTCCGGGGTCCCCGCGTGGGCCTGATCATGGGCAGCGACTCCGACTGGCCGACGATGAAGGCCGCCGCGGAGGCGCTCGCCGAATTCGACGTGCCGTTCCAGGTGGGTGTCGTCTCCGCGCACCGCACCCCGCAGCGAATGCTCGACTACGCCGCCGGCGCCGCCGCCAACGGTATCGAGGTCATCATCGCGGGAGCCGGTGGGGCAGCGCATCTTCCGGGCATGGTCGCCTCGGCGACCCCGCTCCCGGTCATCGGTGTGCCGGTGCCGCTGCGTCACCTCGACGGACTCGACTCGCTGCTGTCGATCGTGCAGATGCCCGCAGGCGTGCCCGTCGCGACCGTCTCGGTCGGCGGCGCGCGCAACGCCGGTCTGCTCGCCGTGCGCATCCTCGCCTCGTCCGACCCCGCCCTGCAGGAACGGATGGTGTCCTTCCAGAAGGGCCTCGAGCAGATGGTCCTCGACAAGGATGCCGCCCTGCAGCAGGAACTGCTCGGCGACTAGCCCTGTCCGGCAGGCGATTCCGGAGTGGTGGGCTGCAGACCGAGTTTGTCGGTGAAGAAGTGCAGCACCCGGTCGAACGCCTCCCTGGTGGGTTGTCCGGGTTCGTCGTAGAGGTCCTCGGTCAGCACCGAATGCGGCCGGGGGAACATCGAATCCGGGTTCGCCGCGTCGTCGGGGAGTTCGATCCCGATGAACGAGTCGCCGAGAAGCTCTTGGAGATAGGCGAATCGCGACCGCGGCGAGAGTTGATCGCCGGCGAAGCGCAGACCCATCACCTCGAGACCGCGAGCGCACCGCGCCTGCACCTTGGCGAGATCGGCGGCGTCGACGTCGATCGCGCGGGCGCGCCCGGGAAGCACCGCGAACGGCAACGACGGCTGCGAGAGCACCGGCGCCAGCATCCGTTCGTCGGTCGCCATCGCGAGCGCGAAGCCGCCGGTGAAACACATCCCGACCGCGCCCACCCCGGGGCCGCCGCAGCGGTCGTGCTCGCGGGCGGCGAGTTCGCGCAGCCATGCTGCGACCGGTGATGTCTTTCCCGTTGCGAGGATGGTGAATTCGCGGGTGATGCAGGTCTTGGCGATGGTGCCCAGCATGTTTCGCACCGCTCCCACACGGCCGAGATTGTCCGGTCGCGGGTCCTGACCGTCGACGCCGAACAGCGACGGCATGACGGCCGTGGCGCCGAGATCTGCGATGCGTCGGGCCACATTCGCGACCTTCGGGCTGATGCCCGGCATCTCGGCGATCACGATGACCGCGGGGCCCGTGCCCTTGCGGTAGACGCGGCGGGTGTCACCGCGCAGCGCTACGTCCTCCGCGGTGAAGTCGTCGAGCGGATCGTCGGCCATCGCGGGTCAGTCCTTGTGGAGGGTGCCGAGGAGCGCCGACTCGAAGGGCATCGCGAAGATCTTGGCGCCGCCGGCGAGGTCGGTGGAGTCCGACGGCACGACGCGGGGCCCGGTGACCCGATAACGCTTGTCCTTGCGGACGATGGCGAAGGAACCGGCCGCCTGCACGTTGCGCACCCAGTCGGTGTGCCTGCCGTACGTGAGAACGATGGTGAGCTTGTCCCGGTCGACCCAGGCCAGCACCGGGATCGAATACGTCTTCCCGGACTTGCGGCCAACGTGCTCGACCATGGCGAACGGTGGCAGGTGAGGTGCCCACATCCGCTGTATCGGATTGGTGACGATCTTGTTGAATCGGGCCAGTGCGTCAGGTAGTCGCATGTCCCCACTGTGCCGTATCAGCTCCGATCTTGCGGGCCGTGCGGCATTTGCAGCTATTCGGCGAAGACGACGCCGGCCTTCTCGACCTCGGCGATCGCGGTCACCCGCTCCGCGGTCGCGTTGGCGACGTGCACGAGACTGCCTCCGGCGATCATCGGTGCGAGCAGGTGGGCGAGAACGCCTGACGCGGTGTGCCAGGGGCGCGTCGACACCACGCGGGTACCGGCGGCGATGCCGTCGCGCTCGGCGACCGTGCGGGCTTCGGAGATCACCTCGGCCGTCGGGGTGCCGTCGAGCGCCTCGACGGCGGGGGACCGCGAGACGAACTGGTCGCCGTGCACCCGCACGACGCTGCCGTAGTCGCCGATCCCGGGCGGGAGATCCCGCAGGGGCAGCGCGAACGGATCGAGTGATGCCACCACGACCTCGTCGGCATCGGGATGGTCGTCGAGACGGTCGCGAGAGGTGAAGACCACCAGCGGTTCCGACGCGGCCGCGGTGGCGTCCGGTCCCGGGATGCGGACATCGGCGCCGGACCACAGTGCGCCGAGCAGGATTCCGGCGGTCTGCCAGTGCTCGGGCAGGTCCACCACGACGACATCCCCGGCGTCCACGCCGATCTCGTCCACCAGATAGTTGGCGGTCTTGGCCGCCCAGTTGCCGAGGGTGGCCGCCGACAGCTCGGTGCGCTCGCCCGTCGCCTCGTCGTAGTAGGTCAGCAGCGGACGCGAATGATCGGTCACCGCACCGAAGATCGCGTCGGCGACGGTGTCATGAGTGCTCAGTTCACGCACATCGGCCCCTCGTTCCCGGCGGTGATCGGCGGCCGCTTGTTGCCGACGCGCTCACTGGCCGGGGTGTTGTCGGTCTGGTCACCGGTGTCGCCGAGCCCGCCCGGACCGGCGTAGGTGTTGGTGAGGATCACCTTGAGTCGGTCGTCGGCGAGCTTCGGGTCCTCGACGACCTTCACGCCGCCGAGGTCCTTGGCGAGCAGGCGGGCGGCGTCACCGTTCTCCTTGGCGTAGACCACCGAGTCCTTGGTGTCGGCCTTGCCGCTGGAGGTCTCACCGGACTGATAACCCTTGTTGGTCAGGATGTTCGCCACATTGGACCCGAGTCCGTCGATCGTGCCGGCGTTGACGACGTCGACCTTGAAGTCGCCGCGCTGGGTGTCACCGCCCGTCTGCTTGGGCGTGAGGAGATCGCTGGTGTAGGTCTTCACCGCCTGCGGGTCGACCTCGACGACGGACTGCAGACCGTCCTCGCTCCAGCCCTGTTCGGTGACGATCGGGATCGTCGCGAACTTCACCCGCCCGCCGCTGAGGTCCTTCAGCTGCTCGGCGAAGCTGATGATGTTCCAGCCGTCGTCGATCACGATGGAGCGCGCCACCGCGTTCTGCATCTCGGAGAGCTTGCCCGGGTCGGTGAGAGTGCCTGCGGACAGCACCTTCTGGGTCAGCGAGGCCATGAAGGCCTGCTGACGGGTGATGCGGTCGAGGTCGCCGCGGGGGAGTCCGTGGCGCTGGCGCACGAAGCTCAGCGCGCGGGGGCCGTTGAGCGTCTGGACACCCTTGCGGAATCGGGCGCCGCTCAACGGATCCCGAACCGGTGCGTTGAGGCAGACGTCGATGCCGCCGACCGCATTGGTCAGCAGGACGAAACCGAGCAGACCGACCTCCGCGTAGTGGTCGACCTGGACGCCGGTGAGGTTGGTGACGGTGTCCACCAACGCCTTCCGGCCCGCGAGCGTGCCTTCCTTCTCCGCTTCCTCAGGTGACTGCCCGGCTTCGACGGCACGGGCGCGCACGCCTTCGCGGGTGGTGCCGTAGGCGGCGTTGATCTTGCTCATGCCGATTCCGGGAACGTCGACGTACGAGTCACGCGGGATCGAGATCGCGGTGGCCGACGAACCGTCTTCGGGGATGCGCACCAACAGGATGGTGTCGGTGTTGGTGGCGACCTCCTCGCCCGAACGGAGGAGCTTGATCTCCTCCGGCGAGAGCGGGTTGCCCTTCGCGTCGGTGCGGGAGTCGGTGCCCACCAACAGGATGTCGACGGCGCCGTCCTTCGCGCCGCCCAGGCCGAGTCCACCGAGCTGCGTGATGCGAGTCTCCAGATCGGACATCGTGTTCCAGGCGTAGCCGGTGCACAGCAGCACGGCGACCGATGCGATCGCGATCAGCGCGCGGCCCCAGCCGGCTCCGGACGCCCAACCGGCGCGAGGGCGCGTCGAGGTGCCGGGCGGTGCGGTCGGCGGCGTCGCCGGTGCGCCCGTCCTCGGTGTTCCGGACTTCGGCGCGCCCTTCTCGGGGGAGCCGGTCTCGACCGTGCCCTCACCGGCAGTCGCCTTGGGAGAGGCTGCCTTCCGGGCGGGCGACTTCGGCGACGCTGCCTTCCGCGGTCCGGCTGCCTTCGTCGGGGCTGCCTTCTTCGCGGCGCTCTTCTTCGCGGGAGCCTGCCCGGGGTCGGGACGGGGTCGACGCTTGCGGGCGGTGTCCCGAGGTGTGGGGTCCTCAGGTGCGGGTCGCCGGCGTTCGGCGGGCTTCGAGCGCGTGTGGATCTCGCCGGACGAGCGTCGACCGAGAGGCTCGTCGGCACGACGCGGACGGCGGGGGGACGCAGGATCCTGCGGTGGGACACGCCGGCGAGGATCACGCTCCTCGCCGGGGCGTCGTCGGGGCATGCCCTCGGCGTCGCGGGCGGGGATACGTTCCGGAGGTGGCTGGCGTCGCGCCCGCTCCGCGGAATCGGCACGCGTCGGTGCCTCGGGAGCACGCCGAACCACGCGGCGTCGGGGACCGGCCGCCTCGGCGTCCACGGGACGCGGGCGGGCACCGTGGGGAGGCCGCCCCGGTTCACCAGCGCGTTCGCCGCGCACCGGCCGTCGGCCGTTGTCGGCATCCGGAGTGCGCCGGCTGCCCGGCTCCGGCGGTACCGCACGCCGGGGACGCGGCCGCCCACGTGCGCCGTCGGATGGTGAATCCACTGGTCAGCGGTCCCTTTCGAGTTCGTCATGCTGCTCGACGGTGGCGCCGGTAGGTCCGCGCCATGGGATTGTCGGTGCAGAAGTGAAAGTTGGTGTTGTGCTGTCGTCAGGCTACTGAAGTGATTCGGGAATCCGAGAACGCAACGCCGAGGAGTCGAGTAGCGGTCGTCACGTGGATGACCGTGGAGTCGTGGCCCACCAGGGTCTGCGGCACGATGGTGCGCATGCGCGTCACGCCCAGCACCCCCACCGTGTACATCGTCGGCGCCGGCGGTCAGCTCGGCACCGCACTCCAGGGGAGGTCGGCCCAGGCGCCCGACTCCGTGGTGTGTCGATCCCTGACCTCCGCCGACATCGACATCGCCGACGAGCCGTCGGTTGCGGCCGCGCTCGGCGACCTCGGGCCCGATGACGTCGTCGTCAACTGCGCCGCCTACACCGACGTCGACGGCGCCGAGTCGGACGTCGACGGCGCCCGCCGCGTCAACGCCACCGGTCCCGCCGTGCTCGCGGCCCACACCGCCGCCGCGGGGGCATGGCTGATCCACGTCTCCACCGACTACGTGTTCCCGGGTGCCGCACCCGCCTCAGACCGTCCCGATGGCTACGAACCCGACGACGTGAGCGGCGAACCGGCCACCGTCTACGGGGCCACCAAACTCGCGGGCGAACGCGCCGTCCTCGATGCGGACCCGCGCGCCACCGTCGTGCGCACCGCCTGGGTGTACACCGGCGGGCCCGAGAGCCGCGACTTCGTGGGGACGATGCGGCGTCTCGAGCAGGCGCGCGAGACCGTGTCGGTCGTCGACGACCAGCTCGGTTCACCCACCTATTGCATCGACCTCGCCGACGGGTTGTGGGAACTCGTGGCCGCCGGGCCCCGCGCCGAGGTCGCCGGAGCCGTCCTGCACGCCACCAACGCGGGCCGCGCGACCTGGTTCGACGTGGCCGCAGCCGTCTTCGAGGAGGTCGGCGCCGAACGGTCACGCGTACTGCCCACGACCACGGCGGAGTTCCCGCGCCCGGCACCGCGCCCGGCCTACTCGGTGCTGTCCGGGCGTTCCTGGGCCGCGGCAGGGCTGACCCCGCTGCGGGACTGGCGTGCCGCGCTGCACGCGTCGATCGCCGAGTCAGAGGGTTCGTTACCCTGAGCCGGTGCCCGCTCAGCTAGCCGTCGTCACGGTGACCTACTCCTCCGGTGATCACCTCGCGACATTCCTTCGCAGTCTCGACGCCGTGACCGACGTGATGCCGCAGGTCATCATCGCCGACAACGGCTCCGACGACGGCGCACCCGAGAAGGCCGAGCAGGACTACGAGTCCGTCACGCTGGTCCGGACCGGCGGCAACCTCGGCTACGGGCGTGCGATGAACCGCGGGGTCGCCGAACTCGATCCCGGCATCGAGTTCGTGCTCATCGCCAACCCCGACGTCGAGTGGAAGCCCGGCTCGATCGACGAGCTGCTCGCCGCCGCGCACCGCTGGCCGCGTGCCGGGTCCCTCGGACCGCTGATCCGCGAACCCGACGGCACCGTCTACCCGTCGGCGCGTCGCGTCCCCGACCTCGTCTCCGGTACCGGTCACGCCATCCTCGGCACGGTGTGGAAGTCCAACCCGTGGACCGCGGCCTATCGCGCCGACGACGAGGCCCCGTCGGAACGTGCCGTCGGCTGGCTCTCCGGCTCGTGCCTGTTGATGCGCCGCAAGGCCTTCGACGCCGTCGGCGGTTTCGACCCGCGCTACTTCATGTACATGGAGGACGTCGACCTCGGCGACCGCCTCGGCAAGGCCGGGTGGCAGAACGTCTACGTCCCCTCGGCGGAGATCGTGCACACCAAGGGCCACAGCGCGGGCCGGCACCCGGAGAAGATGCTGCCCGCGCACCACGAGAGCGCATACCGGTTCCAGGCCGACCGCAACACCGGCGTCCTACGCGCTCCGCTGCGGCTCGCGCTGCGGGCCGGGTTGGCCGTGCGCTCCCGCCTCGCGGTACGGGCCGCCCGCCGAGCATTGTCGGCTCAGAACACCCCGACGAGCGAAAACAACGGATAGGTGCTGAAGTGAGTACCGATCATCACGAAGAAGGGACCGATCAAGTGGATCAGTACACCGTGCGCGACTCGGTGGGGAGTGAATCCGTCGGGGGATCGGGTCCGGTCGCCGGGGACGTCCAGGCGGTCGTCCTCGTCGGCGGCAAGGGCACTCGGCTCCGTCCGCTCACCCTCTCGGCGCCCAAGCCGATGCTGCCCACCGCGGGCCTGCCCTTCCTCACCCACCTGCTGTCGCGAATCCACGCCGCCGGCATCCGCGACGTCGTCCTCAGCACCTCCTTCAAAGCCGAGACGTTCAGCGAGTACTACGGCGACGGCTCCAAGCTCGGCCTGAGCCTGCGCTACGTCACCGAGGACGAGCCGCTCGGCACGGGCGGCGGCATCCGCAACGTGCTCGACGAGCTGACCGCCGACACCATCGTCGTCTTCAACGGCGACGTACTCGGCGGCACCGACGTCCGCGACGTCATCGACAGCCACCGCAAGGCCGACGCCGACGTGACCATCCACCTCGTGCGGGTCAGCGATCCGCGCGCGTTCGGCTGCGTGCCGACCGACGCCGACGGTCGGGTCACAGCCTTCCTGGAGAAGACGCAGGACCCGCCGACCGACCAGATCAACGCCGGCACCTACGTCTTCAAGCGCGAGATCATCGAATCGATCCCGTACGGCGTGCCCGTCTCGGTGGAGCGCGAGGTGTTCCCGCGTCTGCTCACCGAGGGCAAGCACGTCCACGCCCACGTCGACCACGCCTACTGGCGCGACATGGGCACCCCCGAGGACTTCGTCCGCGGCTCGGCCGACCTGGTTCGCGGCATCGCCCCGTCACCGGCACTCGGCGACCGGCGCGGTGAGTCGCTGGTCCACGAGGGTGCGGGCGTCGGCCCGGGTGCCCTGCTCATCGGCGGCACCGTCGTCGGCCGCGGTGCCGAAGTCGGCCCCCGCGCACGCCTCGACGGCGCGGTGGTCTTCGACGGCGCGGTCATCGAGGCCGGCGCGGTCGTCGAACGTTCGATCATCGGTTTCGGCGCACGCATCGGCCCGCGGGCACTGATCCGCGACACCGTCGTCGGCGACGGCGCGGACATCGGTGCGCGCTGCGAACTCCTGCGCGGCGCCCGCGTGTGGCCCGGAATCGAGATCCCCGACAACGGAATCCGCTTCTCGACGGACGTCTGAGGCCCCAGAACCCGGTTCGTGTCCGGGTCAGCGCGTCTTGACGGCGGCCAGCACGCCGGGCCCGAGTGGGATCACGACCGGCAGCAGGCGCTCGTCGTCGGCGATCAGCAGGGCCGCCTCGCGGGCAGCGGCGGTGGGCGGGTCGGTGCGGGACGGGTCGCCCACCGTGCCGTCGGCGGTCGCGTTGTGCACCACGACGACGCCGCCGTCGCGCAGCATGCGGACCGCCTCGGTCACGAAACGCGGGAGATCCAGCAGCGGGCCGTCGATGAAGACCAGGTCGTACGACGAGTCGGAGAGGCGCGGCAGCACGTCGGTGGGCGTGCCGTTGATGAGTCGTGTCCGGCCGGGCGAGATGTCGGCCCCGGCGAACGACGACCGCGCGGCGCGGTGGTGTTCGGGCTCGGGGTCGATGGTGGTCAGGACGCCGTCGGCGGCCATGCCGTTGAGAAGCCACAGGCCGCTGACGCCGGTGCCGGTCCCGATCTCGGCGACCGCCTTGGCATCCGCGGTACGGGCCAGAAGCGCGAGCAGCGCACCGACCGCAGGGCTCACGGGCGTGGCGCCCAGTTCCTCGGCGCGGGCACGGGCGGCGATGACGGCATCGTCCTCGACGATCGCCGACTCGGCGTAGGCGATCAGATCGGGGCCGGCGGACGGGGTTGACTCGGTCACGCGTCGAGGTTAACCGCCGGTCGGGCCAACTCGGACATGGCACGCCGACCTGCGCGAATCCGGGTCGCTTCACATCCTCAGGGAACACTCAGCCGACTCATACGGCGACCACACTCCGGTAGGAGAGGGTAAGGGCGTCCGGTTGACGGTATTTCCGTTCCAGGTCGGTGTGAACGTCGGCCGAATGGGGAATACCCGATCGGTGCGACGTTGTTCCACACGGTGAGTGCTCTGGGTCACCGGGCTGTGTTCACGAGAGAGGAACCGACCACCCACCATGACCGATTCCCGCGATTCCATCGAAGACGTGCCTGCCGTTCCGGCGGGCACCGCCGGTTTCGACGCCACCGGCGACGAACTGCTGATGCCGTCATGGGACGAACTGGTACGCGAGCACGCCGACCGCGTCTACCGCCTGGCCTACCGGCTGTCGGGAAACCAGCACGACGCCGAGGACCTCACCCAGGAGACCTTCATCCGGGTGTTCCGATCGCTGTCGAACTACCGCCCCGGGACCTTCGAGGGCTGGCTGCACCGCATCACCACCAACCTGTTCCTCGACATGGTCCGCCGCCGCAGCAAGATCCGCATGGAGGCGCTGCCCGAGGAGTACGACCGCGTGCCGGCCGACACCCCCGACCCGCAGCAGATCTTCGACGCCACCAACCTCGATCCCGATCTGCAGCTCGCCCTCGACTCGCTCGCGCCCGACTTCCGCGCCGCGGTCGTCCTCTGTGACATCGAGGGGCTGTCCTACGAAGAGATCGCCGCGACGCTGGGCGTCAAGCTCGGCACCGTCCGCAGCCGCATCCACCGTGGCCGGCAGAGCATCCGCGACGCCCTCGCCGCCCAGGGGCACACCAGCAGCCGTTCCGTCGCCATCGGGGCGCACAGCTGACATGCCGCTCCGCGTCGGTCGATAGTCGGACGCCTCACCTCGGACAACTCGTCCGCGGAGCCGGGGAACCACGAGTCGACGTGCGTCGTTGTCTGACTCGGATAAGCTGAGACGTTGCGTGCGGGCACGGTCACGCCACATGTGGCGGCACGGTCCGCCGACGGTGAGTACCGTGGCGAACAGACTCGGCAAAGGCTGAAAGCGGATTGCGGCGGACACGTCGTGGAGAGGGGTGACCGACGATGATGGACGGCGATCGCGGGCGTCCGACCCGGGGCGGCGGTGTCGAGCCCCCGACTCCCAATCTTCGTCGCCGGCGATCCTCGTGGAGCGCCGACTCCTGGACTCCGGCCCCCTCGTCGTTCCTGCCCAATCGCGGCTATCGCGCGCCCGGTACCGCCGGCGGACGCCGATTCGCACCCACCGAACATCTCGCCCCCGAGGCGGTTGCCGCCTTCGTCGACGGCGAACTCGGCATGTCGGCGCACGCGCGTGCCTCCCATCACCTCGCGCTCTGCCCGGAATGCGTGGCGGCCGTCGACGCCCAGTCCCTGGCCCGCACCCGACTCCGCGAGTCCGGCCAGGTGTCGGTGCCCGCGTCGCTCCTCGGCGCGCTCTCCCAGATCCCGACCCGCGAGATCGATCTCGGCTCGGACACCCCGACCGACGGCATCCCCGGCGCCCGCGACACGATGCGCCCGCCCGCGAACCCGCTCATGCGCGACACGGGCCGCGGCCGCAACTTCCGCCGTCGGGGTCGGTGAACGTGGCCGACGGAACCGGACCGCAGGGCGAGGACACCTCGACTCCCGGTGGTGACGCGCAGTTCGCGCGCCGCGAAGAACCCCCGAACACGCAACGCCTGACGCCCGGACGCCCGAGGCACTCTCCGGTGTCGCCGTCGACAGCGCAGGTCTTCGGCCGCCCCTCGGGGGTGCGCGGCTCATTCGCGACAACGCCGAGCAGTCACTCCGCGCCGCAACCGCACGTCGCCGATCCGGACCCGGTGCTCGCCGAGGCCTTCGGCCGGCCGCCGGGTTCCGACGAGACACTGCAGCGCGACCCGCTCGCCTCCTACGGCCAGGCCGAGGACGAGCCGCGGGGCAACGACCCCTGGCGTGATCCGGAGAGCCCGGCGCGGCTCGTCGACCCGGCACTGCCGACCGCGTCGTCGGCGCCGGCCACCGACCCCGGACCCAAGCTCGGTGTTCGGGATGTGTTGCTGGGCAACCGAATCAGTTGGAGCGCGCTCGCGACGCTCGCGATCATCGCCCTGCTCATCGCTCTCGTCGGCGGTCTGATGGGACGCTGGACCGCCGAGGTCGCGGCCCCGCTGACCACCGATTCGGTGGAGCTGTCGACCGACGACTCCGGCGACGGATCGGCACCGCGTTCGTCGGTCGCCGAGGTGGCGCGGGCCGTCGAGAAGTCCGTCGTCGCCATCGACGTGCGCGCGTCCGGGGCCTACTCGACCGGCTCGGGCTTCGTCATCGACAAGGCGGGGTACATCCTCACCAACAACCACGTGATCTCGATGGCCGCGAACGACAAGAGCGCGAAGCTCGAGGTCATCTTCTTCGACCGGCAGCGCGTCGCCGCACGTATCGTCGGCCGTGATCCCAAGACCGACCTCGCGGTGCTCAAGGTCGAGAACGTGAAGAATCCCACCGTCTCGGTCCTCGGTAGTTCCGCCGATCTGCAGATCGGCGAGGAGGTCGTCGCCTTCGGATCGCCACTCGGCCTGAACCGGACCGTGACGAGCGGCATCGTCAGCGCCACCAACCGTGCGGTGGCCCTCACGCCCGACGCCGAGTCCGACACCGATGCGGTCATCGACGCGATCCAGACCGACGCCTCCATCAACCCCGGCAACTCCGGCGGCCCGCTGGTCAACGCCGACGCCAAGGTGGTCGGTATCAACACCGCTGGTCGGCTCGGTGCCGGCGGCGGGTCCATCGGCCTCGGCTTCGCCATCCCGATCGACGAGGCCAAGCCCATCGTCGAGGCCCTCATCCGCGACGGCAAGGTCAACCACGCCCAGATCGGCATCAACGTGAGCTCGGTCCGCAACGAGCGGGTCCTGGGCGCGCAGGTGCGCAACGTGGTGTCCGGCGGACCCGCCGAACGTGCGGGGGTCCGCGAGAACGACGTCGTCACCTCGTTCAACGGACGGCCCATCGAGAGCGCCGACGAGTTGAATGTCGCGGTCCGGACCGCGAAGATCGGTGAGGAAGTCCCGTTCCAGTACTGGCGGGACGGGCGCACGTTCAACGGCACGATCACGCCGCAGAGCGACTGACACCGGGACGAGGTAGATGTTCAGCAGTATCGGATGGGGTGAGATCGCGATCCTGATCGTGGCGGCCCTCGTCATCCTCGGACCCGAACGGCTCCCCGGCGCGGTGTCCTGGTCGATGCAGTCGCTGCGCAAGGTCCGCGACTACGCGACCGGTGCCACCAACCAGCTCAAGGACGAACTGGGGCCGGAGTTCGAAGACCTGCGCAAACCCCTCGCCGACCTCAACGAGTTGCGGGGGATGACGCCGCGCTCGATCGTCACCAAGCATCTGCTCGACGGCGACGACTCGCTGTTCCGGCTGGGTGAGGACGCCACGACCGTCGATCGCAGCACCACCCCGGTGCCGCCGATCAAGCCGGTATCGGCGCCGATGTCGCTCGACAAGAACACCGACACACCTCCGGCCGAGCCGTCCTCGGGCAGCGCGCCGGTCCAGCGCCGGTCGGGTGGCCGTCCCGCCGTCTCCGACTGGGACGCGACCTGACCTGAACTCTCAGGAGTGGCGGACGGTATCGAGCCCGAGGCTCATCCCGGCCAGTCCGCGCTTGCGCACGGCGAGCTTCGCGGCGATCGCGCGCAGCGCCGATCCGGCGGGGGAGTCGGGGGCCGACAGCACCACCGGGACCCCGGCGTCGCCGCCCTCGCGTAGAGCGGTCTCCAGCGGCACCTGTCCCAACAGCTCCACCGGAGCGCCGACCGCACGGGTGAGACGCTCGGCCACCTTCTCGCCACCACCCGAACCGAACGGTTCCATGCGGGTGCCGTCGGGCAGCTCGAGCCAGGACATGTTCTCCACGACGCCCAGGATCTTCTGGCGGGTCTGCAGTGCGATCGCACCGGCGCGCTCGGCGACCTCGGCGGCGGCCTGCTGCGGGGTGGTGACGACGAGGATCTCCGCACCGGGGATCAGCTGTGCGATGGAGATCGCGACGTCGCCGGTGCCCGGCGGCAGGTCGAGCAGGAGGACGTCGAGATCGCCCCAGTAGACGTCGGCGAGGAACTGTTGCAGTGCGCGGTGGAGCATCGGCCCGCGCCAGGTGACCGGGGTGTTGCCGTCGGTGAACTGGCCGATGGAGATGAACCGCACGCCGTGGTTCATCGGTGGCATGATCATCCGCTCCACCTGGGTGGGCTTGGCGTCGCTGCCGAGCATCCGTGGGACGGAATGGCCGTAGATGTCGGCGTCGAGGACACCGACGGTGAGTCCGCGCTCGGCGAGCGCGGTCGCGAGATTGACCGTGACACTGGACTTTCCGACACCGCCCTTACCGGAGGCGACGGCATACACGCGGGTCAGGGACCCGGGCTGGGCGAAGGGGATGACCGGTTCGGCCTTGTCCCCGCGCAGCTTCTTGCGCAACTCGGTGCGCTGCTCGTCGTCCATGACGTCGAGTTCGACGCGGACCGCGCCGACACCGGCGACATCGGCGACGGCTTTCTCCACGCGCTGGGTGATCTCGGTGCGCAGAGGGCATCCCGACGTCGTCAGGTAGATCCCGACGTCGACGCTCGCATCGTCGTTGATCGTGACCGACTTGACCATCCCGATGTCGGTGATGGGCTTGCCGATCTCCGGATCCTTGACCTTGCCCAGAGCGGCGCGAACTGCCGATTCCGTGGGCGCAACTCCTGTAGTCATCTGCTCCAGCGTACCGGCGTCACCGGCAGACCCCGGTGGTGGTCCCGGGGTCGGCCGCGAGGTGACGGATCAGCGGACGGGCACCGGTGTCGTCGCGGGACCGGGCACCCCGGCGCGCGACTGCGGCTGCGGCGTCTTCTTGGTGATCGGTGCCTGCTTCTTGGTCGGCGGCGGTGCCTGCCCGGGCAGGGTGATCGTCGGCAGACAGACGATGAAGCAGTTCTGCGGTGGCGGGGCCGGCTTGCGCACCGAGGGCGACGACGAGGACGGTCCCGACGGCGGCGTGGACGAGGACGAGGAGGAACTCGACTTGCTCTTGCTCTTGGAGCTCGACGCCTTGCGCTTGGCCTCCGGGATCGGGTTGGTCGGCATCACGCCGGTGGCGTAGGCGCCCGCCCAGCCGAGCACGTTCGCCACATACTCCATCGACCGGTTGTACCGCAGGACCGCGGCGACGCGGGTGCCCTCACCCATGATGTCGCTGACCCCGGCGCACAGGTAGCGCCCCGCCGAGTAGGTGGCGTCGAAGACGTTGTTGGGGTCGGCCTTGCCGTCGCCGTTGGCGTCGGAGCCCCACGACGCCCAGGTGCTGGGGATGAACTGCATCGGCCCCATGGCGCGGTCATGTGCGGAGTCGCCGTCGATGCGGCCACCGTCGGTGTCCTTGATGACGGCGTTGCCGGCCAGCGAACCGTCGAGGACGGGACCGGCGATCGTGTTGACCGTGGTGCCGTACTGGTCGACCGAGCCGTTGCTCGCGTGGTTCGACTCGATCCGGCCGATACCGGCGAGGAGAAACCAGGGCAGTTTGCACTGCGGACTCTCGGCGCCGACCCGGTTGGCCGCGAGTTTGTAGGCCTGCAGGACCACGCCGGGGATGCCGAGAGGACCGGAGGGAAGATCGTTCGCGAGCCGGAACTGAGGTGCGGGCAGTGCGGCGGCCGGCTTCTCCGGCGGAGGTGCGAAACCGAGAAGGGTGACCGGTGAACTCGGCACGACGTCGGCGACGACGACCGGTGCCTCGGATCGTTCCGGGGTTGCGGCGGCGAGCACGCCGTGTGCGCTCGACGACGCCGTACCCAAAACCATGGTGCCGACGAGGGCGCCACCGACGACGATGGTCGCGGCCCGGCGGGGGAAGTGCAGGGGACGCTGCGGCCCACGACGGCGCCGCACCAGGTTGAGCGGGCTCACCGACGGCCACCGTCGTGTGCTGTGCGCCCGTTTACGGGGCGGCCCGCCGCCGTCATTCGGCGGTCCACCGCCGGTCCCCGCGGATGACTCGCCATCCGATTCTTCGTTCCCGACTGCACGATCACATGTACTCCGTTGTCAAAACACCACACGTCTGCCCCCGAGGACGCAGTGATTGCCCGCTCCGAGCCACACGGCCTGGAGCCGAGAGCGAATACACCCGACCGGGTCGGTGTCGTGTGACCGACATCCGGTTCCGGCCGAACTGTGACCCACCATACATATTGGGTCTGATGACCCAATGGCGAACTCCGCATTTGCTCGACATCACTCACTTCGTCGCTGAGATGCGGAAAGTTACAGCGGCAAACTCATGTGAGAGAAGTTACTGGAGTGACATAACGATGCGATGTCGAGCGGTCTTTGGACGGGACCGGGTAGACGGTTCGCTCAGTGGAACCGGTCGTCGCCGTCCGCATCGTCCGAGCTGTCTGCCGCGCGCGCGGCGAGCCGTTCGGTCAGCTCGTCGAGGAGGTCGTCGAGTTCCTTGCGCAGATAGTCGCGCGTGACCGTGTCGCCGACGGCCAGGCGGACCGCGGCCAGCTCGCGCGCGAGGAACTCGGTGTCGGCCTTGGTCTGGGCCGACCGCATCCGATCTTCCTCCAGCGCGACGCGGTCGCGGTTCTCCTGCCGGTTCTGGGCGAGGAGGATCAGCGGGGCGGCGTAGGCCGCCTGCGTGGAGAACGCCAGATTGAGCAGGATGAACGGGTAGGGGTCCCACCGGATCGTCACCGCCACCAGGTTCAGCGCGATCCACACGATCACGATGACGGTCTGGATCAGCAGGTACCGCCCGGTGCCCAGGAACCGGGCGACACGTTCGCTGTACATCCCGACCACGTCGGAGTCGAGATTGAACGAGATGGTGCGCCGCGTGCTCGGGACGTCGAGTTTGCGCCCGCCCTGTTCGCTCATCGGATCCTCACCTGCGCGTTGGTGCCGGCCGGCCGGTCGATGTCCTCGGGTTCGGTCTCACGCCAATCGCGCGGCAGGATCTCGTCGAGGAGGTCGTCGACGCTGACGGCGCCGAGCAGGTGGCCGGCCTCGTCGACCACCGGGCCGCAGACGAGGTTGTAGGTCGCGAAGTAGCGGGTCATCGTCTCCAGAGAGTCTTCGGGGTGCAACCGGGCGAGGTCGGTGTCCAGGATGCCGCCGACGAGGTGGGCGGGCGGTTCCCGCAGGAGTGCCTGCAGATGGACGCAGCCCAGGTACTTGCCGGTCGGTGTCGACGTCGGGGGGCGCACGACGAACACGATGCTCGCCGCGGCGGGGGTGAGGTCGGGGTTTCGGACGCGGGCGAGTGCCTCGGCGATCGTCGTCGACGCGGTGACGATGATCGGCTCGGAGGTCATCACACCACCGGCGGTGTCGGGGGAGTGCAACAGCAGGCGGCGGACCGGTTCGGATTCCTCCGGGTCCATCTCCTCGAGCAGGGCCTCGGCCTCGGTGTCGGGCAGCTCGCCGAGCAGGTCGGCGGCGTCGTCGGGGTCCATCTCCTCGAGGATCGTGACCGCCCGGTCGCGGCCGAGCGCGGTGAGCATCGCCTTCTGGTCGTCGGACGGCAGCTCCTGGAGGACGTCGGCGAGCCGTTCGTCGTCGAGCGCGGAGGCGATCTCGCCGCGCCGCTTGGGCGGCAGCTCGCGCAGGGCGTTGGCCACGTCCGCCGGACGCATCCCCTCGAACTGCATCAGCGCCTGGGCGACGCCCTGTCCCGGGAGGTCGAGAGAAGACTGCGTGATGCCCTGGACGCTGGACCATTCCACGACGTGGGTCTCGTGACGCCGGCGCAGTCCGCGACGACCCGCGCGGACGGCCACACGCGACACGACCCAGTCCCGGGTACGCGTGCGTTCGATGCCGAGATCGACCACGGTCACATCGGCGTCGGCGAGTTCCGGGAGGTCGGGATCGGTCACGCGAACCCGCGTGTCGAGGATCTGGCCGATCGCCAGGGCCTCGCCGGGGCGCAGATGCAGCTTCCGGAGGCTCACCGTTCCGGTGTTGAGGGTCACCGCGCGCGGCTCGATGCCGGTCACGCGCAGCATCGGAACGAAAATCCTTCGGCGGGTGGTCAATTCGACGGCGAGGCCGAGCGCGCGCGGTTGCTGACCCGACAATCGGATCGAGATCACCACGTCACGGACCCGCCCGATGGACTCACCGTCGGGACCAAGGACGACCAACCCGACTAATCTGGCCACGAACACCTTGCTCACCGACGACATGGGAGTAAGGGTAGTGCCAACGGTTCGACGAACGTCGTCGGCGACGGTGGATCAGCCGCGACGCCCGTCGATTCACTTCCACAAGGGGAGGTCCCGAAAATGACGAATCCCATGCGCCCGAGCCGGGAGACGCCGGGCCTGCCGACCCCGCCCAAGGGCTGGCCGATCGGCTCCTACAGCACCTACGCCGAGGCTCAGCGTGCGGTGGACTACCTGTCCGACGAGAACTTCACGGTCCAGGACGTCACGATCGTGGGTGTCGACCTCATGCAGGTCGAGCGGGTCATCGGACGCCTCACGTGGGGCAAGGTGATCGGCGGCGGTCTGGTGTCCGGTGCCTGGCTCGGCTTCTTCTTCGGGTGCCTCGTCGCGCTGGTCTTCACCGGCTCGCCGCTGGCGCCGATCATCGCCGGCATCGTGGGCGGCATGGTCTTCGGTGTGATCTCGGCGACGATTCCGTACGCGGCGACCCGTGGACAGCGCGATTTCGCGTCGACGATGCAGCTGGTCGCCGGACGCTACGACGTCCTGTGCGATCCGAAAAGTGCAGAGAAAGCGCGCGACATGCTCGCCCGCCTCACGATGTGAGACTCGAGTCCTAGAGGGACACGGGGCGATCACGATCGGCGGGGGAGTGGCACGCCCATGCCGAATGTGTTGCATGTCACGAATCGCGCCGTATAGCGTTGCACCTCGGACGCTCACGGCGGAGCACCTCGGGTGTCCGCCGCGTACGACATCGAGGAGGCTGCGTGCGGAGCAGGGTCAGCACTGATGATGGAACGGGCCGCACTGGCCGATCGGGGGGTTCCCGGCGATCGGAGGGCGGCCCGCCCGGTTCTCGAACCACAAGTCGCGTAAGGCGGAAGGTCCTCGCGGCGGCCGTCGCCGCGGCGGCGGCGCTTCCCGTGTTGTCCGCGTGCGGCTCGGGATATGAAGCGGGCGTACTGAATTTCTATCCCCCCGCCGACGGCGCCGACACCTTCGCCGCGATCGGCGACAAGTGCTCGGCCGATTCCGGCGGCGCCTACAAGGTCGTCACGACCCCGCTGCCCAAGGGCGCCGACGATCAGCGTCTGCAGCTGGCCCGTCGCCTCGCGGGCAACGACTCCGGGCTCGACCTGATGGGCATGGACGTGGTGTGGACCGCGGAGTTCGCCGACGCGGGCTGGATGGTTCCGGTGCCCGACGCGATGGCCGCGGAGGTCTCGGCGCGCTCGCTCGGCGGCCCCCTCGACACCGCGGTGTGGAAGACGGATGAGGATGAGCGCGAACGCCTCTACGCGATCCCGTTCTCCACCAACACCCAGTTGCTCTGGTACCGCAAGGATGTCCTGGAGGACAAGGTCGACCGCTCCCGTCCCGCCTCGACGTGGGACGGGATGCTCGAGGATGCACTGGTCAGCGGCCGCAACGGCGGACCGACCTACATCATGGTGCAGGGCAGGCAATATGAGGGCCTGATGGTCTGGTTCAACTCGGTGCTCGTCAGCGCCGGTGGCCAGGTCGTCGACCCCGAGAACCCCGACCAGGTGACGCTCAACGACACCCCGGAACATCGCGCCGCCACGGTCCGCGCACTCCGGACGCTCAAGGCGGTGGCCACCGCACCGGGCGCCGACCCGTCGCTGACCAACTCCGACGAGGGGGCGGCCCGCCTGGGCATGGAGAGCGGCAAGGCCCTCTATGAGGTCAACTGGCCCTTCGTGTTCCCCGGTATGCGCGAGAACGCGGTCGCCGGCGCCGTGCCGTTCCTCGACCTGACGAAGTACGCGAACCTGTACGCCGACAGCGCGAATCCGCCGTCCGACCGGGACGTGATCCCGCTCAACCGTGAGATGCAGAAGGTCTTCGACTTCGCGCCGTACCCGGGCTTCGAGGGCCTGCCGACGAAGACGACCCTCGGTGGCATCAACATCGCCGTCGCCAGCACCTCCGAGCAGCAGGACTTGGCCTGGCAGGCCGCCGAGTGCATCACCAGCGAGGCCTCGCAGAAGAGCTTCTCGCTCAACGCGGGTCCGCCGCCGGTGATCGAATCCATCTACGACGACGCCGATTTCCGCCTCGCCTACCCGATGGCGGAGGAGATCAAGCGGCAGCTGCAGCCCGAGCACGCCGCGGTCCGACCGAAGTCACCTGACTACCAGGCGATCTCGACGCTGCTGCAGGCAAAGCTGAGTCCGGTCGGGGCGTGGGATCCGGAGACACTGGTGGACGAACTCGCCGAGGCCGTCCAGAAGGCAATCGACGGGGAAGGGTTGGTTCCGTGACCGACGACAACACACCCGGGCGCAGGCCGAACGGGGACGACTCCGCGGACGAGTCCACGTTCCGCGCGGGCCGTCACGCGCTGCCCGACGATGCCCCGGCCCAGACCGGTCCGATACCGATCGTGGGTGACAACCCTCCGGTCCATTCCGACGAGCTGTGGAAGGCTCCTCCCGGAGGCCGCCACGAGGCATCTTCCGGTTCGAACCCGTCGGCGTCGACATACACCAACCCGGTGGGGGAGAGTCCCGGATCCGTCGGCGTCGCACCGTCATCGGGCGCCGCCACCGCGGTCGCCGAACGACCCCGTGCCGAGGCCGCACCGAAGGCCCGCAAGCGCAGTGAGGGCAAGACCGCCGAGCGGCGACTCGCGTTCTGGCTCGTCGCGCCGGCCGCGCTGATGATGCTGCTGGTGACCGGCTACCCGATCATCTACGCCGTCTGGCTGTCGCTGAACAAGATGAGTCTGTCGGCGCCCGGCGAGCGTGAATTCGTGTGGTTCTCGAACTACGCGACGGTGCTGACCGACAACTACTGGTGGACCGCATTCGGAGTCACCGTGGGCATCACGGTCGTGTCGGTGCTCATCGAGCTCGTCCTGGGCATGGCCATCGCACTGGTCATGCACCGCACCATCTTCGGACGCGGCACGATCCGCACGGTGGTCCTGATCCCCTACGGCATCGTGACCGTGGCCGCGGCATTCTCCTGGTACTACGCGTGGACGCCGGGCACGGGTTACCTGGCGAACCTGCTGCCCGACGGCAGCGCGCCACTCACCGAGCAGTGGCCGTCGCTGGCGATCATCGTCCTCGCCGAGGTCTGGAAGACCACGCCGTTCATGGCGCTGCTGCTGCTGGCAGGTCTGGCCCTGGTGCCCGACGACCTGCTCAAGGCCGCACAGGTCGACGGCGCGGGTGCGTGGACGCGCCTGTGGCGCATCATCCTTCCGCTGATGAAGCCCGCCATCCTCGTCGCGCTGCTGTTCCGCACACTCGACGCGTTCCGCGTGTTCGACAACATCTACGTGCTCACCAGCGGGTCCAACAACACCTACTCGGTGTCGATGCTGGGCTACGACAATCTGTTCGGCGCATTCAATCTGGGCGTCGGATCGGCGATCTCGATCCTGATCTTCGTCTGCGTGGCGATCATCGCGTTCGTGTTCATCAAGGGGTTCGGCACCGCCGCACCGGGTTCCGACGACGAGGGGAGGTAATCCGGTGAATTCGAGCGGAAAAACCAAGGCGTGGTGGTCGATCGCCAACATCCTGGTGATCCTGTACGCACTCATCCCGCTGCTGTGGATCATCAGCCTGTCGTTCAAGCCGGCGTCGAGCGTGACCGACGGGAAGTTCATCCCGAGTGAGTTCACCCTCGACAACTACAAGTCCATCTTCGAGACCAGCGCCTTCACCTCGGCGCTGATCAACTCGATCGGCGTCGGACTGATCACGACCCTCATCGCGGTGATCCTGGGCACCATGGCCGCCTACGCCGTGGCACGCCTGGAGTTCCCCGGCAAGAAGGTCCTCATCGGGGCAGCGCTGCTGATCGCGATGTTCCCGCAGATCTCGCTGGTGACACCACTGTTCAACATCGAGCGTCGACTGGGACTCTTCGACACCTGGCCGGGCCTGATCCTGCCGTACATCACCTTCGCGCTGCCGCTGGCGATCTACACGCTGTCGGCCTTCTTCCGGGAGATCCCCTGGGAGCTGGAGAAGGCGGCCAAGATGGACGGCGCCACCCCCTGGCAGGCGTTCCGCAAGGTGATCGCGCCGCTGGCCGCGCCGGGCGTCGTGACCGCCGCGATCCTGGTGTTCATCTTCGCCTGGAACGATCTGCTCCTCGCCCTGTCGCTGACCTCGACCGAACGAGCGATCACCGCCCCGGTGGCCATCGCGAACTTCACCGGCAGCTCGCAGTTCGAGGAACCGACCGGTTCGATCTCGGCCGCCGCGGTCGTCATCACCATCCCCATCATCATCTTCGTGCTGTTCTTCCAACGTCGAATCGTGGCCGGTCTGACATCCGGCGCCGTGAAGGGATAACCCATGGCAGACATCGTTCTGGACAAGGTCACCAAGCAGTACCCGGACGGCTCCACCGCGGTCCACGGGGTCGACATCGAGATCGGCGACGGCGAGTTCGTCATCCTCGTCGGACCGTCGGGATGTGGAAAGTCGACGACGCTCAACATGATCGCGGGACTCGAGGACATCTCCTCCGGCGAGCTGCGGATCGGCGGGGAGCGCGTGAACGAACGCGCACCCAAGGACCGCGACATCGCGATGGTGTTCCAGAGCTACGCGCTCTACCCGCACATGTCGGTGCGCGACAACATCGCATTCCCGCTGACGCTTCAGAAGCTGCCGAAGGATCAGATCGCCGCCAAGGTCGACGAGGCCGCGCGCATCCTCGATCTCGGGCAGTACCTGGACCGCAAGCCGGCCAACCTGTCCGGCGGTCAGCGTCAGCGTGTGGCGATGGGCCGCGCGATCGTGCGCTCGCCCAAGGCATTCCTCATGGACGAGCCGCTGTCGAACCTCGACGCCAAGCTGCGCGTGCAGATGCGTACCGAGATCGCGCAGCTGCAGCAGCGACTGGGGACCACCACCGTCTACGTGACGCACGATCAGACCGAGGCGATGACCCTCGGCGACCGCGTCGTCGTGCTGCGTGGCGGGCATGTCCAGCAGATCGGCACGCCGCAGGAGCTGTACAACAACCCGACCAACGTGTTCGTCGCCGGGTTCATCGGTTCGCCCGCGATGAACTTCCTGTCCGGACGCCTCGGCACGGACGGCATCGAGACCGCGATCGGCACGATCGCCCTCGACGATCACCGCGCCGTGGTCTCGCGGGCGGGTGACGTCGGAAGCAGCGGCGAGGTTCTCATCGGCATCCGCCCAGAGCACCTCGAGGATGCCTCCCTCGTCGACGACACCACTCGCCGGCAGGGTGCGACGTTCACCGCGAACATCGACGTCCTCGAGTCGATGGGCTCGGACATCTACGCCTATTTCAGCATCGGCAACGGGTCGAACCGGGCGTCGAGCGATGCGCTCGCCGAGCTGTCCGCCGATTCCGGTGCCGACCTCGGGGGCAGCCAGCTCATCGCCCGCCTGTCGCCGGATTCGAAGGTCACCCGCGGTTCGACCGCCGAGCTGTTCTACGACGCCTCGAAGGTGGCGGTCTTCGACCAGAGCTCGGGAGAGTCGCTGCGCCGCCGCTGATCTCCGTCTGCATCGCGTCGCTGCGCGACCACTACCGCCGTCTACGGTCGGAGTGGTCGCGCAGTTCGTCGAAGACCTTCTCGTCCCAGACGTGCCTGCGCACCAGGCGATAGCGTTCGCAGGCCACCCACATGTACAGCTCGGCGTCGCTGGTCAGGTCGTCGCGGATGCCGGCCCGGCGGGCCATTCGGACGACGGGCAGGAACTCCTCACCGAACCAGCGTCGGGCGACCTCGGTGCGACTCAGGAACTCGCCGAGCTCCTGGGAGAGCCGAAAACCCCACGCCTCCACGTTCTCCGCGAGTTCGGCGTAGTCGAACGCGTCGGTCAGCTTGATGGCCTCGGCCTGCGCGCCCTCGAGCGGAACCCGCGACAGGAACAGCCGGCGGTGGTCCTTGAGGATCAGGTCCGACGGTGCGTTGATGCCCTCCGGTGAGATGCGCGTGTGGATCTCGGTCACGTAGGCGTCGATCGTGGTCAGGTTGCGCGCGATGGCGATCGAGACGCGGTGGTGGCCGTCGATGACGAAGTGCATCGACCCGACCCGGTAGAGCTGTACCGGCGGCACCGACTCGCCGCGACGCTGGGCGGCGGCGATCCGCTGCCACCGCTCCCGCATGTGCGACGAGGTGGGACGGAAGTACCGGTCGAAATCCTTGGTGCGGTCGACGCTTCCGACGATCGAGGACACCTCGACGACCTGCAGGCCGATCACGGTCTTGCCCGTGGCGCCGAGCGCGGCGACCACCTCGTCGAAGGGCAGGATGGTGTTGACGTCCGCCGGCTGCCGCATGAACCACTGTGCGAGCCGGGCACGTTCGGCCTGGCGTCGTAGCCGGGCGAAGTCGTATTCGGCGTCGGCCTCGGGGAATCCGGTGTCACGCGCCATGTCTGCGCCTCACGATGTCCACCTTCCGGGTCGCCGGATCGATGTCGAACTGGCAGAACCCCACGACGTTCATCGACGTCGTCGTCTCGCCGATGGGTAGGTCGCGCGGGCGGCTGCCGTAGGGATGGACGTGCCCGTGCACGAGCAGCGTCGGGCGCAATGCGCGGACGAGCGGGTGATAGCAGTCGAAACCCTGATGCGGGGTGTCGTCGCCGTCGCCGACGCCGCGTGCGGGGCTGTGGGTGAGCAGGATGTCGGTGCCGCCCCGGTTCGCCAGGGCCGTTTTCGACAGGATGTTCCCGCAGCGCAGGCGTATCGATCGCAGACGCTGCTGGATGTCGGTGTACTGGTTGGTCCCGCCGTTGTAGCAGCGGCTGCCGCCGAGTCCGCTGATCCGCAGTCCGGCGACCGTCACCGTGCGCCCGTCGGCGTTGATGCCGCCGCACGGACCCGGGTCCTCGGTGGGGAGGCCCGCGCGGGTCCAGCCGGTGCGCCCGCGACGGTAGCCCCGCAGTTCACGGTCGTGGTTGCCGGGAACGTAGACGCACGGTGCGTCGCACAGTGACGACAGGATCTCGAGATAGTCGAACGGGAGGTCGCCGGCGCCGAGGATGAGGTCGGGGCGCCCCTCGATTCCGACGCCGTAGGTGAGAGAGTCCACCACCTCGTCGGCGACCGCCAGAACCCGGACCATTGCTCCAGGCTAGACGAGGGCTCAAATCGGTCGCAGTCTTCTCGGTAGCCTGTCGGACGTGACTGAAGCGGTGACCGACCTCGTCGGGAAACATCTCCGGGATCGGCTGGGCGCCGAACCACAGCGGGCGTCGGTGACGTTCCTCGGCGTCGAGCCCATCGATGTACTGCGATTCGTGCTCGGCGATGAAGCCCCCGATGAACTGGTCTATGTGACGTCCGGTTGCGCACGCCATCCGATGGCGGACCCGACCGATCTCCACGCCGATCCGGTGAAAGGGCCGCGGGCCGAACTCGTGGTCCGGATGCGCGCGGGCTCGCCGCTCCCGGGCCTGCACAAGCGCTTGGCGACGCTGGCGGCCGCGCCGGCGGTCGAGGGACTGATCCTCGACGCCGACGCCCTTGTCGATCTGGGCGAACCGCTGTGGGACGGTGCCACCTGCACCGCGGTGTTGTTGTCCGCCGATGAACTCGGGGAGGTCGAGCTGCCCGACCCGATGGACCCCGTCCGTCTGCTCCGGGCGGTGCCGATCACCGCGAACGAGGCGGCCTGGGTGCGGCTCAAGGGCGCCGACGCTCTTCGCGACGTGTGGCGGGAGGCCGACATCGACGTGACCGAGCCGAATCGGGCCTCGGCCACGCCCGGCTGAGGTTTCACGATCGCTGCCCGCGGGAACGATGCACTGGTGACGCTGACATCCGCATCGCCCGCAACGCCGCGGGCCCCCCTCGCCACCCCCGGGGTCGCCGCCTCTTCGGTCGGCGAGGTCTATCTGCCACAGCAGGACACCGAACTACTCATCGACATGGTGCGTTCGCTGGGCGTGGACGGCAAGAGCGTCCTCGACCTGTGTACCGGTAGTGGTGCGATAGCGATCGCCGCCGCCCGCCGGGGCGCAGCCGAGGTCACCGCCGTCGACGCCTCCGCCGATGCGGTTGCCTACGCTCGCCGAGCGGCGGTGACGGCAGGGGTGTCCATCACCGTCGAACACGGTGATCTGACGCGCCACGTCGGTGAGTACGACGTCGTGACCTGCAATCCGCCCTACGTGCCGACGCCCCCGGTCGACGATCCCCGGTACCACCCGGCGGGACCGTCGCACGCGTGGGACGCGGGCCTCGACGGACGGGCCGTGCTGGATCTCCTGTGCGCGCACGTCCCGACGTTGTTGCGTCCCGGCGGAACGTTCCTGCTGGTGCACTCCGAGTTCGCCGACGAGGAGGCATCGCTGCGGGGTCTTCGGGCCGGCGGTCTGCACGCCGAGGTCGTCTCGGAACGCTTCATCCCGTTCGGCCCGGTCATGACCGCTCGCGCCGGGTGGCTCGAGGAACGCGGACTGCTCGAGCGCGGATGCCGCGTCGAACGACTGGTCGGGATCGCTGCCGTCGCCCCGGGCGAACTGAAGGTCGACGGGAGCCGGTCAGAGGGTCACACTGCTGGTGCGGAGCATTCGGCATGACCCTGGAGGACGTCACCGTGGCGCAGACCGAGAACGGCGCGGGCGCCGAACGCACCGCGGTACGGGTGGTACGCGGGGGACCGGTGCTCGTCGAAGGACCGGTCGACATCGAACTGCCCGACGGCTGTCACGTGCAGTCCGACCGGTTCATGGTGGCCATCTGCGCGTGCGGGCGCAGCAAGAACTACCCGCTGTGCGACACGAGCCACCGCAAGCGCCGCAGGCGCGCAGCGGACTGATTCTCTCGGAATTCCCCTAAACGCCGGGGAAGGCGCTCTCGCCGCGTTCCCACGCACTCATCACGTGCGTCTCGAGCGCGTCTTCCACGAACAAGAACGCGCGGATTCCGAAGATCACGTCGGCCTCGGCACTCGGGTCCTGCCGGACCAGGTCGCCGACGACGTCGGTGCGCAGGATCTGCTCGTGCACCGCGTCGGCCTCGACGTGTTCGCGGTAGAAGTGCCGGCACGCCTCGGGCGCGTGGAGCCGTTCGAGTCCGGCGAGGAGTCGCTGGGAACCGGGCGACGAGGTGATCTCGGTGGCCGCGAGATGACCCACCGCTGCACCGCGGTAGCGACGGTGGAGACCGAAGAGCGACATGAGGTTCACCGGCGTCAGGGCGGCGGCGGGGACGGTGTCGAGGTAGCCGAGGTAATCGGCGGACAGGTCCGACGCGCGGAGCAGGTCGGCGAAGAGCTCCTGGTGGACCGCGCGGCCGCGGCCGCCGCCGAACTCGTCGAACTCGACTGCGACGAACGAAGCCTTGGCCTGCCCGCGGAGTCGTGGGATGGCCCACGCGTGCGGGTCGGCCTCCTTGAGGTGATACAGCGATCGCAGGGCGAACATCTGCCGGTACTGCTCCCAGGTCCCGTTGTCACGGAGGAAGTACGACGCGCCGTCGCCGTCCAGATCCTCGATGCAGAGTTCGTCCATCTCCGACTGCACGGACTGGTTCTCGGCAGCCGCGGGTACGTCGCGGTGGAGGGCGTCGAGGAATCGTCGCTCGAGACCGGCACGCAGGGACAGCAACGCCGGCTGCCACTCCCACGCGACGTCCACCTCGGCGAAACCGACGTAATGCATCTCGTAGGCGATGTACAGGGCCAGCTGGAGGTCGTCCCCATACGGATCGGCGTCGTGCACCACCGCGGGTACATCGGTGACCGATGCCGACTCGGGATCACTGCTCAGCAGATCGATCACGGCCTGGGACAGCGGACCACGTGCCGGAGGCAGCGTCGGGGTGCGAAAGACCCCGGGAGTGGTCGGATCGGCAGCGATCGCCTCAGCTGACACCAGGGTTCCTCCTCGTCGCGGTCCGCGGCCGGGGCACGGCGCGGATCCTCCCCGGAGTATCCGGAAGCGGAAGTGCTCAAACGTGGCGCGCCTGTGACCGTCACCCCAGGATAGGCCGCGTCTACGCGGATCGGACCTCGCCGAGCAGGTCCTTGTCGAGGGACGCCCGCACCAGCGCGGCGGCGAGTACCTCGGGCTTCCCGTCGGCGAGATCCGCGAGACGGCCGGGGTCGTCGGGCAGCCCCAGGTCCTTGGCGGCGGCGCGGGCCCGTTCGTCGAAATGCGGTGCGACCCAATCCCACACGGACTGCACCTCGCGCAGGAAGATGTCGGCGCCGACCGGACCGATGCCGGTGAACTCCTGCAACAGCTTCGCGGCGGCATCCGAGTCGGGCTCGGCCTTCGCGGCGAGTTCGCGGAGATCCCCGTGGTAGTCGTCGAGGACCTTCCGGCCGGCCTCCCCGAGTCGGGTGGCGGTGCTCTCGTCGTAGCGCTTGTAGTGTCCGCGGCCCAACGCGTCGACGAGGCTCTGCCACGACGCCCGAGCCATCTTCTCGGGCGTGCGATACCCGGCGGCGAACAGCTCGCGAGCTGCGGCGACGGCGATGTCGGCGGAGATCCGCGTGCTCAGCAGGAGCGACAGGACCAGGAGTTCGAACAGGGGCGACGGGGTGTCCTTCAGCGCGATCCCCGCGTCCTCGGCGTAGGTCCGTCCGGCGCGCGCCATCAGGGCCGCGACGGTGGCATCGGTGTCGGTAGTGCTCATGCCGAGATGACTACCCGGTGCGGTCACGGGACAATCACGCTCCCGGCGGGTCCGTTCACGTCCGGTCGCCGACAGTCGCGCACCGCGGTTACTTGAAGGGGTTGAGTGTGCGACCGAGGAAGTAGCCGATACGTCCGGGAATGGGGCGCATGGCTGCCGCGGACACCTTGTTGACGACACCGGGGATGCAGACGGGTTTTCCCGCGGAGACCGCAGCCCAACCTTCCCGGACGACGTCTTCGGGTTGCTGCCACAGGAATCCCGGCAGTCGGTCTGCGGCGTCGCGGGTGCCCATGACGTCATGGAATTCGCTGTGGGTGAAGCCCGGACACAGTGCTGTCACGTGGATTCCGAATGGCTTGAGCTCCATGTCGAGCGATTGCGACATGTTCAGCACGTAGCTCTTGATCCCGGTGTAGAGCAGGCCTTCTCCCGGAGGCGACACCGCCGCGAGGGACGACAGGTTCACGATGCGTCCCCAGCGCTGCGCCTTCATGGCGGGTACGACCCGATGGATGAGCTCGGTCACCGCGGTCACCATCAGCTGGAGTTCGGCGGCCACCGAGTCCCAGGGGGTGTCGGAGAACTTCGTCCCGGCGGACAGTCCCGCGTTGTTGACGAGGATGTCGATCGGCATGCCCAGTTCGGCTGCGCGATGGACGATCGCGGCGGGCGCGGCCGGGTCGCTGAGATCGGCCGTGATGATCTCGGCGCGTATCCCGTGTTGCCGATGGAGTTCGGATGCCAGCTCGGCGAGTCGGTCCGCGCGTCGCGCCACCAGGATCAGATCGTGGTCCTCGGCGGCGAGGTGTCGGGCGAAGGCGGTTCCGATTCCCGCGGAGGCGCCGGTTACCAGGGCGGTGCGTCGACGATCGTTCACGGTCATCGCGGGTCTCCTAAGTGGCGGTCGAGGAAGCCGATCTGGTGGTCGATGATGGTGTCGAAGTACGGATCGAGATACGGCTCGAAATGGGCGCAGTCGTAGGTGTGGACTTCACCTTTCGGAATCCGACGGGCGACGGCCTGCGCTTTGTCGATCGGTGTGACGTCGTCCCTCGTGGCGAGCTGGACCAGCACCGGGACATCGATGTCGGCTGCGTGACGGCCGGGGGAGTAGAAGGGCACCCGCAACGCGATTCGGGCGGCCACGTCGTTCTCCGCAAGCAGTTCCTCACGCATGTCTCCCATGCGTTCGACCTGCTCGTAGGCGCCAGGCGAGGTCATCATCGCGATGTCGCCGGGGCGCCCGACGGCAGCCATGCGGTACGGCGGCCGTCCCGTCCATGCCCGGACCTGATCGCGTACTCCGGCGAAGATCAGGCGGCTCACCAGTGCCGGCGACTGGGAGAACGCCGATGCGGGCCCGCTCACGTGCGCCACCTGGACGATCGCGGCGGCCAGATCGCGGTCGCGGGCGGCCAGTCTCAGGACGTGACCGCCGGCGAAGGACGTCCCCCACGCCACCACTCGGCCCGTGTCCACGCCGTCGAGACCGCGGACGTAGGCGATCGCGGCATCCCAGTCGGCGTGCTGCTTGGCGATGTCGAGAACGCGACGCGGTGAACCCTCGCTCGCACCCCAATGGCGGTAGTCGAAGACGAGCGCGGCATAGCCGGCCTGGGCGAACCGCGCCGCGTACGCGTCGAGGCGCAGCTCCCGGAATGCGGCGAAACCGTGTGCGAGGACGACGATCGGAGGGTTCTCGACGCCATCGGGTCGGTAGAGCCAGGCGGCGCACCGGGAGTCGCCCGAACGGAACGTGACATCGGACCGGACGTAACTGAACTGACGTGACATGGGTAAACCTTCGCCGAGTATCTTGAATGGTGTTCAACAAGATAACAGCGTCTTGAATGGCGTTCAAGAGGATCTGTGGAGGTGACTTTTTCCGTGGCGCGGAACAAGAGGCCGCAAGCCGCCGACGAGAAGCGCGACGAGATAGTCGCCGCCGCGCGGAATCTGTTCATCGAGGGCGGATACGAGGCGACGTCGATGAACAGGTTGGCCAAGGAGGCCGGCGTCGCGGCCAACACGATCTATTGGTACTTCGACGACAAGGACGATGTACTCGTTGCGGTTCTGTCGGCCGTGATGGCCGACGTCTGGCCCATGTATCAGGCGGTGTCGGATGAGCCGATCGCCGCTCGGGTGCTGTGGATCGTGCAGCGGTTGACCGAGATGCGTGGTCTGGTGACGACGGTGCATGCCCGCGTACCGCATTCACCGGCGGTGGCGGAGTGGCACAACAACTTTCACCTGCTCACCGGCAGTCTGTTCCGGGCCGAGTTGGAGGCGGCGGGTGTCTCACCGGAGACCGTCGACGCCGAGGTGATGATCGCCGTGTTCACCGTGGAGGGGTTGTTGATGCACGCGCGGGACGAGAGTGAGCAACGCTCCGTGTGCGAGACGCTGGCCTCTCGGTGGCCGTCGACCACCGGTTAGGCCACGGCACCGTCGGTAACCGGTGATCCTGGGGCACTTTCAGAGCCAGTGACTGCGACGGAAGACCACGAACAGGGCGACGCACGTCGCGACCAGAAGGCCGAGGACGAGTGGATAACCCCACGGCTGATGCAGTTCGGGCATGTGGTCGAAGTTCATGCCGTAGATCCCGGCGACCATCGTCGGCACCGCGGCGATCGCGACCCACGCCGAGATCTTGCGCATGTCGGTGGTCTGCTGGATGCCCACCTTCGCGGCCCCGGCCTGCAGCATGGAGTTCAGCAGCTCGTCGTACTCCAGGACCCGTTCGATGACGGTCGTGAGGTGATCGGCGACGTCGCGCAGGTGTCGTCGAACCTCCTTGGGCACCAACGGGTTACCGCTCGCGGTGAGGGTCTGGAGCGGCGTCGAGAGCGGGGTGACCGCGCGCCGGAGTTCGAGCACCTCGCGTCGCAGAAGATAGACCGGGTCGATGTCGAGCCAGCGATTCTGTCGGCTGAACACCGATTCCTCGATGGCGGCGACGTCGACGTCCATGCGGTCGGTGACCGCAAGGTAGCTGTCGACGACCTTGTCGGCCACGGCGTGCAGGACCGCGGTCGGGCCGAGGGCGAGTCGTTCGGGCCGGCTCTCGAGATTCCGTCGCATCCCCGACAACTCGGTGTGCTCACCGTGGCGCACCGTGATCACGAAATCGGGCCCGGCGAAGACCATGATCTCGCCGGTCTCCACGACCTCGCTGGCCATCGCCATCGACTCGTGTTCGACGTACTGCACCGTCCTCAGCACCAAGAACTGCGTGTCGTCGTACACCTCGAGTTTCGGCCGCTGATGCGCGTGCACGGCATCCTCGACGACGAGCTCGTGCAGGCCGAAGGTCGTGCCGACGTCGGTCATCTGGGAGTCATCGGGGGAGTGCAGGCCGACCCAGACGAAACCCTCACCGGATTCGCGGACCTGCGCCAGCGCGTCGCGGTAGGAGATGTCGCCCGGCTGGCGGTGGCCGTTGAGATAGACCGCGCAGTCGACGACGGCGCGCGACACCGGGGCCCGGTTCTTTCCCGCGGGCGCCGCGGTGTCACCGCGCGGAGGGAGACCGCGCGGACCGGACCGAGGGATCGTCGCCACGCCTGCCGATGGTACCCGCGGGGCCCGGGCGTGCCTCCCCAGTAGGATTCGGCCGTGCCTTTCGACGTCACCGTGTACACGACCACGTTGATCACGCTGATCGTCATCATGGACCCGCCGGGACAGATCCCGTTGTTCCTCAGCCTGGTCGGCCAGCGGTCGCCCGAGTACCGGCGGCGCGCGGCCTGGCAGGCACCCCTCGTGAGCCTCCTGGTGATCAGCGTCTTCGCGATCGGCGGCAAGGCGATCCTGAACTATCTGCACATCGGCATCCCGGCGCTCCAGGGCGCGGGCGGACTGCTCCTGCTGCTGGTCGCGCTGCAACTCCTCACCGGATTGGGCAACGCCGGCAACCCGAAGGCGTCCGACGACGTCAACGTGGCGCTCGTGCCGCTGGGCACCCCGCTGCTCGCCGGACCGGGCGCCATCGCCGCGGTCATCGTGCAGGTCAGCAGCGTCGACGGGGAGGCCGCCGGCTACCTGGCCATCGCGGCCGCGATCATCAGCGTGCACATCGTGGTGATGCTGGTGCTCCGGTACTCGACGGTTCTGATCCGCGTACTCGGCGTCGGCGGTATCACCCTGCTGGCCAAGATCGCCGGTCTGCTGCTCGCCGCGATCGCCGTCCAGCTCATCGCGAGCTCGATCATGGGCTTCATCGCCGAGGGTGTCTGAAGCCAGTGGGCCAGAACAGATGACGGCGCCCAACAGATACGGTGGCTACGTGGAAAAACGCATCGTCCGCAAGCGTCTCGTGGTGGTCACCGGACTGATCGCGGCCCTGGCCGTTGTTCTCGTCGGGTGCGGGGACGAAGCCGGTTCGCCGCCGCCGGGGATCGTGATCGGCTCGTCCGAGGACGCGGCCATGCGGGTGATGGCCGAGGTGTACGCGGGCGCCCTGCGGAACGCGGGTTCGGTCGTGTCCGCCGATCAGCTGCGCGGAGACGACGCGGCGCTGCTCGACGAGATGGACCGCGCCGACGTCGACCTCTTCCCGGCCTTCACCGGGGACCTCCTGACGTTGCTCGCCCCGTCGTCGACCGCGGTCGGCGCCGAGGACGTCTACGTCGAGCTGAACCGCTCGCTGCCGCAGGGCGTCTCGGTCGGCGACGAGACACCGGTCTCCGGTGCGCCGCAGATCTTCGTGTCGACGACCCTCGCCGGCAGCGTCGGCGCGAGCGGCCTCGACGACTGCGCACTCCTCCCACCGGGCCTGCCGGTGGTCGCCACCTCCGACCCCGATCCGGCGACGCTCGACGCCTTTGCCTCGGCGGGATGCCGTCTGGGACCGGTGGAAACGTCCGGCACCACCGACGAAGTGCTGCAGCGCGCATCCGAGGGCAACGCGGTCGGCCTGCTCACCCCGCTCGACATCGCGGGAGAGGACGCCGAGGGCGCGTCGTCCGACGTTCAGGCGCTACGCACGTCGGCCGGTGGCGGCGACACCGCCGACAATCCGCCCGCCGACGAACCGCGTACCGAACGCACGCCCGAGGAACAGTCCGGACCGCGCGCCGAGGTGCTCGTCCCGGTGTTCCGGTCGGCCGCGCTCAACCGCGATCAGGTCAAGACCATGAACAAGGTCGCCGGCGAGATCACCACCGCCGACCTCGCCACGATGGCGGGCGAGGTCGAGACGGGTGGTGATCCGCGCGAGGTCGCGCTCGAGTGGCTGGCCGAGCACGGCCTGTAGCCGCTACTGCGCCTTCGACAACGCCCAGGCGGTCGCCTTCGCCGAGACCCACTGGTACTTCGACGCGACGATGCGCACCGCAATGTCGAGGACCTTGGCGTCGGCGCCGACCAGGACGCGCGCCTTGTCCTTCCGCACGCCCGCGATGATGACGTCGGCGGCGTCCTCACTCGACATCCGCGCGAGGTAACGGTCGAAGAAGGCGGCGGTGGCCTTCTGGTCGTGGTCGCCGGACACGGTGGCGTTGCGGGCGATCGCGGTCTTGATGCCGCCGGGGTGCACGCAGGTCACCTTCACCGGGTGCTTGGCGATGATCATCTCCTGGCGCAGGGCCTCGGTGAAGCCGCGGACGGCGAACTTGGCCGAGTTGTACGCGGCCTGACCGGGTTCGGCGAGAAGACCGAACAGCGACGACGTGTTGACGATGTGGCCGTCACCCGAGGCGATCAGATGAGGCAGGAACGCCTTGGTGCCGTTGACGACTCCCCAGTAGTCGACGTCCATGACGCGCTCGATGTCCTTGAACTCGGTGCGTTCGACCTCACCGTGATGCGCGATGCCCGCGTTGTTGAACACCACGTTGACCACGCCGAAATGGTTCTTGACGGTGTCGGCGTAGGTCAGCACGGCCTCCCGCTCGGCGACATTGAGAAGTTGCGAATGCACCTGTGCGCCGGCCGCTTTCACGAGGCGCTCGGTCTCCGCCAGTCCGTCGGGCGTGACGTCGGAGATGGCCAGGCGGGCACCCTGTCCGGCGAGTTTGACGGCGATGTCACGGCCCATGCCCGAACCGGCACCGGTGATCACCACGACCTTGTCGCGAAAGTCCTTCATGAGTTTGTCCTCGAATCTCTTCGGTGCGCCGGGTCTCAGGCGTTCACGGCAGCGGGCTGATCGGTCGTCGACTCGCCCTGTCCGGGCGCTGCGACCGCCGGGCGTCGTGCACCGCGGGTGACATCGTATGCGGCGATGTCGAAGCGGCGGGTGATGTTGCGGAACGCGAAGGTGAATCCCGGCCACAGCGTGGTGATGTTGCCGTTGGCGTCCTTGTACCAGGACGCGCAGCCGCCGTTGACCCACACGCTGTTGCGCAGCTTGTGCTGGATGCCCGCGTTGTACTCCTGCTGGGCCGACATCCGGACCTCGGTCCGGGTGATTCCCTGGGCTCGAACGGTTTTCAGGTAGTCCACGAGGTAATTGAGCTGCGACTCGATCATGTACACCATCGAGGTGTGGCCGAGGCCGGTCGACGGTCCGACCATCAGCATCATGTTCGGGAAGCCGTGGACGAACGAACCCTTGTAGCCCTGCATGCCGATCTCGGCCCAGACGTCTGCGAGGCTCCGCTGATCCTTGCCGACGATCTTGTCGAAGACGGGGGAGTCGGTGACGTGGAAGCCGGTGGCGACGACGATGACGTCGACCTCACGGGTCGTGCCGTCCTTGGCGACGACGCCGTTCGCGGTGATGCGGTCGATCCCGTCGGTGACGAGGTCGACGTTGGGCCGGGCGAGGGCGGGGTACCAGTCGTTGGACCGCAGGATGCGCTTGCAGCCGACCTGGAAGGTGGGGGTGCCTTGCGGCGGAGCTCGGCGTCACGGCCGACGCCGCGCAGGATGTTCGCCCGGCAGAGCAGTTCGACGGGCTTGAGGGCGGTGGGCGAGTAGGTCAGGCCGAAGGCGACGACCTCGTTGGCGGCGTAGATCCCGCCGCGGACGGCCGACTGGTAACCGGGGACGTTCTTGTAGGCCCAGTGCTCGAGCTTGGTGTACGCGCGCTCGGTGCGGGGGACGATCCACGGTGCGGTGCGCTGGTAGACGTCGAGGCGCGAGGTCACCTTGGCGAGCTCCGGGACCAGCTGGATGGCCGACGCGCCGGTGCCGATGACGGCGACGCGCTGTCCGGTGAAGTCGTGGTCGTTGTCCCAGCGGGCGGAGTGGACGATCTTGCCCTGGAAGGACTCGATGCCGTCGATGTCCGGGAGGTTCGGCTCGCAGAGCGGGCCGACGCCGCCGATCATCACGCGGGCGCGGACCTGTTCGGGCTTGCCGTCGCGTTCGGTGTCGATGATCCAGCGACCCTCGTCCTCGTTCCATGCGGCGTTGGTGACCTCGGTGCCGAAGCGCGACCGGGCGGCGATGTCGTGGCGGGCCGCGACATCGTTGATGTAATCGTGGATCTCCGGCTGGTGCGAGTACGACCGCGACCAGGTGGGGTTCTTCGCGAACGAGTAGGAGTACAGCTGCGAGGGCACGTCGCAGGCGGCGCCGGGGTAGGTGTTGTCGCGCCAGGTGCCCCCGAAGTCGCGGCCGCGATCGAGGAGGACGAAGTCGTCGAATCCGTGTTGCCTCATCCGGATGGCGGCACCCAGCCCCGAGAAGCCGGCCCCGATGATGGCGATCTCTACATCGTTCGTTGTCATGGTGTCACCATAGGGGTGATACTGAACACGTGTCAATAGTTATTGAACAAGACTCAATAGGAGTAGTCTGGCCGGGTGACCGGTAGAGGAACGGCTGCCGCGCCGGTGATCGGGGACAAGCAAACCGCATCCAAGCGCACCCGGATGAGTCCGGAGGCGCGTCGCGACCAGCTCCTCGAGTTCGGTCTGGAGATGGTGCGGGACCGTCCGCTCGAGGAGATCACCATTGACGCCATCGCCGATGCGGCCGGGGTGTCGCGGGCGCTGCTGTTCCACTATTTCGCCTCCAAGCAGGACTATCACGTCGCGATCGCGCAGGCCCAGGCCGACCGGATGCTGGCGTGTACCGAACCGGACGCGTCCCTCGGGGACCCGATCGCCATCCTGACCGCCTCGATGGCGGCGTTCGTCGACTTCGTCAGCGAGAACCGCTCCGCCTACACCGCTCTCATCCGCGGGGCGTCGAGCTCGGATCCCGCGATGCGCGACGTCTTCGACCGAACCCGTGAGGTCATGGTGGGCCGGGTTCTCGATCACGCACCGGCATTCGGCGTCGAGGTCACCCCGACGGTCGTGCTGAGCGTCCACGGCTGGGTCGCCTTCGTCGAGGAGACGACGATCCGCTGGCTGACCTCGCCGACGGTCACCCGCGAGGACCTGCTCGGCCTGATCACCGCCGCCCTTCCGACACTCGCCGGCGCCGCGTCCTAGACTCCCACGGGGAGGACGACGGGGGAGTCGGCATCGACCGCGGGGTCGATCTTCAGTGAGGTGGACCTATGGCGCCCTTGTCACGCACGGATCCGGTTGACGAACGGAGTGGGCGACTCGCCACAGACGACGCACCGTTCTGGTTCGCGACCCCGGCACTCGGCTGGTCGGTGGTGCTGCAGATGGTGTGGGTCTTCGAGGACGAGGTCTCCCTCGAGGCACTGACCGCGATGAACGCCGCGCTGGCCCGCGGACGCATGCACCGGATGCTGGTGTCGTCCACCGTGTACGGCTCGCGTCCCCGCTGGGTCCCGGCGCCCGACGCCCCGGGGCTGGCCGTGGATCCCCTCCCGATTCCCGATGCCGGCGTCGACGCATGGGCGACCGCCGAGATGTCGACGGTCCCGCTCGACGCCGAGGGCGGTCGCTGTTGGCGCCTGCGGAGCGCGCCCACCCAATCCGGCGGCACCGCGCTGTCACTGTGTGCCCTGCACGTGGTCACCGACGGACGGGGCATGGTCGCCGCAGCCGCCGCGGCGGCACGCGAATCGGGCGTACCCGTCGCCGTCGCGGACGAGCGGACCTCGGCAGCGGGAGGTTCTCTGTCGGCAGGTTCGGAGTCCCGGGGTTCCTGGCGCCGCGGACGCCTCGACGATGTCGCCGACGCCGTGGCGCAGGCTGGTGCAGTCGTCGTCGGCATCGCCCGGGCGGCCGCCGAGAGCCGCAAGGCCTCGGGGCTCGAACCGGATCCGCGGCCGGAACGTCCCCCGCTCGCGGAGCGGTCCCCGGCAGCGAAGTTCACCTGGGCGACCGCGTCGATCCCCGCCGGCGACTGGGACCGCGTCGCGGCCGATCACGGCGGCACCTCCAACACCCTGTTCATCGCGGTCGTGAGCGGCCTCCTCCGATCCGGGGGACGGTCCCCGCTGGGGACCCCGATCAAGGTCGGGGTACCGGTGGATCGTCGTGAGGGCGAAGAGGACACCCGGACCAACGCGATCGCAGGGGTGTCGGTGTTCCTGACCGACGAGCCGGTGCCGGGAGGTGACCTCGCCGGGATTCGGGCTGCATGCAAGGCCGCGTTCGTGCGGCTGTCCGAAGGCCGCCGCGCGCCCCACATCTACCTTCGTCCGCTCGCCTGGTTCCTGCCGGTCTCGGTGCTGATCAAGCTCGTCGGCGGCGGTGCCGGCAAGGGCATGCCCGACGCGGTGATCTCCAACATCGGTGAGGTGACGCCGGAGGCCACCGTGGTCGGCGGCCGGACCGCGCGCCGCATGGCGCTGCGCGGCATGACCCAGGGCGTCGACCCCGCGTCCGGGCATCGCTTCGGCGACGGCGTGCAGTCGTGGCTGATCCGGACCCCGGAGCAGGTGTCGTTCACCGTCCTCGGACTCGACGACGAGGCCTTCGGCTCCGACGCCGTACTCCGGGACCTCCTCACCTCCGAACTCGCGGCCTGGGGGCTCCCGCACGAGATCTGGTGAGTTCGACACAGCAAGGCGGCCCCCGCCGGACCGAGTCCGGCGGGGGCCGCCTTTGTCTGTGAGGGTTCGCTACTCGCCGAACGCCTCGTCGAGGATCTCCTGCTGCTCGACCGCGTGCACCTTGCTCGAACCCGAGGACGGGGCCGACATCGGGCGACGCGAGACGCGGCGCAGGCCACCGAGGACATCCGGCAGCACCTCGGGCAGCCACAGGCCGAGGAACGGCCACGGGCCCTGGTTGGCCGGCTCCTCCTGGACCCAGCGGAACTCGCTGGCGTTGCCGTACTGCTCCAGCGTGTTGCGCAGGCGGCGGTGCGGCACCGGGTAGAGCTGCTCGATGCGGACGATCGCGATGTCCTCGCGATCCTCCTTGTCACGACGGGCCGCGAGCTCGTAGTAGAGCTTGCCGCTCACCAGCAGGACGCGCTTGACCTTGCTGCGGTCGGCGTCGCCCTTGGCGAACTTCGGGTCGTCGATGACCGAACGGAACTTGTCGTCGGTGAAATCAGACACCGGGCTGACGGCGGCCTTGTTGCGCAGCATCGACTTCGGGGTGAAGACGATGAGCGGTCGGCTGATGCCGTCGAGGACGTGACGACGCAGCAGATGGAAGTAGCTCGCCGGGGTCGACGGCAGTGCGACGGTCATCGAGCCCTCGGCACACAGCTGCAGGAAGCGCTCGATGCGGCCGGAGGTGTGGTCGGGACCCTGGCCCTCGTGGCCGTGCGGCAGCAGCAGCACCACGTCGGAGAGCTGACCCCACTTGGCCTCACCGGACGAGATGAATTCGTCGATGATCGACTGTGCGCCGTTGACGAAGTCGCCGAACTGCGCCTCCCACAGCACGAGTGCGTCCGGGTTGCCCACGGAGTAGCCGTACTCGAAGCCGACGACACCGAACTCTGACAGCGGCGAGTCGTACACCATGAACCGGCCGCCGTTGCTCTCCTCGCCGGCGGGCTGCAGGTGGTTCAGCGGGGTGTACTCCGAACCGTTCTGACGGTCGATGAGCACCGAGTGGCGCTGCGTGAACGTACCGCGGCGCGAGTCCTGACCGGACAGGCGGACGGTGCGTCCCTCCATCACCAGCGAACCGAACGCGAGGAGTTCGGCGAAGGCCCAGTCGATGTTGCCGTTGCGGGCGGCCTCGGCACGACGCTCCAGAACCGGCTTCACGCGCGCATGCGGGGTGAAGCCCTCCGGGACGTTGACGAAGGCGTCGCCGATGGTCTGCAGGACTTCCTTGTCGACCGCGGTCACCAGCTTGGTCGGCAGGGTCTGGTCGGCCTGGATGGACGGCGACGGCTCGGCGTGGTACTTCTCGAGTTCTTTGACCTCGTTGAAGACCCGTTCGAGCTGTCCCTGGTAATCACGCAGAGCGTCCTCGGCCTCCTTGGTCGAGATGTCACCACGACCGATCAGGCTTCGGTGTAGCTCTTGCGGACGCCGCGCTTGGTGTCGATGACCTCGTACATCGCCGGCTGCGTCATCGAGGGGTCGTCGCCCTCGTTGTGGCCGCGGCGGCGGAAACAGACGAGGTCGATGACGACGTCCTTGTTGTACGCCTGGCGGTAGTCGACGGCGAGCTTCGCGACCCAGACGCACGCCTCGGGATCGTCGCTGTTCACGTGGAAGATCGGCGCGCCGATCATCTTCGCGACGTCGGTGCAGTACTCGGTGGAACGCGAGTGCTCCGGGGCGGTGGTGAAACCGACCTGGTTGTTCACGACGATGTGCACGGTGCCGCCGGTGCGGTAACCGGGCAGCATCGCCATGTTGAGCGTCTCGGCGACCACGCCCTGACCGGCGAACGCGGCGTCGCCGTGCAGCATGAGCGGCAGGATCGGGAAGCTCTCGTCGTCGGCGTCGGCGATGAGGTCCTGCTTGGCGCGGACCAGGCCCTCGAGGACCGGGTCGACCGCCTCGAGGTGGCTCGGGTTGGCCGTCAGCGAGACGTTGATCTCGTTGTCGCCGAACATCTGGTAGTACTTGCCCTCGGCGCGAGGTGATACTTCACGTCACCCGAACCGTGCGCCTGCGACGGGTTCAGGTTGCCCTCGAACTCGGAGAAGATCTTCGAGTACGGCTTGCCGACGATGTTGGCGAGCACGTTGAGACGGCCGCGGTGCGGCATACCGATGACGACCTCGGTGAGGTTGTGCTCGGCGCTCTGGTCGATGACCGCGTCCATCATCGGGATGACCGACTCGGCACCCTCGAGCGAGAAGCGCTTCTGACCGACGTACTTGGTCTGCAGGAAGGTTTCGAAGGCCTCCGCCGCGTTCAGCTTGCTCAGGATGTACTTCTGCTCGCCGACCGGCGGCTTCACGTGCTTGACCTCGACACGTTCCTGCAGCCACTTCTGCTGGTCCGGTTCGAGGATGTGGGTGTACTCCACACCGACGTGGCGGCAGTAGGCGTCGCGCAGGATCGCCAGCACGTCGCGCAGCTTCATCTTCTCCTGGCCGTGGAAACCGCCGACCTTGAAGGTGCGGTCGAGATCCCAGAGGGTCAGGCCGTAGGTCGCGATGTCCAGATCAGGATGGCTGCTGCGCGCATCGCTGTTCATCATCAGCGGATCGATGTCGGCCATCAGGTGGCCGCGGCTGCGGTAGGCGGCGATCAGCTCGAGGACGCGGGTGCTCTTGTCGACGAGGCCGGCCGGGATGTCACGACGCCAGCGAACCGGCTCGTACGGCACGTGGAACGCGGTGAAGATCTCGTCGTAGAACGCGTCGTCGATCAGCAGCTGGTGGACGGTGCGCAGGAAGTCGCCCGATTCCGCTCCCTGGATGATGCGGTGATCGTAGGTCGAGGTCAGCGTCATCAGCTTGCCGACGCCGAGCTCGGCGATCTGCTCGTCGCTGGCGCCCTGGAACTCGGCCGGGTACTCCATCGCACCGGCGCCGATGATGGCGCCCTGGCCCTTCATCAGGCGGGGCACGGAGTGCACGGTGCCGATGGTGCCGGGGTTGGTCAGCGAGATGGTCACGCCGGAGAAGTCGTCGGCGCCGAGCTTGCCGTCACGCGCGCGCCGGACGATGTCCTGGTACGCGTTGTAGAACTCGGCGAAGCCCATCCTCTCGCACTCTTTGATGGCGGCGACGACGAGCGTGCGGTTGCCGTCCTTGCCGACCAGATCGATGGCCAGACCGAGGTTGGTGTGCGCGGGGGTGACGACGTTGGGCTTGCCGTCGATCTCGGCGTAGTGCCGATTCATGTTCGGGAAGGCCTTGATGGCCTGGACGATCGCGTAACCCAGGATGTGGGTGAAGCTGATCTTGCCGCCGCGGGTGCGGGCGAGGTGGTTGTTGACGACGATGCGGTTGTCGATCATCGCCTTCGCGGGAACCGCGCGAACACTGGTGGCCGTCGGGATCTGCAACGACAGCGCCATGTTCTTCGCGATGGCGGCGGCGGGACCGCGGAGCACCTTGTTGCCGTCCGCGGATTCCTTCTTGGACTCGGCGGCTGCGGGCTTGGCGGCAGCAGGCTTTTCAACTGCGGCGGGCTTCGGCTGGGAACGGGCGGAACCGTCACGGCTCGCGACGCTGTGGCCGGATGCGGCCTTGGTCGCGGTCGACTCCTTGGCAGGGGAGGGTTTGCGGGCAGAGGCGGTCCGCGTCGGTTCCTGATCGAGCGTGACCTGCTTGCGCGGTGCCGACTCGGCCGCGGGCTTCGCCGGTGCGCTGCCGTTGGAGGAGGGAGTGGTGGACGTCGATGCGGCGGACGCGGCACCACCGTTGTCTCCGGGCTTGTAACTCTTCAAGAGCTCATGCCAGCTCGGGTCCACCGAGCTCGGGTCCTCTTTGAATTGCTGGTACATTTCCTCGACCAGCCAGGTGTTCTGTCCGAAGTCAGAAATCGAACTGCTGCTCACAGCGGTATCTCGCCTCAATTCCCTGAAGGTGCCGGGTTCTCTGCCACACTGACGTCCCTTGTGGAGACTATCGGTGAACCAACTGCCGATGCTACGCGTCATCTGCTGCGTCACACCCACCGACCTGCTACTACAGAGTCAGATCGTCATCTCGGGTGATCCGGCGCGGATGGTCTGGTTGTCGGTTGCGGACGCGCCACGTCGAGCGTCCTGTCGCGAGCCCGCATGTGAGTCGGCGTCCACCGCGTCTGTACGCGCGGCGGTCACCGTCACACCGGGCTCCGTCACCGCGGCCTCGTCGGGATCGACACCGGCCTCCCAGAAGCCGCGATACAGACTGTCCAACGCCAGGAGTTGGTCGTGTGTTCCGAGTTCGACGATTCGGCCGCCGTCGACCACCGCGATGGTATCGGCGCGAGCCGCGGTGGCCAGCCGGTGCGCGACGATGACGGAGGTCCGGCGCCGAGTCATCGCCCGCCCGGCGGCCAGGACCTGCGCCTCGGTGGCCTGGTCGAGCGTGGCGGTCGCCTCGTCGAGCAGCAGGAGGTCGGGGTCGACGAGTTCGGCTCGGGCCAGTGCGATCAGCTGGCGCTGACCGGAGCTGAGGCCCTGGCCGCGTTCGCCGATGGGATGGTTCATGCGTCCCGGCAGGGCCGCGATCATCGGTAGGGCGCCCACCGCGGCCGCGGCCTCGACGATCGCGGCGCGATCGGCATCCGGCCGGCCGTAGGCGATGTTGTCCGCCACGGTCCCGGTGAACAGATGCGGCTCCTGCGGGACCAGGCCGAGTCGGCTGCGGTACCCGGAGAGGACGAGGTCGCCGATGTCGGTGCCGTCCACGAGGACGCGTCCGGTGGTCGGGTCGTAGAACCGGGCCAGCAGTTTCACGATCGTCGACTTGCCCGCGCCGGTTCGACCGACGAGGGCGAGCGAGGACCCGGCGGGGATGTGCAGGTCGACGTCGAGCAGGGCGTCGGATTCCGCGCCCTGATAGCGGAAGCCGACCCCGTCGAAATCGACCTCGCCGTCGAAGCCGGTGGCCGGCGGTGTCGTGGCGTCCGGGTTGACCCGCAGCGAACTCGGGGTCCGCAGCAGGTCGCCGATGCGCCGTAGGCCGACCGCCGCCTGCTGGTAACCGTCGAAGACCTGCGAGAGCTGCTGGACGGGACCGAACAGCATCGTGAGATAGAGGACGAAGGCGACCAGAGTGCCCGCGGTGAGTGAGCCGTCGGCCACCTGGCCGGCGCCGACGCCGAGTGCGATCGCGGTGGCGATGTCCGACATCAGCATGATCAGCGGGAAGTACGAGGCGATCGCCCGCTGCGAGACCATCCGTGCCGCGACCCACGCCGCCGAACGCTGCCCGAAACGCTTCTGTGCGTCGTCGGTGCGGAGGTAGGTCTGGGTGGTCTTGATCCCGGCGATGTTCTCCTGGAAGTCGGCGTTCACCGTGCTGATCAGTTCGCGGGACCGCGTGTAGGCGGCGCTCGCGACACGCCGGAAGACGACGGTCGCCACGACCAGCAGCGGGAAGACGGGTAACACCAGCAGTGCGAGCGACGGCCCGGTGACCAGCAACGCGACCGTGACGCCGACCAGGGTGAGGAGTGCGACGATCGCCGACGTCAGACCGGTCTGCAGGAAGGTCGACAACGCGTCGATGTCGGTCGTCATCCGCGTCATGATCCGACCCGACAGCTCGCGCTCGTAGTAGTCCAGGCCGAGGCGCTGGATGTGGGCGTAACTGCGGATGCGCAGTCCGAACAGCACGCGCTCACCCGCTCGGGTGGAGGTCATCGTCAACACGGACGCGGCGACCCACCCGACGCCGACGAGTGCCACACCGCCGACCGCCGCCCACCACAGGGTGCGCTGGTCGTGGTCGCCGGCCGCGTCGATGACGGCGCGGGCGATGCTGGGGAAGGCCAGGCCGACGAGGGTGTCGACGGCGATGGCGACCAACGCGAAGGCGAGCAGCCAGCGGACCGGTCGTAGGAGGCCGCGGAGGGTGAAGTCCGGGTTCTCGCGCCGGGCGTCGGCGACGTCCACCGCTGGGTCCTCGACGGCCGGCGGCAGCGCGTCGACCCTCGCCTGGAGTTCGGGCGTCGCCGGCATCGACCCCAGTGCGCTGGCGACACCGCCGCCCCGCTGCCCGGTCCGCGTGCCCGCGCCCACCGCCGGGCCGGTCCGCGTATACGTCTGCTCGTCGAGGAATTGCGTTGTCGGCCAGAAGCTCTCGACGGTGTGGTCGGAGATGCTCGGCCGGCTGGGCGGCGAGACGACGTCCGGGTCACCGACGGCGTTCGTCATCAGCTCGCGGAACCGCGCCGAGGAGGCCTCGAGCTCGGCCGGCGTCCCGATCGCGGTGATCCGGCCCTCGTCCAGCACGGCGACCCGGTCGGCGAGGACGAGTGTCGACCGCCGGTGGGCGAGGACCAGCATGGTGCGTCTCTGATCACGTAGGCGGCCGAGGATCCGGGCCTCGGTGGTGGCGTCGACCGCCGATGTCGCGTCGTCGAGCACCAGGACGCGCGGGTCGGCGAAGAGGGCACGCGCGAGGGCGATCCGCTGGCGCTGTCCGCCGGAGAGGGTCAGGCCGCGTTCGCCGACGACGGTGTCGTAGCCGTCCGGGAGTGCCTCGATGAACTCGGTGGCCTCGGCCGCGGCCGCCGCGGCTCGCACCCGGTCGGCGAGCGAATCGGGGTCGGCGGTGGCGCCCGGTCCCATGGCGATGTTCGCGGTGATGGTGTCGGAGAAGAGGAACGGTTCGTCGAAGACGGCGGCGACGGCTTCGTGCAGCGCAGTCGGCGACAGCGAGTCCACCAGGTGCGGGCCGTCGGCGCCGACAAGGGAGATCGTGCCGGCGTCGGGTCTCTCGTAGCGGCTGACCAGGTCGGCGATGGTCGACTTCCCGGAGCCGGGTGGCCCGACGATCGCCACGCATTCGCCGGGTTCGATACGCAGGTCGATCCCGCTCAGCACGGCGGGCGGATCGTCGGCCTCGTGGGTGTGATGGGCGAAGGAGACGTTCTCCAGTTCGACGCCGAGCGGGCCGTCGGGCAGCGTGCCGGTCGCGGTCTCACCGGGATCGCGCGGGTGATCGATGACGTCGTAGACGCGTTCCACCGCCGCGCGGGCGAGCTGGGCGTTGACGATGAGATTGGTGAGCAGACGGGCAATGCCGGTCATCGCGGTGACGTAGGTGGTGAACGCGAGGAACGTGCCGGCGGTGATCGCGTCCGTCATCGTCAGGTAGCCGCCGACGACGATCACGCCGACCATGCCGAGTTGGGGGATGGCGCTCAGGGTGGGGGCGAAACGGGCGTTGATCCGGGCCGCGCGCAGGCGCCGGGCGAACAAGGTGCGGCAGCGCGTCACCAGTCCGTCGACGGCGCGGTCCTCCTGGCCGAAGCCCTTGACGACGCGGACGCCGGTGACGGTCTCCTCCACGTGCTGGGCCACATCGGCCGCGGACTGCTGCGCGGACCACGTCGCCGCGAAGAGCTTTCGGCGGGTACGGAAGACCTCCAGGGCGATCAGCGGCGCGATCACCAGTGCGACGGCGGTGAGCAGCGGGGAGAGATAGGCCATGACTCCGAGCGCGACGACCATCTGCACGCGGCACCCAACGAGAGCGGTGCCATCGCCAGCAAGCCCTGGACCACCTGGATGTCGGAGATGGAGCGGGAGACGATCTGTCCCGTCCGGATCTGGTGCTGGCTGCGGCCGTCGAGGTGCAGCAGGGTGTCGAGCAGGCGCCGGCGCAGGTTGTTCTGCACGTTGACCGCGAGGCGGCCGGCGAACACGCGCCGTCCGAAGTGGCAGGCGTAACGCACGAACGCGAGAACGACCAGGCCCGTGATGATGGTGGACAAGGCGAGGCCGTCGTCGATCACGCCGGTGGCCCGGTCGATCGCGCCCTTGGCCAGCAGGGGCATCACGACGTCGACGGCCACCGCGATCATCGTGACGGTCAGGGTCACGATGACGATGCGGCGATAACGCCACGCCTCGCCGAGCAGCTTCCGGATCCAGCCCGGCGGCGAGGTGGTTGGGGTGCTCCCGGTGGCGGGAGGCATGGTCGGCTCCGGGATCACCGGGAGCCGGGCGGTAGCGGGCTCGTCTCGTTCACCACCTCGGCGTCGAGAACCCAGAAGGCAGGTGCGGGGCCGAATGCCTCCCGCGCGTTGTTGACCACCTTGCGGCCGAGCGCGCGGCTTCCCGCGCCGCCGATGACCGCTCCGATGCCGGCGGGCATCAGCTTGCCGAAGATCAACGGCGCGCGCCGGATCGCGTACTTGCGCACGAGCTTGTTGACCAGGGTCTTGTTGAGTTTGGTGATGGCGCCCGACGGCAGGGCCGCACCGCCGAGCCGGCGCAGGGGGCCGCCGCGCGTACCGACGACCCGGCCGAGGGCGAGCACACCTTCCTCGCCGAGCGCGACCGCCAGGACGAGCGACTTGCGTCGATCGGTCTCGTGGACGCCGATGCCGTGGACCTCGGCGATCGACAGGGCGAGCAGTGCCGAGGCTTCGAGGAAGAAGGCGGTGTCGCCGGTCATCGCGCCGAAGGCCGTCATCGTCCCGACCCCGGGCACGGCGGCTGCCGCGCCGACCGCTCCACCTGAACCGGTGACCGCGTTCAGGTAGCGCTTCTCGAGGCGCTCGATGATCTGGGCGGGGGAGTCGTCGGGGTACTTGCGGCGCAGCGAGTCGACGTATTTCTTGACCGCCGGGCCCTGCAGGCGCTGCGCGCGGTCGAGGATGCCGCCGGTGACCTCGACGGCCTTGCCGGCGGGCTTGGGAGTGGGGTCGGTCATGACTGGGGTACCCAATTCTCCTGGGGGACGACCTCGTCGGGCCGTGGGGGGCCGGGCGGCGTGCCGTCGCCGAAGGGACGCCCGCCGAGTTCCTCGCGGTGGTGTGGGGTCAGCCATCCCCGCAGGTCGGGGCCCTTGGGCACGATCTGCGTGGGGTTCACATCGGTGTGCACGATGTAGTAGTGCTGCTTGATCTGGGTGAAATCGGTGGTGTCGCCGAAGCCGGGGGTCTGGAACAGGTCGCGGGCGTAGGCCCACAGCACCGGCATCTCGCTGAGCTTGCTGCGATTGCACTTGAAATGGCCGTGGTAGACGGGATCGAAGCGGGCGAGGGTCGTGAACAGCCGGACGTCGGCCTCGGTGATGGTGTCGCCGACCAGGTACCGCTGCGTCGACAACCGCTCGGACAGCTCGTCGAGCTTGGTGAACAGGCGGTCGTAAGCGGCCTCGTAGGCCTCCTGGCTGCCGGCGAACCCGCACCGGTAGACGCCGTTGTTGACCTCGGTGTAGATCCCGTGGCTGACCTCGTCGATCTCGTCGCGCAGGCGTTCGGGGTAGAGCTCGGGCGCGCCGTCGCGGTGGAACGCGGTCCATTCCAGCGAGAAGTCGATCGTCATCTGGGGGAAGTCGTTGGTGACGACCTCACCGGTGGGGACGTCGACGATCGCCGGCACGGTGATCCCCTTGGGGTAACCCGGGATCCGCTTCTCGTAGGCGTCCTTGAGGCGCGGGATCTGCAGGACGGGGTCGAGGCCCCCGGGGTCGAGGTCGAAGGTCCACGAGTTCTTGTCGTGGGTGGGTCCGCACAGTCCGAGTGAGATGGCGTCCTCGAGCCCGAGGAGTCGGCGGACGATGAGCGTCCGGTTGGCCCAGGGGCAGGCGCGTGCGGCGACGAGACGATAGCGCCCGGCCTCGACGGGGTAGCCGTCCCGGCCGTCGGCGGTGATGCGGGTCTCGATGTACTTGGTGTCCCGCACGAACTCCTGGCCGGACATCACATAGCTGCCCTGCTCCCCGGAATCGGTTGTCCCGGTGGGGTCGCTCTGGGTGGATTCCTCCGGCGCATGAGTCATGCCGTCCACAGTAATGATGGCCGGCGACACTTGGCAGCAACCGAACACCTGCGTATATTCCGACTGGAATATTCGACGCCGATCAGCGGTCCCGCAGGCCGCCCGGACCAAGGGGGTCGCGCATGGCGTGTTCCGCACCGCTCGGACCGGTGGCGATCCTGGTGCTCGGCCTTCTCCTCGAGCGTCCGATGCACCCGTACGAGATGGTTCAGACGACCGTCGCGCGTCGCGAGGACCGGTTGGCGAAGTTCCGCGCCGGCACCCTGTACCACGCGGTCGACCGGCTGTCGGAGAACGGATTGATCGAGGTCCACGAGGTCCGTCGCGAGGGCAACCGGCCCGAACGGACCGTGTACGCGATCACCGGCCCGGGTCGGGAGGCTCTGACCGAGAACCTCGAACGCATCCTCGAGACGAGACCCGAGGAGTACCCGGAGCTCTACCTCGCCCTGTCGGAGGCGCATGGTCTGCCCCGGGACCGGGTCGTCGAACTCCTCGAACGGCGGGTCGCGACCATGCGGGCCGACCTCGCCGACGTCGAGGCCGCCGTCACGGAGTTCCGGGCCCACGGGAAACCGGAGATGTTCTTCCTCGACGGGGGTTGCCGGATCGCGACGCTCACCGCCCAGATCGCCTGGCTCGACGACCTCGTCGACCGGCTCCGCACTCACCGCATCGACTGGCTCGACGATCCGGATTCGCCGTATCTCGTTCCGACCCAGCCGAATCCCGCCACGGCACCGAATGCCGCGGCAGACGCCGAACACCTCGCACAGAAGGTCGAGTAGTGATGACCCGTTCCACCCCTGACACCGGGGTCACCGGCTCCGAGGTGACGACGAGGCCCTGGGCGGCGCTGATGGCGCTGTGCGTGGGCTTCTTCATGATCCTCGTCGACATGACGATCGTGGCGGTCGCGCAGCCGCGCATCCAGGCCGACCTGAACACCGACGTCAACGGCGTCGTGTGGGTCACGAGCGCCTACCTGCTGACCTATGCGGTGCCGTTGCTCATCACCGGGCGCCTCGGCGACAAGTACGGGCCGAAGTCGATGTACCAGATCGGCCTGATCGTCTTCACGATCGCCAGCGTGTGGTGCGGACTGTCGGATTCGATCGGCGAGCTCATCGCCGCTCGCGCCCTGCAGGGCGTCGGCGCCGCGCTCATCACCCCGCAGACGATGTCGCTGATCACGCGTACCTTCCCGCCGGAGAAGCGCGGTGCGGCCATGGGTATCTGGGGCACGGTCGCCGGGGTCGCGACCCTCGTGGGGCCGCTGCTCGGCGGCGTCCTCACCGACGCGTTCGGCTGGGAATGGATCTTCTTCATCAACGTGCCCGTCGGCATCGCGGGACTCGTGCTGGCCGCGGTCCTGGTCCCGCAGGTCGAGACCAACGACCACCAGTTCGACTGGATCGGCGTGGGCTTGTCGGCCGTCGGCCTGTCCGCGCTCGTGTTCGGCATCCAGGAGGGCGAGAGCTTCGACTGGGCCGCCTGGGTCTGGGCCCTGATCGGCGGCGGGCTCATCTTCCTCGGCGTCTTCGTCTGGTGGCAGTCGCGCATCCGGACCGAGCCGCTGCTCCCGCTCTCGCTGTTCCGGGATCGCAACTTCGCGCTGGCCACCGTGGGCATCTCCTCGATGGGCTTCGCGGTGTCGGCCATGATGATCCCGCTGACCTTCTTCCTGCAGCTCGTCGGCGGGATGACCCCGACCCAGTCGGCGGTCGTGCTGGTGCCGATGGCGATCCTGACGGGCATCCTCGCGCCGATCGTCGGTCGCGTGGTCGACCGTGTGCACCCGCGGGCCATCGTCTCCACCGCGCTGCTGCTCAACGCGATCGCCATCGGCTGGCTGGGTGTGGTCGCGCGACCGGACACCCCGGTCTGGATGATCATCCTGCCCCTGTGCCTGATGGGTGTCGCGTCGGCCGGTATCTGGGCTCCCTTGGCCGCCACCGCGACCCGCAACCTGCCGTGGCATCAGGCCGGTGCGGGCGCCGGTGTGTACAACACCCTGCGCGTGATCGGCTCGGTGCTGGGCTCGGCGATGATCGGTGCCCTCCTGCAGTCGCGCCTCGCCGCCGAGCTGCCCGGGATCGACGCCGGCGCCGCGCAGGATGCGAGTGGCGCGAACCAGCTTCCGGAGTTCCTCCGCGAGGGCTTCGCCTCCGCGATGGGGCAGTCGCTGTTCCTCCCCGCGGCGGCGTTGCTGGTCGGCGTCGTGGCGACGTTCTTCTTCGTGCGGCCCGCGCATCAGATGCCGCCGGCCGCGGCCGTACCCGGTGGGCCCGCCGATGCCGCGGCGGGTAGCGCGACTCACAATGCCCCGTTGACCGGGGCCTGAGCGCGCGTCCCACGATCTGTCGGGCCCCGACCGTATGGTTTGTCACCATGCGGATCGTGCACACCTCCGACTGGCACCTGGGCCGGACGTTCCATGGTGTCGACCTGCTCGCCGACCAGCGTCGTGCGCTGAGCCACCTCGCCGAGCTGGTCGCCGCCGAATCGGCCGACGCCGTGATCGTCGCCGGCGACGTCTACGACCGTTCGGTGCCCTCGGCCGACGCGGTGCGTGCCTACGACGAAGGCCTGGCCGAGATCGCCGCCGCCGGTGCCCGGATCATCGTCACCTCGGGCAACCACGACTCGCCCACGCGCCTCGGCGCGGGGTCGGCGTTCGCGGCGGCCGGCGGACTGCACCTGCGGACCTCGATCGAGGGGATCGCCGAGCCGATCGTCCTGTCCGACGAGCACGGCGAGGTCGCGGTGTACGGCATCCCGTACCTCGAACCCGACACCGCCCGTCGCCATCTCGGGGTCGAGGAGGTGTGCGGCCACACCGCAGTTCTCGATGCCGCGATGACCCGCATCCGCGCCGACCTCGCGTCCCGGCAGGCCCGATCGATCGTCGTCGCCCACGCCTTCGTCAGCGGCGCCGCCGCCTCCGGGTCCGAGCGGTCGATCAGCGTCGGGGGAGTCGAAACCGTTCCCGCCGAGACCTTCTCCGGTGCCGATTACGTCGCCCTCGGTCATCTGCACTCGCCGCAGCGCGTCACCGACACCGTCCGGTACAGCGGTTCGCTGCTCCCGTACTCCTTCGGCGAGCGCACGCATCGCAAAGCGGTGTGGGTGGTCGACCTCGATGCCGACGGGGTCGGCGATATCCGCAAGCACGAGCTTCCGGTCGTGCGCGAGTTGAGCTCCCTCCGTGGAACACTCGACGAGTTGCTGACCTCGGAGCAGTTCGCGGGCGCCGAGGACCACTACGTCGAGGTGACCTTGACCGACGCGGTACGCCCGCTCGACGCGATGCGACGCCTGCGGGAGCGGTTCCCGTGCGCGGTGCACGTGCAGTGGGACCGCCCGCACACCGGCTCGGGGGTCGACTACCGTTCGCGGGTCCGCGGCCGGAGCGATGCCGAGATCATCAACTCCTTCATCGAGGACGTCCGCGACACCCCGACCAAGGGGGAGCGGGTGCTGATCGAACGCGCACTGCGGGCGGTCGTCGGCGAACCCGAGGCCGACGGCGAGCTCGCGCTGTTCGCCCTCGATGCGTTCGTCGCCGAGACCGCGTGAGTGCTGACGGCGTATGAGACTGCACCACATCCGGATTCGCGCGTTCGGCCCGTTCGCCGACGAGGTCACCGTCGACTTCGACGAGCTCGGGGCAGACGGGCTGTTCCTCCTGCACGGCCAGACCGGTGCCGGCAAGACCACCGTGCTCGACGCGGTGGCGTTCGCCTTGTTCGGCCGGGTCCCCGGCGCTCGTGACACCAACCGCCGACTCCACTCGGATCATGCTGCGCCCGAGACGATTCCGCAGGTCGAACTCGAGGCCACCGTCGGTTCCCGCCGATTGCGCATCACCCGATCGCCCGAGCACGAGCGCCCCAAGAAGCGCGGCGACGGGAAACGCAAGATCAACGCGTGTGCGTCGCTCGTCTGGGTGGACGGTTCGGGCCCTGACCTGACCCGCATCCCGGAGATCGGCGAGGCGGTCGTCCGCCTGCTCGGTATGAGCGCCGAGCAGTTCTTCCAGGTGGTCCTGTTGCCGCAGGGCGACTTCGCCCGGTTCCTCCGCGCGCACTCCGACGAGCGGGAGGAGCTGCTGGAGCGCCTCTTCGACACCGAGCGGTTCGGCGACCTCGAGGAATGGCTCCGCGATCGTGCCCGCGAGAGCGCGTCCTCCTTGGCCGAGCAGACCGGCACCCTGGACCGCATCGCCGGGCAGATCGTGGCGATCAGCGGCACGCAGGCGCCTGCCGAACCGGACTTCGACTGGGCCCAGGCATGTCTCGACACGGCCCGGCAGACCGCCGCGTCCGCGCTCGCCGAATCGACCGCCGCGCAGGCGGCCGTCGAACAGGCCGAAGCCGCCCACGAACACGGCAGGCGCGTCGACGATCTACGTCGCCGCGGTCTGCAGGCGCGCGACCGGCTCGCCCGCCTCACCGAGGGGGAGGTGACGCTGACGGCCGCCGAGCGGTCACGCCGGCTCGCCCTGCGCGCCGCACCCATCGCGCCCCTGGCCGACGACCACGAGCGCGTGGCCGCCGACCTGGCCTCGGCGACGGCCGCGGCCGACCACGCACGTGACGCCCTCAGCGAACTCGCCGAGGGTGCGAAACTGTGCGAATCCGACTGCGACGATGCAGCTCTCGTCGCGGCCGTCGACCGATGGACCGAGGAATCTGGTCGCTGGGAACCGCTGGCGAAGCGTGTCGCCGAGCGGCCCCGGCTGGTCGCCGACATCGACGGACTCGAGAAGACGATCGCCGGCGCGGAGCAGCAGGCCGACGAAACCCGGACGTGGCTCGAGTCGGTACCGGCTCGCCGCGACGAGGCAGTCGCCGCACTCCGGGCGGCGGACGAACTACGTGTCCAGGCGCCGAAGCTGCACGCCGAACGCGACCACGCCCGCCGTGTTCTCCAGGCCTTCACCGACCGCGACGAGGTGCTCGCGCAGCTCGCCGACGCCGAACGGGACCTTCTCGACGCGCGGGAGCAGCACTCTGCCGCACGGGAACAGCAGCTCGACATCCGCGAACGACGCCTCACCGGCATGGCCGTCGAACTCGCCGGTGCCCTCGTCGACGGGCACCCGTGCGCGGTTTGCGGCTCGGTCGGTCATCCCGCGCCGGCCACCGGCGACGCCGGCACCTCGGTGGGCGAGGCCCAGGAGAAGGAAGCCGCGGCCGCCGAAGAGCGTGCGAGCGCGATCAGGGCCATCGCCCAGTCCGCGGTCGCCGCACTGCAGGAGCGGCAGGCCAATCTCGATGCCGTCATCGCCGGCGCCGACCGCGCCGCCACCCGGGCAGGTCACGACCGCCTCGCCGCCGACCTCGCGGCTGCCGAGCGGGCGGCCGTCCGCACGCCGTCGCTGCAGGACGCGGTCGAACGCATCGACGCCGAGATCGCCGACCGGCGCCGGACCCTGGCCGATCACGAGACCGCGCAGGCGCGGCGTCGTGAACGCCTGACGACCCTGCGCGAGAAGCTGGGCGCCCTCGACGCCGAGGTCCACGAGGCGACCGGCGGGCGGATGGGGGTCGCGGAGCGTCGTCGCGAACTCGCCGAACTCTGCCGCCGCACAAGGACTCTGCGGGAGGCCCGGCGCGAGCTCGACCGGACCCGCCGACGGCAGGCCGAGATCGCCGAGCGGCTCACCGTCGCCTGTGCCGCCGCCGAATTCACCGGAGCGGACGAGGTCCGGTCGGCCGCCGCGTCGCCGGGTCAGATCCGACAGTGGGAGAAGCTCCTCGAAGAGGCGGCGGCGATACGCGCCGGCGCGGAGGAGACCCTCGCCGATCCCGACGTGTGCGCGGCGCTGGAGGCGCCCGAGGTCGATGTCGCCGGTCTGACGGCGGATCTGGTGGCCGCACGTGCCCGCCGCGACGATGCCGCCCGCGTGAATGCGGTGGCCGCGCAGCGCCGTACGGACCTCGAGGAGTACGTCGCCGGCTTCTGGGCCGCCCTCGACGCACTCGCACCGCTGAAGGCACGACACGAGGAGCTGCAGGGCCTCGCGGAACTGGTGAGCGGCCGCGGACAGAACTCCCGACGCATGTCGCTGCGGTCGTACGTGCTCGCCGCCCGGCTCGACGAGGTGCTCGTCGCCGCGTCCGGACGTCTCCGCGAGATGTCATCGGGCCGTTATGAATTCGTCCACTCGGACGCCGCCGGTGTGCGCGGTCGCCGCGGCGGCCTGGGCATCGAGGTCCGCGACGAGTACACCGGCGTGCTGCGGGCCACCACGACGCTGTCGGGTGGAGAGACGTTCTTCGCCTCGCTGGCCCTCGCGCTGGGTCTGGCCGATGTCGTCTCGGCCGAATCCGGCGGTCGCGTCCTCGACACGATCTTCATCGACGAGGGTTTCGGCACCCTCGACCCCGAAGCCCTCGACCTCGTGATGGGCGTCCTCGACGACCTCCGCTCCGGCGGTCGCGTCGTCGGCGTCGTCAGTCACGTCGACGAGTTGCGGGCCCGGATTCCGGCGCAACTGCACGTCCTGCGCGGCGAACACGGCTCGACGCTGCGGGTGCAGAGTCCGCTCGGCGTGTCGTGAGCAGCCCGATTGTGATGTGCCGGTGAGCGTGCGCTAGTCTGGGTTCCGCCCGATGAGCCCCCGTAGCTCAGGGGATAGAGCGTCTGCCTCCGGAGCAGAAGGCCGCAGGTTCGAATCCTGCCGGGGGCACAGATACACAGAATCACCACTTATGGAGAAACCCACCGCCCTTCGGGCCGGTGGGTTTCTCCATTTCTGGTGGGTTTGCGCTTCCGCGTCAGTTCATCGGCAGCGGCTGGGCATTGCGTTCGGCCAGCATCGCCTCGATGATCCCGATCTCCTTGTCCTGCGTGCGTTCCATCGCCGATGCGAGGTCGCGGACGTAGGGCTGCGAGACGTTGTCGGGATTCGCGGCGTACTCCATCATGTGGAGCCCGCCCTCGTGGTGGCGAAGCATCAGCTGCAGGAAGGTCGTGTCGACCTCCGGCCCGCGCATCGCGCGGAACCGCTCCATCTCGGCCGACGTCGCCATGCCCGGCATGGCCGGCTGCTCGACGTCGGCGGCCGGAGTGGCCCCGTGATCTCCGTGGCCCATGTCGCCGTGATCCATGTCGCCGTGGTCCCCGTGATCGTCACCGGTCGCCTCCGTCGACGATCCATGGCCCATCCAGCCCATCGTCTCGCCGGGGTTGGTGACGGGCTGGCCCCACCGGGTCAGCCACGACTGCATCTGGCCGATCTCGTTGCTCTGCGCGGTGAGGATGTCGAAGGCCATGCTGCGGACCTGGGGATCGGTGCCGTGCTCGAGTTCGATCGCGGCCATCTCGACGCCCTGCTCATGGTGACGCGTCATGTCCTGCGCGAAGCCGACCGCGGCCGAGTTCGCCGCGGGGGAGTCCTCGCCGGAGGAGTCGTCGGCCAGGCTCGCCTGGATCAGCAGGCCGAGGCCGACGCCGACCAGGAGCAGCGCCACTGCGGCGAGTGCGAGAAGGGCAGGGCTCCGACGCGACGGGGCGGTCTCGGTACCCGCGGGTGTCGTCGTGCTCTCAGGTGTCTCGCTCATGTTCGTTCCTCGCCTGATCAGCCCGCGGGCATCGGGTTGTTGCCGCCGCCGCCCATGGGGACGGCGTCGGGGCCGGGCTCACCTTCGTCGGCCGGCGGGGGATTCGACGGATCGAAGCCCGGGATGGCGGTACAGGTGGCCTGGGTCTCCGGGTAGGCCGCGGTCTGCGGGTTCTCCGGGTAGACGCCGGGCATCATGTTGCGGCGCAGCGAGGTGATGAACTGGTCGACCCGCGGGTCGGTCGCCGAGTCGAGCTTGAGCTGGTGGCCCCAGCTCTGCAGGGAGACCGGCTTGTCCAGGCCGGGGTACGGCGACAGGAACAGGTACTGCTCGCCGCGCACGAGCCGCTTGAGGTAGTCGACGTCTTCGGGCGAAGCCGTGTCGGGGTTGTAGGTGATCCAGACGGCGCCGTGCTCGAGGGCGTGGACGGCGTTCTCCGAACGCAGCGGGTTCGGATAGACGACGCCGGTACAGGTCGCCCAGATCTCGTCGTGCGGACCGCCGAACGGCGGCGACTGGTCGTAGGCGACGCGCTGCGACGCGTTCACATGCTTGCCCGCCTCGTAGTAGATCTTCGTCACACCGTCGATGCCCTGCGACGGGTCCGGGGTCTGCGGCGACGGGACGAACCCTTCGGCCGACTGGACCGCGACGTCGTCCTTCTCGTTGGCGCGCTTCTCGTTGAGTTTGGGGAGGAGATAGATCGCGAGTCCGGCGACGAGGCCGATGACCACGACGACTGCGCCGATCAGCATCCAGTCGACCTGTCGGCCGGTCGCAGTGGGTACGGACCCGGACTTCTTACGAGCCTTGGGGACGTTGGCCCCTGGTTTGCGCGCCATTGACTTCTTTCCTCGTACGACGGGGGTCGCCGTGCGCGCGGGCGGTCGTACCCCCCGACGCGCGCTCGGCGCACACGAGTCTACTGGTGGACGGCACCCGCTCTGGGAGGGTGCGATTATCGACGAGCGGCCCTCGGCCAATAGGATGGTGTCCCGTGACTCCCGCCGACCTGGCCGCGCTGCTGCGCGCCGTGACCCTGACCGTGGTCCGCGACCGCGGACTGGACGAGAACCTGGTGCCCGACTCCGTCGTCGTCGAGCGCCCCCGTCACGCTGACCACGGCGATTACTCCACCAACGTCGCCCTGCAGCTCGGCAAGCGACTCGGTGTGGCGCCCCGTGAGCTGGCCGGATGGCTCGCCGAGGCGTTCGCCGGCGCCGAGGGCATCGCGAAGTCGGAGATCGCCGGTCCCGGCTTCGTCAACATCTGGCTCGGTGCGGCCGCCCAGAACACCGTCATGAAGACCGTGCTCGAGCAGGGCGAGAGCTACGGCCGCGGCAAGGAGCTGGCCGGCTCGATCATCAACCTGGAGTTCGTCTCGGCCAACCCGACCGGACCGATCCACCTCGGCGGCACCCGCTGGGCCGCCGTCGGTGACGCGCTCGGCCGTGTCCTGGCCGCTCGCGGCGCCGACGTGACGCGTGAGTACTACTTCAACGACCACGGCGCCCAGATCGACCGCTTCGCGCGGTCGCTGGAGGCCGCGGCGCTGGGCAACCCGACCCCGGAGGACGGATACGCCGGCGACTACATCGCCGACATCGCCGCGCAGGTCGTCGCGAAGGTGCCCGATGTGCTGTCGCAGCCCGTGGCGGACCGGCTCGAGACCTTCCGCTCCATCGGTGTGGACCTCATGTTCGACCACATCAAGCAGAGCCTGCACGATTTCGGCACGGACTTCGACGTCTACACCCACGAGGACAAGATGTTCGCGACGGGCCTCGTCGACGAGTGCATCGAACAGCTCAAGGGCAACGGCAACCTGTACGAGAACGACGGGGCGTGGTGGCTGAAGTCCACCGACTTCGGTGACGACAAAGACCGTGTCGTCATCAAGAGCGACGGCAACGCCGCCTACATCGCCGGTGACATCGCCTACTACCGCGACAAGCGCAACCGCGGCTTCAACCTGTGCATCTACATGCTCGGTGCCGACCACCACGGTTACGTCAGCCGCCTCAAGGCCGCCGCGGCCGCGCTCGGCGACGACCCGGCCACCGTCGAGGTCCTCATCGGGCAGATGGTGAACCTGGTCAAGGACGGCAAGCCGGTGCGCATGTCGAAGCGCGCGGGCACGGTCATCACCCTCGACGACCTCGTCGACGCCGTGGGTGTCGACGGTGCGCGGTATTCGCTGATCCGCTCGTCGGTGGACGTCAACATCGACATCGACCTGGACCTGCTGACCAAGCAGTCCAACGACAACCCGGTCTACTACGTGCAGTACGCACACGCCCGGATGTCGGCGCTGGCGCGCAACGCCGCCGACCTGGGTGTGGTGTCCTCGCTCGATCACCTCGACCTGCTCGACGACCCCGCCGAGGGCGAATTGATCCGCACGATCGGCGATTTCGACGAGGTCGTCGCCACCGCGGCCACGCTGCGCGAGCCGCACCGCGTCTGCCGCTACCTCGAGGTCCTCGCCGGCACCTACCACCGCTTCTACGCGAAGTGCCGCGTCCTGCCCCAGGGCGACGAAGAGGTGGCCGACATCCACCGCGCGCGGCTCGCGCTGTGTGAGGCCACCCGCCAGGTCCTGGCCAACGGCCTCGGACTGGTCGGCGTCAGCGCTCCGGAGCAGATGTGAGCGCGCACCCGGCCGGCCCGCGGCACGCCGAACTGCTGGCCGCGCCGCATCTCGCGCAGCGTCCGAACGATCCGGCCGTCCTCGCCGCCCTCCCGCCCCAGGTGTGGCCGCGCAACGCCGCCCGCGACGAGTCGGGTGAGCTTCGTATCGCCGGAGTGCCGGTGAGCGAGCTGGCCGCCGAGTTCGGCACCCCGGCGTTCATCGTCGACGAGGCCGATTTCCGGTCCCGGTGCCGCGACATGATGGCGGCGTTCGGCCCCTACGGCCGGGTGCACTACGCGTCGAAGGCCTTCCTGTGCAGCGAGGTGGCGCGCTGGGTGAACGAAGAGGGGCTCTCCCTCGACGTGTGCAGCGGCGGCGAACTCGCCATCGCGCTGCACGCCGGTTTCCCCGCGGAACGAATCGCGTTGCACGGCAACAACAAGAGCCCCGAGGAGCTGGCCGCGGCGGTTGACGCCGGGATCGGGCACGTGGTCCTCGACTCGATGATCGAGATCGACCGGCTCGACGCGATCTCCGGTGAGCGCGGCGTCGTCACCGACGTCCTCGTCCGCGTCACCGTCGGTGTGGAGGCGCACACCCACGAGTTCATCTCGACCGCCCACGAGGACCAGAAGTTCGGCTTCGCCCTCGCCGGCGGGGTCGCGATGCAGGCCATCCGGCGGGTCTTCGCGACCGACAACCTCCGTCTCGTCGGTCTGCACAGCCACATCGGTTCGCAGATCTTCGACATGGACGGTTTCGAGCTCGCCGCCCACCGCGTCCTCGGCCTGCTCCACGATGTCGTCGACGAGTTCGGCGTCGAGAAGACCTCGCAGATGTCCATCGTGGATCTCGGTGGGGGACTGGGTATCTCGTACCTCGAGGAGGAGCGCCCGCTGCCGGTGCAGAAGGTTGCCGAGACCCTCGCTCACATCGTCCGCCGCGAATCCGAAGCCGTCGGACTGCCGATGCCGATCATCGCCGTCGAGCCCGGCCGCGCGATCGCCGGACCCGGCACCGTCACGCTCTACCGCGTGGGCACCGTCAAGGACGTGGAACTCGGCGGTGGTGCCACCCGCCGCTACATCTCCGTCGACGGCGGGATGAGCGACAACATCCGTACCGTCCTGTACCAGGCCGAATACGACGTCCGGCTGGTCTCGCGGGTGTCCGACGCACGTGCGGTCGTCTGCCGCGTCGTCGGGAAGCACTGCGAGAGCGGTGACATCGTGATCAAGGACTGCTGGCTGCCCGAGGACCTGGGTCCCGGTGACCTGATCGCGGTCGCCGCCACCGGCGCCTACTGCTACTCGATGTCGAGCCGGTACAACATGACCATGCGGCCGCCGGTGGTGGCCGTGGCCGATGGGGCAGCACGCCTGATGCTGCGGCGCGAGACCATCGACGACTTCCTCAGCCTGGAGGTGGGCTCGTGACCGGATCTGTCCAGAACGCAAGCGACACAAGCGAGGTGAATGCCGTGCGACCCATCGGGGTGGCGGTACTCGGGATGGGCAACGTCGGTGCCGAGGTGGTGCGCATCATCACCGACAATGCCGACGACCTGCGAGCGCGCGTGGGCGCACCGGTGGAGATCCGGGGCGTCGCGGTGCGAGATCTCAACCGGCCGCGCAAGATCGGCCAGGAACTGCTGACCGACGATCCCGCGTCGCTGATCGCACGCGACGACGTCGACATCGTCGTCGAACTCATGGGCGGCATCGACCCGGCCCGGGCGCTGATCCGTACCGCGCTCGAGAGCGGTAAGTCGGTCGTGACCGCCAACAAGGCGTTGCTGGCCGAGTACACCGGTGAGCTCGCGAGCGCGGCCGCCGACGCGAAGGTCGACCTGTACTTCGAGGCCGCGGTCGCCGGTGCAATCCCGGTCATCCGCCCGCTGATGCAGTCGCTCGCCGGCGACACCGTCGAGCGCGTCGCCGGAATCGTCAACGGCACCACCAACTTCATCCTGTCGGCCATGGACGAGACCGGCGCCGACTACGCCGACACGCTCGCCGAGGCGGGCCGTCTCGGATATGCCGAGGCCGACCCGACAGCCGACGTCGAGGGTTACGACGCGGCGGCCAAGGCCGCGATCCTCGCGTCGATAGCCTTCCATTCGCGGGTCACCGCCGCCGACGTCCACCGCGAGGGGATCTCCTCGGTCACCGCGGCCGACCTGCTCGCCGCGAAGAAGTTCGACTGCACGATCAAGCTGCTCTCGATCTGCGAGCGCGTTCGCGATGTCGACGGCTCCCAGCGGGTCTCGGCTCGCGTGTACCCGGCACTGATCCCGCTGACCCACCCGCTCGCCACCGTCAACGGGGCGTTCAACGCGGTGGTCGTCGAGGCGGAGAACGCCGGTCGGCTCATGTTCTACGGCCAGGGCGCCGGTGGCTCGCCCACCGCGTCGGCCGTGCTCGGCGACATGGTGATGGCCGCGCGCAACCGTGTGCACGGCGGACGCGGTCCGCTGGAGTCGACCTATGCGTCGCTGCCGATCGCTCCGATCGACGACGTGTTCACCCGTTACTACATCTCGATGCGCGTCGCCGACCGCCCGGGCGTGCTCGCACAGGTCGCCGGCGAGTTCACCAAGCGTTCGGTGAGCATCGCCGCGGTGCGCCAGGAAGGCGCAGGCGACGACGCCCGCCTGATCGTGGTGACCCATCGGGCCCCGGACCGCGCGCAGTCGGATTGCGTTGCGGCGCTAGAAGACATGGACGCCGTCATCAAGGTGTCGAGTGTGTTGCGATTGGAAGGTACCGATGACTGAGACGACTCCCGCGCCCGTGCACCGCGCGTGGCCCGGCCTGATCGAGGCATACCGTTCGCGGCTGCCCGTCGCCGACGACTGGAAGGTCGTCACCCTGCTCGAGGGCGGCACCCCACTGATCAGCGCCCCGCATCTGTCGTCGCTGACCGGTTGTGAGGTGTATCTCAAGGTCGAGGGCCTCAACCCGACCGGCTCCTTCAAGGACCGCGGCATGACCATGGCCGTGAGCAACGCGGTCAACAACGGCAAGACCGCCGTGCTGTGCGCCTCGACGGGCAACACCTCCGCCTCGGCGGCCGCCTACGCCACCCGCGCCGGGATCACGTGCGCGGTGCTCATCCCGCAGGGCAAGATCGCGATGGGCAAGCTCGCCCAGGCGGTCATGCACGGCGCCAAGATCATCCAGGTGCAGGGCAACTTCGACGACTGCCTCGAGCTCGCCCGCAAGGCGACTGCGGAGTTCAGTGAGATCGAGCTCGTGAACTCGGTCAACCCGGCCCGCATCGAGGGGCAGAAGACGGCCGCCTTCGAGATCGTCGACGTCCTCGGTCGCGCCCCCGACGTGCACGCGCTGCCCGTCGGCAACGCCGGCAACATCACGGCCTACTGGAAGGGCTACACCGAGTACCACGCCGACGGTGTGTCGTCCTCGGTGCCGCGGATGCTCGGTGTGCAGGCCGCCGGTGCGGCCCCGCTGGTGAACGGCGCCCCCGTCAAGGAGCCGGAGACCATCGCGACCGCGATCCGCATCGGCTCGCCCGCGAGCTGGAACCAGGCCGTCGCCGCCAAGGAGGAGTCGAACGGACAGTTCCGCGCGGCCACCGATGAGAAGCTGCTCGAGGCCTACCGCCTGATCGCGGGCAAGGAAGGCGTCTTCGTGGAGCCGGCGTCCGCCGCGAGCGTGGCCGGACTCCTCGCAGCACGTGCCGACGGCTGGATCGAGGCCGGCTCGACGGTCGTATGCACCGTGACCGGCAACGGTCTGAAAGACCCCGACACCGCGCTGGCGGGCATCCCCGAGGTCGAGGCGATCCCGGTCGATCCGGTGGCGGTGGCGAATGCGCTCGGTGTCGGCTGAGTCCGCCGGGGTCGAGGAGATGACGCACAACGGCGAGATGACCGAGCCCGGGGTGGCGACGCGACAGCTACCCGTGGGTGTCTCGGCGCGCGTGCGGGTGCCGGCGTCGAGTGCCAACCTCGGACCGGGATTCGACTGTCTGGGCATCGCTTTGGGCATCTACGACGAGGTGATCGTCGAGACCGTCGACGACGGGATCGTGCTGGACGTCGAGGGGGAGGGTTCGGCCGACGTCCCGCGCGACGAGTCCCACCTCGTCGTGCGCGCCCTCAATCGCGGACTCACCCACGCCGGCGTGTCCGCTCCGGGCCTGAAGTTGCGCTGCGTCAACCAGATCCCGCATTCGCGGGGCCTCGGGTCCTCGGCCGCGGCCGCGGTGTCCGGCCTCGCCGCCGCCTCCGGTCTGATCTCCGCCGCGGGCTTCGGCGCGGGTCTGTCGACCGACGAACTGGTCCAGCTGTCCAGCGAGTTCGAGGGACACCCCGACAACGCCGCCGCGAGCGTCCTCGGTTCGGTCGTCGTCACCTGGACGGAGACCGCCGACGACGTGAACTCGTATCACGCCCACCGGCTGTCGGTACACCCCGATGTCTGCGCGACCGTGTTCGTGCCCGACACCGAGTCGTCGACGTCGTTCACCCGTGGGCTGCTGCCGGATGCGGTGCCGCGCGCCGATGCGGTGTTCAATCTGAGCCGGGCCGCGCTCGCCGTCGTGGCGCTGACCTCCGACCCGCGCAACCTGATGGCCGCCTCGGCGGACCGGTTGCACCAGCCCTATCGTGCGTCGGCGATGGTGCCGACCAGCGAACTCGTCGCCGAACTGCGTGCGCGCGGACATGCCGCGACGGTCTCCGGCGCCGGGCCGACGGTGCTCGTGCTCGGTACCGCGCCGATCCCGGCCGACATCCGGGTGCTCGCTCAGGGACTCGGTTTCACCACCCACTCGGTGGCCATCGCCGGCGGCGTGGACATCAGCGCAGGCTGAGTCGCCGCTCCACGGCGGGGGCGAAGCGTTTCGTCACGGGGCGCCCGGGGAATACCCGACGTGCAACGCACGTTGGGAACGAGGTGTTCAGCGGTGTTCAGCGGTGTTCAGCCGAGGATCACAACCTCCGATCGATGTCTTCATTTGGCACTTTCGGCGTGTTGCCCCTATCATGCGAACGGGGTTAACATATTCTGGTCTAGCCGCGCGGGCTTGTCCCGCCGTGCTTCTCATCCATCACCGATCGGGACCACCGATCGTATCCGGCCGGGGTCGTGGGTCTCTGTCGACGGTGCCGAAGCACGGGTGGCTCCCGAGCACGCTCGCAGCGGGACCGAACATCTCTCTGACCGTTCACCCCCTACCGTCCAACGCGGACGGACTCCCTCGCGTACACAGCAGGGAAACGCAGACCTCACGCAGCTTCCGTCTGCGGGAGGAACGAAAGGACTTCCGTGACAGATACGGACCTGATCACCGCACCTGCCGAGCAGGAATCAGCGGGTACGGCCGGCCCTGACTCGGGGCAACCGGCCAAGACGCGGGCTCGGGCAGCACGTACCGGCCTGTCCGGCATGGTGCTCAGCGAGCTGCGGACCGTTGCCGGTGAACTCGGTATCAAGGGCACCTCCGGGATGCGCAAGGGCGATCTGATCGCCGCCATCAAGGAGCGCCAAGGCGGCGGAGCCGCCAAGAGTGCAGACGCCAAGGCCGAGGCCAAGAACACCGAGGCCAAGAGCACCGAGGCCAAGAACACCGAGGCCAAGGCCGCCGAGAGCGCAGGCTCCGAGGCCAAGACCGAGGCTAAGAGCTCCGAGACCCGGCGCCGGAGCGCCAAGGCGTCGTCCGAGGACGGGCAGCTGTCGATCGTCGAGTCCGCCGAAGACGGCGATTCCGGTCGGGCACCCCGCACGGGCAGGAAGAGCGCCGACGCGGAGGCCGGCGAGCAGCGCGCAGACGAGCAGAAGGGCGACGAGCCGAAGGGCGACGCCAAGGGGGATTCGGCGAAGGCCGGCGACTCCGACGCCGGTGAGCAGCGCAATCGCCGCAACCGGAACCAGAACCGGGACAACCAGAACCGTGAGGGTGGCCAGAACCGCGAGGGTGGCCAGAACCGCGAGGGTGGCCAGAACCGGGACAACCAGAACCGCGATGGCGGCCAGAATCGCGACAACCAGAATCGCGACGGGGGCCAGAACCGCGGTGGCGGCCAGAATCGGGACAACCGTGACGACCGTGACGACGACGGCGAAGGCGGCGGTCGTCGCCGGGGACGCCGTTTCCGCGAGCGTCGTCGTGGGCGCGACCGCGACGGCGGTAGCCAGAACGAGCCGCAGGTCTCCGAAGACGACGTGTTGCAGCCCGTCGCCGGCATCCTCGACGTGCTCGACAACTACGCCTTCGTCCGCACCTCGGGCTACCTCGCCGGTTCCAACGACGTCTATGTGTCGATGAACATGGTGCGCAAGAACGGACTTCGACGCGGCGACGCGATCACCGGCGCGGTCAAGGTGCCGCGCGAGGGTGACCAGCAGAACCAGCGTCAGAAGTTCAACCCGCTCGTGCGTCTCGACACCGTCAACGGCGGTGAGGTGGAGGCGGCGAAGAAGCGCCCCGAGTTCAACAAACTCACCCCGCTGTACCCGAATCAGCGACTGCGCCTGGAGACCACGCCGGACCGCCTGTCCACCCGCGTGATCGACCTGATCATGCCCATCGGCAAGGGGCAGCGCGCACTGATCGTCTCGCCGCCGAAGGCCGGCAAGACGACGATCCTGCAGGACATCGCCAACGCGATCACGGTCAACAACCCGGAATGTCACCTCATGGTGGTGCTCGTCGACGAGCGTCCCGAAGAGGTCACCGACATGCAGCGCTCGGTCAAGGGCGAGGTCATCGCCTCCACCTTCGACCGTCCGCCGTCAGACCACACCTCGGTCGCCGAGCTCGCCATCGAGCGCGCCAAGCGTCTCGTCGAGAGTGGCAAAGACGTTGTGGTACTTCTGGATTCGATCACCCGTCTGGGTCGCGCGTACAACAACGCGTCGCCGGCGTCGGGCCGAATCCTCTCCGGCGGTGTCGATTCGACCGCCCTGTACCCGCCGAAGCGGTTCCTCGGTGCGGCCCGCAACATCGAGAACGGCGGATCGCTGACCATCATCGCCACCGCGATGGTCGAGACCGGTTCGACCGGTGACACGGTCATCTTCGAGGAGTTCAAGGGCACCGGCAACGCCGAGCTCAAGCTCGATCGCAAGATCTCCGAGCGCCGCGTGTTCCCCGCGGTCGACGTCAACCCGTCGGGCACGCGTAAGGACGAGCTCCTGCTCTCGCCCGATGAGTTCGCGATCGTCCACAAGCTGCGTCGTCTCCTGTCCGGTCTCGACTCGCAGCAGGCGATCGACCTGCTGATCAGCCAGCTGAAGAAGACCAAGACGAACATCGAGTTCCTGATGTCGGTACAGAAGACCGCTCCGGGAGCCGGTGGCAACGACGACTGACAGTCGACGAATTGATCGACGGCCCCGTCTCGCATCATGCGGGACGGGGCCGTCGGCGTTTCGCGTCCGCTCCCTGACCGCGAGCTTGCTAGCGTGTCGAAGGGTCCGGGTCTTCGTGGCTCGTCGCTGTGCTCCTCGCGCCTCGGACAGCACGGGGGGTCAGGAAGCCAGATCGCAGGTCAGGTGATCCCACGCCTCGGCGGTGGCGCGCGGAACGGGGCCGGTGTGGGTGACGACGAGGCAGCAGCGTGAGCGCCGGTCGTAGAACTCGATGGCCGCGGTGGGCCCCACACGCCCGGTGACCTGGTGACCCAGCACTGTTCGACGTGGTTGAAGTTGACCATCACCCGGGAGGTGCCGGACGCGAGCACCATCTGCCCGCGGTGCTCGCGGGCGCCGTCGAGCCGGTCCTGGCGCATCTGCATACATCCCGGCGCCGCAGCGGCCACGGTGACCGTCATCCCGAGCAGCGCGGCGTGCTCGAGAGAGGTGATGACCCGACTCGGATCGACGCGGATGCCGCGCGACCCATGTCCCTGGGCCAGCAGCCGGAGCCGCGAGGTGCCGCCGTCGAGCAGGATCGAGTCGAATAGCCCGACCTGGTCGCCGTCGTGGCGGTCGTGGAGAGCGGCCTGGATGTACTCCGGTCCCGGAAGGGGCGGCACGGGAGCGGGGTCCGAGCCGTGGACGGCCGCCACCGAGGTGGACAGGCTCAGCGACTCGAAGGCGAGGCGGTCGGAGTTCTCGGTCAGGTAGGTCGCATGCGCGGTGTTGCCGCTCGAGTCGAACAGGCGCAGCGTGGGCGGGACAAGGGCGGCGGGATCGGTCTGAAGCGCCGACGACAACCGGGAGGGGTTGAGCCGCAACGAGATCTGCTCGGCGCCGATGGCGAGGGGGCCGCCCAGCGGAGTGGGGCTCCCGTGCACGCCGACCGCGTTCATGATCACCGGCCCGGCGACCGTGACACCGACGACCTCGGCGAGCGAGGGGAGTCGTGCGGCGATCGTGTCGATGTCCGGACTGATCGCGGAGTCGCCGAAACCCGGTGTGGCGAGGAGTGTTTCGAGGTCGCTCGGCCGGATCGGGTCGTCGGTGGAGTCGGGCACTGCGCGCTGGTCTCGGGGGGTCGGCTCAGTAGACGTCGCGAGCGTAACGGCCCGCGGCCCGGAGTGCGTCGACGTAGTCGCGGGCGGCGTCGGAGTCGAGTCCGCCGTGCTGGGCGACGATCTCGTGCAGGGCGGCGTCGACGTCGCCGGCCATCGTGGCGGCATCGCCGCACACGTAGACGTGGGCGCCCTTCTCGAGCCAGGCGAACAGGTCCGCGCCGTTCTCGCGCATCCGGTCCTGCACGTAGACCTTGTGCTCCTGGTCCCGCGAGAACGCGAGATCCAGTCGGTCCAGCAGACCGTCGGTGACGAACCGATCGATCTCGTCGGCGTAGAGGTAGTCGGTGTCGCGATGCTGGTCGCCGAAGAACAGCCAGTTCGAGCCGTTCGAACCGGTGGCCGCACGATGGTGGAGGAAAGCGCGGAACGGGGCGATGCCGGTTCCCGGACCGATCATGACGGCCGGGGCATCCGCGTCGGGAAGGCGGAACGTCTTGTTGGGGGTGATGAAGACGTTCACGGTGTCGCCGGGTGCGCAACGGTCGGCGAGGTGCGTCGAGCAGACACCGCCGCGTTCGCGGTCGTCGGCGACGTAGCGAACGGTTGCCATCGTGATGTGCACGGTTCCGGAGTGAACCGTGGGGCTCGAGGAGATCGAGTACTCGCGGTGGGCGAGCGGACTCAGTTCCTCGAGGAGTTCCTCGGGTGCGAAGTCCAGGGTCGGATCGATGTTCAGCAGGTCCAGCACGTCACGGCCGCGGAGCCATGCGTCGAGTGCCTGTGCGTCACCGGCCTCGACCAGGCGGGTGAGCTCGGCCTGACCGGTACGCTCGGCCACCGCCTTCGCCAGGTACTTCGACGGGCAGCCGATCTCGTAGCGCGTGGTCAGGGCCTCGCGGAGGCTGTAGGTGGCTTTCCGATCGGCGATGATCTCGTCGCCGGCCGCGCCCAGGCGGTCGAGCAGGAGATCCACCAGGGCGGGATCGTTGACCGGCGTGATGGCGATGCCGTCGCCCGGCTCGTAGGTGATGCCGCTGTCGCCGAGCGAGATCTCGACGTGCCGGACCTCCTTGGCCGATCCCGGGCCCGACAGGACGGTGTTGGCGAGGATCGTCGCGGGGTAGGGGTTACGGCGGTTCCACGGTGACCGCGCCGGCTTGCGCCGCGCGGGTGCGGTCTGCGGCATGGACGACTCATCCGGGGTGGTGCGCAGTGGGGTGCTGGTACCGGCCGAAGCGGCGTCGTACATCGAGAGTCCTTCGTGTCGCGGACGGTTGGCCGTCGGCCACCGTACTATGTTTAGGGCACCCTTACGACCCTTCCGGGGTGTGACATTGGCCGGGAATCAAACGGGTGGCCCCGCTGTTGACCGACGTGCGACCGCTGCGTCCGCGATTTCCGTCGCGAACGGCACACATGGCATACTGAGCGGTCGAGTCCGGTTCCGGTTCACACCGTCGAGAGGCGACGGTGACCCGGCGACCCCAGAAAGGGACACCCAGATATGAAGCAGGGAATCCACCCCGAGTACGCGGCGACCACCGTCGTCTGCGGCTGCGGCAACACGTTCGAGACCCGCAGCACCGCGGCCAACGGTCGTATCAACGTCGAAGTCTGCTCGCAGTGCCACCCGTTCTACACGGGCAAGCAGAAGATCCTCGACACCGGCGGCCGTGTCGCCCGGTTCGAGAAGCGCTACGGCAAGCGCGCCAAGTAGACCACGCTGCGACGCCCGCCCGACGCCGAGTCGGGACGGGCGTCGTTTGTGTTTGACCAGGTTCTTCTTTCCCAGCATGCTTGCCGAAGGCGTCTTCGGCGGTGAGTTCCGTCTTTACGAGTGAGGTTCGCAGTGAGTACGCAGAGTCCGTCGGCCATCGATGACATCCTGGCCGAGCACTCCGGTCTCGAGCGGCAGCTCGCCGACCCCTCGCTCCACGACGACCCCACCGCCGCCCGGCGGGTGGGCAAGCGGTTCGCCGAACTCGCCCCGGTGATGTCGACCTACAACAAGCTCAAGGCGGCCCGCGAGGACCTCGAGGCGGCACGTGAGCTCGCGGCCGACGACCCGTCCTTCGCCGCCGAGATCCCCGCCCTCGAGACGACCGTCGAGGAACTCGACGCAACGCTCACCGACCTGCTCGCCCCGCGTGACCCCCACGACAGCGACGACGTGGTCCTCGAGATCAAGTCCGGCGCCGGCGGCGAGGAGTCCGCGCTGTTCGCCGCCGACCTCGCACGCATGTACCTCAAGTACTGCGAGCGGCACGGCTGGAAGGTGCAGACCCTCGGTGTCACCGAATCCGACCTCGGCGGCTACAAAGAGGCGACCTTCTCGATCAAGTCCAAGGAGACCGTCCGCGACGGCGTGTGGTCGCGACTCAAGTTCGAGGGCGGCGTCCACCGCGTGCAGCGCGTGCCGGTGACCGAGTCCCAGGGGCGCATCCACACCTCGGCGGCCGGAGTGCTCATCTACCCGGAGCCCGAAGAGGTCGCCGAGGTCGCGATCGACGAATCCGACCTCCGCATCGACGTCTACCGGTCGTCGGGCAAGGGCGGCCAGGGCGTCAACACCACCGACTCCGCGGTGCGCATCACCCACCTGCCCACCGGCATCGTCGTGACCTGCCAGAACGAGCGGTCGCAGCTCCAGAACAAGGCCCGGGCCATGCAGGTCCTCGCCGCCCGCCTCCAGTCGGCGGCGGAGGAAGAGGCGGAGGCCGCGGCCGCGGAGGGTCGTGCTGCGCAGATCCGCACCGTCGACCGTTCCGAGCGCATCCGTACCTACAACTTCCCCGAGAACCGCATCACCGATCACCGCATCGGCTACAAGGCCAACAACCTCGATGCCGTCCTCGCCGGGGACATGGACAACCTCCTCGACGCACTCGTCGCCGCCGAGCGCCAGGCCCGCATGGAAGCCGAATAGCCCGATGTCGGACGCGCCGGCCCGGGTGGCCGACGAAATCCGCAGTGCCGCCGCACGACTGGCCGCCGCCGGGATCGACTCGGCGCGTCGGGACGCCGAATGGCTGATGGCGCACGTCCTCTCGTGTGATCCCGGGCGCCTGATCGTCGTCGACACGATCGACGACGCACGGCTCCGCGAGTTCCGGACGGCCGTCGAGCAGCGGACACGGCGAATCCCGTTGCAGCACATCGTCGGTAGCGCACCCTTCGGCCCGCTCGAACTGGCCGTGGGGCCGGGTGTGTTCATCCCGCGGCCGGAGACGGAGTATCTGCTCGAGTGGGCGGCGTCCGCCGCGGCGACCATGACGGACCCGGTGCGCATCGTCGATCTGTGCAGCGGGAGCGGTGCGCTGGCCATCGGCCTGGCAACGCTGGTCCGATCCGCGCGCGTGACCGCCGTCGAGGTGGACGACGATGCCTTGAAGTGGTTGCGGCGCAACGTGTCCGACGCACCTGCAGTGGTTCGGGAACGGCTGGACGTGGTGGCCGCGGATGTCACCGACGCCGAGCAGATCGGCAAGGCGATCCCGCCGGGCAGCGTCTCGGTCGTCGTGACCAACCCGCCCTACGTCCCGATGCGGTCCGAGGTCGGTCCGGAAGTGGACCACGATCCGGCGCGCGCCGTCTACGGCGGCGACGACGGCATGAGTGTGATCGTCCCGATGGTGCCGATCATCGCGACCATGCTCTCCGTGGGTGGTCTCGTCGGGATCGAACACGACGACACGACCTCGGGCGCCGTCGTCGACTGCCTACGCGCGCACGGCGCATTCGACGAGGTGACCGCCCGTACGGATCTGGCCGGCCGGCCGCGCTTCGTGACGGCCCGCCGGGTCGGCTGAGGCGCGTCTGCCGGAGTGCCCGGCCGGTGGCATGAAAGGATGGACCGGTGAGCATTGTTTTCGACTGCAACGATCCGCAGAGCCGTTCGGCGGGCATTCGCGCGGCCGTCGGGGCGGCGAAGGCGGGACGCCTGGTGGTGATCCCCACCGACACGCTCTACGGAGTCGGTTGCGACGCCTTCGATTCCGACGCCGTCGGCTCGCTGCTCGCGGCCAAGCATCGGGGCCGGGACATGCCGGTGCCGGTTCTCGTCGGCTCCTGGCATTCCATCGACGGACTCGTGCTGTCCGTCCCGCAGGCCGCCCGTGACCTCATCGAGGCGTTCTGGCCCGGCGGACTGAGTCTCGTTGTCCGCCAGGCACCTTCGCTCGCCTGGGATCTCGGTGACACCGACGGCACGGTCATGCTGCGCATGCCGCTGCACCCGGTCGCCATCGAGCTCTTGCGCGAGGTCGGGCCGATGGCGGTGTCGAGCGCGAACGTCTCGGGGCGTCCGCCCGCCACCACGGTCGACGAGGCCCGTGAACAACTCGGCGACGAGATCTCGGTCTACCTCGACGGCGGGCCCGCGCCGGTCGCCCAGGCGTCGACGATCGTCGACGTATCGGGCGCGCAGCCGCGGGTCCTGCGTGAGGGTGCCATCACGATCGAGGCCGTCGCCGAGGTCCTCGACGTCGACCCCGACTCACTGCGTGGGTGAGATGCCGCCGGGCATCGGTTCGACGGGTGACCCGCAGATCGACGCGCTGATCGAGCGGGAGTCGACCCGCCGGCGGACGTGGCTCCAGCTGCTCGCGAGCGAGACCGAACCGACTTCCGGGGTGCGGGCCGCGATGGCCTCGACCTTCGACTCGAAGTACGCCGAGGGGCGCCCCGGGTCCCGCTATCACGGTGGGTGCGAGGTCGTCGACGAGCTCGAGGAGCTCGCGATCGGCCGGGCGCGGGACCTCTTCGGCGCGGGTCACGTCGACGTCCAGCCGCTGTCGGGGAGTGCGGCGAATCTCGCCGTCCATGCCGCGTTCGCCCAACCGGGCGACCCCGTGCTCGCGCTGCGGCTCGAACACGGCGGGCACCAGACCCACGGTTCGCGCGCCAACTTCTCCGGGCGCTGGTTCTCACCACTGCACTACGAGGTGCGCCGCGACGATGAGCTCGTCGACTACGACCAGGTACGGGAACTCGCCCTGGTGCACCGGCCGCGGATGCTGGTCGCGGGCGCCACGTCGTATTCGCGCTCCTTCGACTACCCGCTGCTCCGCGAGATAGCAGACGAGGCCGAGTGCATCCTCCTGGTCGACGCCGCGCATCTCGCCGGACACGTCGCCGCCGGGCTCCTCCCGTCGCCGGTGCCGCACGCCGACGTCGTCACCTTCTCCACCAACAAGGTCTTCCGCGGGCCCCGCGGCGGCATCATCCTGGCGCGCACCGAACATGCAGACGCGTTGCGCAAGGCGGTCCACCCGTTCATCCAGGGCGGTCCGTCCATGCACGCGATCGCCGCGAAGGCCGTCACCTTCCACGACGCCGGTACCGAGGAGTTCGCCGACTACGTGCGGGCGACCGCGCGCATCGCGACCGACCTCGCCGACGCGTTGACCGCCCGCGGGCTGCGCGTGGTCTCCGGGGGCACGGACATCCATCTCGCGGTGGTCGACGTGGCCGCGCTCGGCATCTCCGGGTCCGAGGCGCAGGATCGTCTCAACCGATCGGGGATCGTGGTCGACAAAGCCGTCCTGCCCTTCGACGACCGTCCCGTCGCCGAGGGCTCGGGCATCCGGATCGGTACCCCGGCGGCCACCTCCCGGGGCCTGACCGTGGACATGATCCCGGCGGTCGCCGACGCGATGCTGGCCGCGATGTCGACCGACGATCTCGCGACGCACGATCGGATCCACCGTGAGATCAGCAGCCTCGCATGCGGGTAGCGTTGTCCGGGTGTCCGATACGTCCCCAGCGATCTCCACGGTGGGAGTGGTGAGCCGATGATCGACGCCGCCCCGGTGGTGCTCGCGGCCGCGACCGACGGGGGAGGGGCCGGTGTCCCGCTGCGCGAGTTGCTGCTCGTCGGTCTGACCGCTGCCGCGATGACGTATCTGCTGACCTCGGCGGTGCGCGTGTTCGCGATCAAGGCCGGCGCGGTCGCCGTACCGCGCGTGCGCGACGTCCACGTGATCCCGACCCCGCGACTCGGCGGTCTCGGCATGTTCGGCGGGGTGGTGGCCGGCATCGCGCTCGCCGCCAACCTGCCCGCACTCAACCGGGGATTCGCCTACACCACCGACATGACCGCGGTGATCACCGCGGGCACGGTGATCGTCCTGGTCGGTGTCGTCGACGACCGGTGGGGCCTCGACGCGCTGACGAAGTTCGTCGGGCAGCTGACCGCCGCCGGGGTGCTCGTTCTCCTCGGCATCTCCTGGATCCAGGTGCCGGTGCCGTTCGCCGACATCGGGACCATCGTGCTGGATCCGCTTCAGGCGGGCCTCCTCACCGTGGCCGTCACGGTGGCGACCATCAACGCGATCAACTTCGTCGACGGCCTCGACGGTCTCGCCGCCGGTCTAGGACTCATCGCCGCGGCCGCGATCTGCATGTTCTCGCTCGGCCTGCTCCGCGATCAGGGCGGCGACGTCAGCTACTACCCGCCGGCGCTCATCGCCGTCGCACTCGCCGGGGCCTGTCTCGGCTTCCTGCCGCACAACTTCTCGCCGGCCCGGATCTTCATGGGCGACTCCGGGGCGATGCTGATCGGGCTCATGCTGGCAGCCGCCTCGACGAGTGCGTCGGGTCGTATCGCGGTCAACGCCTACGGCCCGGCCGACATCTTCACCCTGCTGTCACCGCTGATCCTCGTGGCGGCCGTGGTCTTCATCCCGATGCTCGACATGCTGCTCGCGGTGATCCGCCGGACCCGTGCCGGAGTCGGCTTCTACACCCCGGACAAGATGCACCTGCACCACCGTCTGCTCGAACTCGGGCATTCCCAGCGCCGCGTCGCTCTGATCATCTACCTCTGGGTCGGGGTCCTGGCCTTCTCCGCCGCGGCGAGCACCCTGTTCCCGCTGTCGGTGGTCGCGCCCATGTTCGGCGGGGGACTGGTGGTCGCCCTGCTGGTCACGATGGCGCCCCGGTTGCAGCGCCGGTTCGCCGAGCTCAGGACTTCTACGAAAGCGTTCCGGTGAGGTCCAGGTGGGCTTCCGGTAATGTCCGGTTCCGACCGAGCGCACCCTTGGTAAGGGCACGGTAAAGCTCGTGTACTATCGGCCGTAGTAGTTGTGGCCCGGGCGCCGACGGTGATCGCCGGCGGTTCCCGCGAGCCGCGACTCATACCCCCCGGTAAGACCTTCGGGGTGGTGTTGGTAGGGTCACACCAAACGCGAGCTGTTGCCTGGCGGCCACTGGCTGCTGCACGCACGCGGGTGCCCCGTGCCGTCGGTATGGATTCAACGAGCTGAGGAGAGGGACATGGAGACTTCTGCCCCTGATTCAGCCCCCGTCTATCCGCAGGCGCCCACCGGTCTGCGTCGTCCGGCCCTTATCGCCGGAGGCGTGACGCTCGTGGTCGCGGTGGTCTCGATCCTCGTCGGTCATCCCCTCTTCGCAGTGTTCTTCCTGCTCGGAGTCGCGGGAATCCTGGTCAACGCACTGCTCGTCAAGCGTGCCGTCGACACGGTCACCGCCGAGTTGAACCCCCGCAAAACCGCACTTGCTCTCAACTCCGCCATGCGACTCGGTGCCATCACGGTGCTCGCTCTGCTGGCGGCGTTTCTGGTCCAACCCGACGGGTTGGGCGCGATGTTCGGACTCGCCATCGGCCAGGTGGTCTTGGTGCTGAACACGGTCATTCCGGTGATGAAAGGACTTCGTAGCCAACCATGACGACCGCCCTCTACCTAGCCGCAGAGGATGGAGAATCATCCATCCAGGTGGGTCATTACACCAAGTTCGAGCTCTTCGGGTTGACCTTCAACCTGGAGACCATCATCGCCACGGCGCTCGCGGCGGCGATCATGCTCGCGCTGGCGTTCTACCTGAAGTCCAAGGTCACCTCGACGGGCGTGCCGTCGGGTGTGCAGCTCTTCTGGGAGACCGTCACCGTCCAGATGCGCAGCCAGGTCGAGAGCGCCATCGGCATGAAGGTCGCCCCGTACGTCCTGCCGCTGGCCGTATCCCTGTTCACCTTCATCCTGATCTCGAACTGGCTGTCGATCCTGCCGGTGCAGGTCGGTCACCACGAGATCCTCAAGCCGCCCGCCGCGGACGTGAACTTCGCCTACGCGCTCGCGGTCTTCGTCTTCATCTGGTACCAGGCGGCCGGCTTCAAGCAGCGTGGTCTGCTGGGCCACCCCAAGCGCATCCTGAAGGGTCACGTCACCTTCCTCGCACCGATCAACGTGATCGAGGAGTTCACCAAGCCGATCTCGCTCTCGCTGCGACTCTTCGGCAACGTGTTCGCCGGCAGCATGATGGTCGCCCTGATCGCACTGTTCCCGCCGTACATCATGTGGGCGCCCAACGCGATCTGGAAGTCCTTCGAGCTGTTCGTCGGCCTGATCCAGGCGTTCATCTTCGCGCTGCTGACGATCCTCTACTTCTCGCAGTCGATGGAGACCGAGGATCACTGACCGCCCGAGCAGGGCACCTCGCGGGGTGAGAACGCCGCGACCACAACCGCACATGACCGACCTGCGTCGGCGCCTGTCGTCGCAGCCACAGACCTGACACACCAGTTGTCAGCAACCGAAAGGGAAATATCACAATGGATCCTTACATTGGCCTCGGCGCACTCATCGGTGGCGGCCTGATCATGGCCGGTGGCGCCGTTGGTGCCGGTATCGGTAACGGCCTGGCCGGTAGCCAGCTCATCGCCGGTATCGCTCGCCAGCCGGAGGCTCAGGGTCGTCTGTTCACCCCGTTCTTCATCACCGTTGGTCTGGTTGAGGCCGCTTACTTCATCAACCTGGCCTTCATGGCGCTCTTCGTGTTCGCCACCCCGATCAGCGCCGGCTGATCACCGCTCTCCCTTTTGTCGCCGAGTAGAAACGACACCTCACCACAATGACGCTTGCTGCAGAGAACTTCCTGCTTCCGAATGGAACGTTCTTCGTTGTCCTGCTCATCTTCGTGATTTTGCTGCTGGTCATCCGCAAGTTCGTGGTTCCGCCGATTCAGCAGGTCCTCGAGGAGCGGGACGAGATGATCCACCGCACCGCGGAGGACAATCGGACTGCCGCCGCCGAATTCGAGGATGCGGACGTGCAGTTCCGTTCGCTCCTCAAGGAAGCGCGCGGTGAGGCCACCGCCAAGCGCGACGAAGCTCGCGCCGAGGGCCGTGAACAGCTGAACGAGATGAAGCAGCGAGCGACCGCCGAGGCCGACGCTGCCCTGCAGTCGACCAGCTCCGAGCTGGCGGCTCAGGGTGAGCAGGCGGCATCGACGGCTGCAGCTGATGTGGACACACTCGCCAAGACCCTCGCGGCGCGTGTGCTCGGTGTCGACTCGGCCACTCTTTCCGACACCCGATCGACGAGCGGAGCGGTGAACTGATGGCTGCCAACACTGAGACCGAATCCGACCAGGGCCCCATCGGTACCTGGCTCCACGACATCGGTGCTGCTTTCGACCCTGCGATCTTCATCGCTCAGCTCTTCGGCTTCGCGGTCATCATCTTCCTGCTGTGGAAGTACGTCCGCCCGCCGGTGCAGAAGATGATGCGTGATCGGCAGGAGACGGTGCGCACCCAACTCGCCGAGGCCGAAGCCGCCAAGAAGCGGGTCGCCGAAGGCAAGAAGGCTCGTGAGAAGGCCGTGACCGAGGCCAAGGCCGAGGCCGAGCAGCTGAAGAAGGACGCCGCGGCCGATGCCGAGGCGATCACCTCCGACATCCGCGCCCAGGCCGATCACGAGGTCAAGCGCATCTCCGAGCACGGCCGCAACCAGGTCGCGCTGGTGCGGGCGAACCTGGTTCGTCAGCTTCGTACCGACCTCGGTCTCGCCGCGGTCGACAAGGCCGGCGAACTCGTGCGCAACCACCTCGCCGACGACTCGGCCCAGGCCGCGAGTGTCGACCGGGTCATCGACGAGCTCGAGGAGATGTCCTCCGGATCGTCGTCGGCGGTTCCGTCGAGCGCCAAGCTCGTCGGTCTGCACGCCATGCGTGCCGCCAGCCGCGACGCCGCTCTCGCGGTGTCGGACAAGTTCGACTCGGCTGCGAGCGATCTCGACGGTGCGGCGCTCGCCGCGGCGTCGGGTGATCTGACCGCGGCCATCAACCTCCTCGGCGAGAACCCGGTGCTGCGCAAGCGACTGGTCGAGGACGACGAGAACGCCGCCGGCAAGAACTCGCTGGTGCACACCCTGTTCGACGGCAAGGTGGCCGCGGTGGTCGTGGAGGTTCTCGCAACCGCCTCGACTCAGCGCTGGTCGTCGTCGGGCGACTTCATCACCGCCCTGCGTCGCCAGAACTCGCTGATCGTGCTCACCGCCGCCGAGCGTGACGGGGTCATCGAGCAGGTCGAGGACGAGCTGTTCCGGGTCAGCCGGATCCTGGAGGCCAACCCGCAGCTCGCGTCGCTGCTCTCCGATCACGGCAAGGACGCCGACAAGCGCGTCGACCTCCTGCAGAAGCTGGTGGGGGAGAAGGTCAGCGGCCACACCTGGACGCTGCTGTCCTCGACCGTCCGCCTGCTGAACGGTCAGGCCGCCGATGTCGCCGTCGATCAGCTCGCCGAGCTGGCCGCCGCCCGACGCGGCGAATCGGTCGCCCACGTCGTGTCGGCCTCCGAACTGGCCGACGCACAGGTCGAGCGCCTCGCGACCGTCCTCGGCGGGATCTACGGCCGCACCATCTCGGTGCAGACCGAGGTCCAGCCCGAACTGCTGGGCGGCCTGCGGATCAGCGTCGGCGACGAGGTCATCGACGCCGATGTCGCCACGCGCCTCGCGAAGGCAGCCGAGACGCTGCCGCGCTGACGCAGCTCGACCCTGACCACCCGAACACCCAAGCCCGAGCCCTAAAGCCTCAGAGCTAATCAAGGAAAGACGAGAACCCATGGCGGAGTTGACGATCTCACCAGACGAGATTAAGGGAGCGATCGAGCAGTACGTCTCGTCGTTCGAAGCCGAAGCGTCGCGTGACGAGGTCGGTATGATCACCGATACGTCGGACGGTATCGCTCACGTCAGCGGACTGCCCAGCGCAATGGCCAACGAGCTCCTCGAGTTCCCCGGCGGCGTCCTCGGCGTCGCGCTGAACCTCGACGAGGACGAGATCGGCGCCGTCATCCTGGGTGACTACGAGTCCCTGGAAGAAGGCCAGCAGGTCAGCCGTACCGGCAACGTGCTCTCCGTGCCCGTCGGCGACGCCTTCCTCGGCCGCGTGGTCGATCCCCTCGGCGCCCCGATCGACGGACAGGGCGACATCGAGGCCGAAGAGCAGCGCGTCCTGGAGCTGCAGGCCGCCTCGGTGCTCGAGCGCCAGCCCGTCGAGGAGTCCCTCGCCACCGGCATCAAGGCCATCGACGCCATGACCGCCATCGGCCGCGGACAGCGTCAGCTCGTCATCGGCGACCGCAAGACCGGCAAGACCGCCGTCTGCATCGACGCCATCCTGAACCAGAAGGCCAACTGGGAGACCGGCGACCCCACCAAGCAGGTCCGCTGCATCTACGTCGCGATCGGCCAGAAGGGTTCGACCATCGCCGGCGTCAAGTCCGCTCTCGAAGAGGCCGGCGCGATGGAGTACACCACCATCGTGGCGGCCCCGGCCTCGGACTCGGCCGGCTTCAAGTGGCTCGCCCCGTACACCGGTTCGGCCATCGGCCAGCACTGGATGTACCAGGGCAAGCACGTCCTCATCGTGTTCGACGACCTGACCAAGCAGGCCGAGGCTTACCGCGCCATCTCGCTGCTGCTGCGCCGCCCGCCGGGCCGCGAGGCATACCCGGGTGACGTCTTCTACTTGCACTCGCGCCTCCTGGAGCGTTGTGCGAAGCTCTCCGACGAGCTCGGCGGCGGCTCGATGACCGGTCTGCCGATCATCGAGACCAAGGCGAACGACGTCTCTGCGTTCATCCCGACCAACGTCATCTCGATCACCGACGGCCAGGTCTTCCTGGAGTCGGACCTGTTCAACAAGGGTGTCCGCCCCGCCATCAACGTCGGTACCTCGGTGTCGCGCGTCGGTGGTGCCGCACAGACCAAGGGCCTCAAGAAGGTCTCGGGTTCGCTGCGTCTGGAGCTGGCCCAGTTCCGCGAGCTGGAGGCCTTCTCGGCCTTCGCCTCCGACCTCGACGATGCGTCGAAGGCGCAGCTCGAGCGCGGTGCCCGCTGGGTCGAGATGCTCAAGCAGGACCAGTACAGCCCCTTCTCGGTCGAGGACCAGATCGTCTCGATCTACCTCTGCGGTGAGGGTCACTACGACTCGGTGCCGGTCGACGACGTGCGCAACTTCGAGACCCAGCTGCTGAGCCACCTGCACCACAACGCGAAGGGTGTCTACGACTCGATCGCCGGCGGCAAGGCGCTCGCCGACGACCAGGCCGAGGCCCTCGTCGCCGAGACCAACAAGTTCAAGAACGGCTACCTCACCCACGACGGCCGTCGCGTGGTCAACGAGGCCGAGGCGCAGGCAATGGATGCCGAGAACGTCGAGAACGAAGAGATCAAGATCCGCAAGTGATCTCAGACGTCAACGGACATTGCGATAAGGAAGGGGTGAGGGCTCATGGCCAGCATTCGTGAGCTGCGCTCACGCATCCGGTCGGTCCAGTCGACCAAGAAGATCACCAAGGCTCAGGAGCTGATCGCGACCTCGCGTATCACGAAGGCCCAGGGTCGCGTCGCGGCGGCGAAGCCGTACTCGGAAGAGATGACGACGGTGCTCTCCGAGCTCGCGAGCAACTCGGGCTACCTGGACAACCCGCTGCTGAACGAGCGTGAGAATCCCAAGCGTGCGGCGATCCTGGTGGTCACCAGCGATCGCGGTATGTGCGGTGGTTACAACGCCAACGTGCTCAAGGCGACCCGTGAGCTCATCGCGCTGCTGCGCGAGGAGGGCAAGGAAGCCGTGCTCTTCGTGATGGGTCGAAAGGGTGTGGGGTTCTTCAACTTCCGCGGCCTGACCGTCTCGGATTCGTGGACCGGCTTCTCGGAGGCCCCGAAGTACTCCGACGCCAGCACCGCGACGCAGTTCCTGGTGGATCTGTTCGTGGCCGGCTCGGGCACCGAGGTCGAGCGTCCGGGTGGCGACGGCGTCCTCGAGGGCGTCGACGAACTGCACCTGGTCTACACCCGGTTCCAGTCGATGCTGTCGCAGGTGCCGGAGGTTCGCCGGGTGGCGCCGCTGGTCGTGTCCGAGGACGACGATCCGTCCGACGACACCCCGTCCCGGAACTACACGTTCGAGCCGGGTGCGGATGCGCTGCTCGACGCGCTGCTGCCGAAGTACGTGGCAACGCGGGTGTACGCGGCACTGCTGGATTCGGCCGCGTCGGAGTCGGCTGCTCGCCGTACCGCCATGAAGGCGGCGACCGACAACGCCGAGGAACTGGCCAAGACGCTGTCGCGTGAGGCCAACCAGCTCCGCCAGGCCCAGATCACCCAGGAAATCAGCGAGATCGTCGGTGGTTCGAGCGCACTGGCCACCTAGCCACCGCGCCCCCGAGTCCTGACGACGAGAACCAATACTTCGATCAAGAGGAAGTGACCCAAGCACCATGACCGCAGCAGTAGAAAACCCCTCCGCGCAGTCGGCGGGTTCCGCCGACGGGCGGGTCGTCCGCATCATCGGCCCCGTGGTCGACGTCGAGTTCCCCCGCGGCTCGATCCCTGAGCTGTTCAACGCCCTGCACGCCGAGGTCACCCTCTCCTCGGTTGCCAAGACCCTGACCCTCGAGGTCGCGCAGCACCTCGGCGACAACCTGGTGCGCACCATCTCGATGCAGCCCACCGACGGCCTGGTCCGCGGTGCGCCCGTCTCCGACACCGGCAAGTCGATCGTCGTGCCGGTCGGCGACGTCGTGAAGGGCCACGTTTTCAACGCCCTCGGCGACTGCCTCGACAGCCCCGGCCTGGGTCGTGATGGCGAGCAGTGGAGCATCCACCGCAAGCCTCCGGCCTTCGACGAGCTCGAGGGCAAGACCGAGATCCTCGAGACCGGTATCAAGGTCATCGACCTGCTGACCCCGTACGTCAAGGGCGGCAAGATCGGTCTGTTCGGTGGTGCGGGCGTCGGCAAGACCGTCCTCATCCAGGAGATGATCACGCGTATCGCGCGTGAGTTCTCCGGCACCTCGGTGTTCGCCGGCGTCGGCGAGCGCACCCGTGAGGGCACCGACCTCCACCTCGAGATGGAGGAGATGGGCGTTCTCCAGGACACCGCCTTGGTGTTCGGTCAGATGGACGAGCCGCCGGGCACGCGTATGCGCGTGGCGCTGTCGGCGCTGACCATGGCGGAGTACTTCCGCGATGTGAAGCACCAGGACGTGCTGCTGTTCATCGACAACATCTTCCGCTTCACGCAGGCGGGCTCGGAGGTCTCGACCCTCCTCGGCCGTATGCCGTCCGCGGTGGGTTACCAGCCGACCCTGGCCGACGAGATGGGCGAGCTCCAGGAGCGCATCACCTCGACCAAGGGCCGCTCGATCACCTCGCTGCAGGCGATCTACGTCCCCGCCGACGACTACACCGACCCGGCGCCGGCGACCACCTTCGCGCACCTCGATGCGACCACCGAGCTCTCGCGTCCGATCTCGCAGCTGGGTATCTACCCGGCCGTGGACCCGCTGACCTCGACCTCGCGAATCCTCGAGGCCTCGATCGTGGGCGACGAGCACTTCCGCGTCGCCAACGAGGTCAAGCGCATCCTGCAGAAGTACAAGGAGCTGCAGGACATCATCGCCATCCTCGGTATGGACGAGCTCTCCGAAGAGGACAAGGTCACGGTGCAGCGTGCTCGCCGTATCCAGAAGTTCCTCGGCCAGAACTTCCTCGTCGCCGAGAAGTTCACCGGTCAGAAGGGCTCGGTCGTCCCGCTCGCGGACACCATCGAGGCATTCGACCGTGTCGCCAAGGGCGAGTTCGACCACCTGCCCGAGCAGGCGTTCAACAGCTGCGGTGGACTCGACGACGTGGAGGCCGCCGCCGCCAAGATCGCCGGAAAGTAGCGGTAATCCATGGCTGAGAAGTCCTTCCACGTGGAGGTTGTCTCCGCGGATTCGAGCCTGTACTCGGGCGAGGCCACGTTCCTGATCGCGCAGACCACGGTCGGCGAGCTGGGCATCCTGGCCAACCACGAGCCGCTCCTGGGCCAGCTGGTCCCGGGTGGCTTCGTGGTGATCGTCGAGGAGAACGGCAATCGCCGCGCGGCCGCGGTCGAGGGCGGATTCCTGTCCGTCACCGGCGAGGCCGTCACAGTGCTCGCGGAGTCGGCCGACTGGGCCGACGACGTCGACGTCAACGCGGAGAAGACCGCACTCGAGCAGGCTGAGCCGGACTCCCCGGAGTACCACCGTGCTCACGCGCGTTTGACTGCGGCACAGCAGCTTTCGAAGTAGCACCCGCGCTCGCGCGACGGTCACCTCGCGCCATCGGATATGCATCCGGTGACCGGCCGAGGTCGTTTCGCGCCCGATGTGCGTGATCTGGCATGCTGGATCCACAGCCCTTGTCCCGCTCGTCGGGTCATGCCGTCGATGATCGATCAGGATCTCCGACGGCGGACCGGACGTTTGCGGTGACCGCACAAAGGAGTAGGTGATGACGCTGCTGGTCGTATTGCTCAGTGTGCTGCTGGCGGTGGCCGTCATCGTCTGCGTTCTGCTCGCGGTGCGTCTGGCCCAGCTCCGACGCGTCGGCACCCCGATCCTGCTGCGCACCATCCCCGCAGAGGTAGATCACGGCTGGCGTCACGGCACGGTGCACTACAGCGACGACTCGCTGCGCTACTACCGGCTGGCCTCACTGCGTCCGGGCCCCAACGTCACCTTCGCCCGTCAGGGCATCGAGATCGCGGGCCGGCGACGCCCCGAGGGAACCGAGATGGAGATCCTCGACGGCATGGTGATCCTGCAGGTACAGACCACCGGCAAGACCCACACCATCGGCAAGGGTTCCGATGGTGCGGGCTCGGACGGCAAGGTCAAGGACGGTTACGAGCTCGCCATGGGCCCGGGCGCGGTCACCGCGTTCCAGTCCTGGCTGGAGTCCCGGCAGTCTGCACGGTCACAGCGGCGCAAGAGCGCCTGAGTCCGTCAGACGGGCGGGATCGTCCTGTCTCCGGGGCCTACCAGGTCTCGGACCTCTCAGCTGTCGGACGACTCCGGACGCTCCCGGTTGCCGCCCGGAACCCACTTCACGTCACCGAGGGTGCCGTCGGGAGCCCGGTTGGCCACCCGCGACAGGATGAACAGCAGGTCGGACAGGCGGTTGAGGTACTTCGCCGGAAGGACGCTCGTGTTGTCCGGATAGGCGGCCACCGCGGCCCACGCCGAACGTTCCGCGCGACGGGTCACCGTGCGGGCCTGATGCAGTAGTGCCGCCAACGGGGTTCCGCCCGGCAGGATGAACGAGTCCAACGGCGGAAGCTCGGAGCCGAAGTCGTCGCACCAGCCCTCGAGGGCGTCGATGTACTCCTGGGCGATCCGCAGCGGCGGGTACTCCGGGTTCTCGACGATCGGCGAGGACAGGTCGGCGCCGGCGTCGAACAGGTCGTTCTGCACGGTGGACAACACCGCGGCGATGTCGGCGGGTACGTCACCGCCGAGAGCCAACGCCATGCCGATCGCGCCGTTGGCTTCGTCACAGTCGGCATAGGCGACAACACGCGGATCGGTCTTGGGAACGCGCGAGAAGTCACTCAAACCGGTCGAACCGTCGTCGCCGGTGCGGGTGTAGATCCTCGTCAGATGAACGGCCATGCGTTGAATGTACTGCGTGCGATGAGCGCCGGACGGCGGCGGATAAGGTGGCATGCGTGAGCGATCGGTTTCTGGTGACGGGCGGGGCACGTCTGTCCGGTGAGGTGTCGGTGGGTGGCGCCAAGAACAGCGTGCTGAAGCTGATGGCGGCGGCGTTGCTGGCCGAGGGGACGACGGTGCTGACCAACGCGCCCGAGATCGCCGACGTGCCGTTGATGGCCGACGTCCTGCGCGGTCTGGGTGCCGTCGTGGAGATGGACGGCGACACCGTCTCGATCACGGCCCCGGCCGAACCGAAGTTCCATGCCGATTTCGCGGCCGTCCGCCAGTTCCGCGCCTCGGTGTGCGTCCTCGGACCGCTGATGGCCCGGTGCCATCGGGCTGTCGTGGCCCTCCCGGGCGGCGACGCGATCGGGTCGCGGCCCCTGGACATGCATCAGGCGGGTCTGCGCGCGCTGGGCGCGACCAGCTCGATCGAGCACGGCTGCGTGGTGGCCGAGGCCGACGCACTCGTCGGCGCGCCGATCGCGCTCGAGTTCCCGTCGGTGGGTGCCACCGAGAACATTCTGATGGCGGCGGTCCTGGCCGAGGGCCAGACGACCATCGACAACGCCGCACGCGAGCCGGAGATCGTCGATCTCTGCGTGATGTTGCAGCAGATGGGTGCGCAGATCGAGGGAGCAGGCACCTCGACGCTGACCGTGAACGGCGTCGACCGCCTGCATCCCGCTACCCACCGGGTGGTGGGGGACCGCATCGTCGGTGCCACGTGGGGGATCGCCGCCGCGATGACGCGCGGTGACGTGACCGTCCGGGGTGTGCAGCCCGAGCATCTGCAGCTCGTGCTGAACAAGCTCGTCGACACCGGCGCCCGCGTCGACACCTTCGACGACGGCTTCCGGGTGCGTCACGACAACCGGCCGGTCGCGGTCAACGTCTCGACGCTGCCGTTCCCCGGTTTCCCCACCGACCTGCAGCCGATGGCGATCGGCCTCGCCGCCATCTCCGAGGGCATGTCCGTCATCACCGAGAACGTCTTCGAGGCCCGGTTCCGCTTCGTCGAGGAGATGGTCCGCCTCGGGGCAGACGCACGCACCGACGGCCACCACGCGGTCATCCGCGGAATCGAGAAGCTCTCGAGCGCGCCCGTCTGGTGTTCGGACATCCGCGCCGGCGCCGGTCTGGTGCTCGCCGGCCTCGTTGCCGACGGCGTCACCGAGGTGCACGACGTCGAACACATCGACCGCGGCTACCCGCACTTCGTCGAGATCCTCCGCAGTCTCGGCGGCGAGATCGAGCGCGTCTCCGACTGACCCGTGGGTGCCGACCTGTCCGATCGGACAGGTGGTACCCCCGTCCCGATGGGCCGACCCTGTCCGCCAAGGGTCAGGACCCCTTGTGGCCGTTGTGATCTGAGCGACATTCTCGTTGTGACAGACCCAACCGTCACAAGGAGTTCACCCCCATGGCCATTGAGCTGAACCAGATCTGGGATTTCCCGATCAAGGAGTTCCACCCGTTCCCGAAGGCGAAGCTGGGCGTCGGTGCGCACGACATGCTCGGTGTCGAGGCCAAGGAACTGGGTATGACCCGTGCCCTGCTGATGACAACCGGCCTCCGCGGTTCCGGCATCATCGAGGAACTGATCGGCAAGATCGAGTACCAGGCGTCGACGTGGTCCTCTACGACCAGGTGGAGTCCAACCCCAAGGACTACAACGTCATGGACGCCGCCGCGCTGTACCAGTCGGAGAAGTGCGACGGCATCATCTCGGTCGGCGGTGGTTCGAGCCACGACGCCGCCAAGGGCGCCCGCATGGTGATCGCCCACGACGGCCGCAACATCAACGAGTTCGAGGGCTTCTCGAAGGCCACCAACAAGGAGAACCCGAAGCACATCGCGGTCTCGACCACCGCGGGCACCGGCTCGGAGACCTCCTGGGCCTACGTCATCACCGACACCTCGGACATGAACAACCCGCACAAGTGGGTCGCTTTCGACGACACCTGTCTCGTCGACCTCGCGATGGACGACCCGCTGCTGTACTACCCCTGCCCGGAGCATTTCACCGCGTTCTGCGGGTTCGACGTCCTCGCCCACGCCAGTGAGCCGTACGTCTCGCGGCTGGACTTCGCGCCGTCGCTCGGCAACGCGAAGTACTCGATCGAACTGATCGCCAAGCACCTGCGGACCGCGGTCTACGATCCGCGCAACCTCGAGGCGCGCACGGGAATGATGCACGCGCAGTACATCTCGGCGCAGGCGTTCAACTCCGGCGGTCTCGGCCTGGTGCACAGCCTGTCCCATGCGGTGAGCGCCTTCTACGACAGCCACCACGGCCTCAACAACGCCATCGCGCTGCCCCGCGTGTGGGAGTACAACCTGCCCTCCCGCTTCGAGCGCTACGCCGAGATCGCCGCACTTCTCGGCGTCGACACCTCCAAGATGACCACCGTGCAGGCCGCCGACGCCGCGGTCGAGGAGGCCATCCGCCTGTCGAAGGACCTCGGCATCCCGGACAACTTCGGACAGCTGTCGACCAACAGCTACGACAAGAACCGGATGAACACCGGCAAGTACGAGGGTCGCGGCGAGGGCATCGACACCTCGGAGAAGCAGATCCGCGCCATCGCCGAGCACATGATGGGCGACTGGTGCACCCCGGGCAACCCCCGCGAGAGCACCGTCGAATCGCTGATCCCCATGGTCACGCACGCCTTCACCGGCAGCTACTGATCACGCCCAGGGCGTCGAGAGCCACCACGACGCCCGTGGCGGAGCCGTGCCCCGGGAAGGGAGATCCCTCCCGGGGCAAGAGGTTCCGTCCCACCCCATCGATCCGACGAAGGAAGGTCTGGCGACCCGATGACGCACACCTCCACCGGTCTGGCCCGTCTTGCAGATGCCGACGAGACCGCTCGCTTCGCCTCCGCAGAGGAACTGACCGCCGCCCTGGGCGAGCAGGGATACCTCATCGGAACCGAGCTGGCGGTCGTCGTGCACCTGGCGACACTGCTCGACCGTCCGCTGCTCCTCGAGGGGCCGGCCGGTGTCGGCAAGACCGAACTCGCCAAGGCGCTGGCCGCGGCCTCGGGGCGCGAGCTCATCCGTCTGCAGTGCTACGAGGGACTCGACGACTCGCGCGCCCTCTACGAGTGGGACTACGCCCGCCAGCTGCTCCACGTGCAGATGCTGCGCGATCGCATCAGCGCCGAGTTGGCCGCGGAGACAAGCCTTTCGGCGGCATCGGCAGCCCTGGCGCGGACGGAGGTCGGCGTGTACACCGAGGACTTCCTGGTGGCCCGGCCGCTGCTGGCCGCGATCACCTCGACCACCCCCACCGTGCTCCTCGTCGACGAGATCGATCGCACGGACGAGGCGATGGAGGCGGTCATGCTCGAGGTGCTCGCCGAACGCCAGGTGTCGGTCCCCGAACTCGGCACGTTCACCGCGCGGTCGTCGCCGTGGGTGATCCTGACCTCCAACGACACCCGGGAACTCTCCCCGGCCCTCAAGCGCAGGTGCCTGCACTTCCAGGTCGGCTATCCGGACCCGGAGACCGAGCGCGCCATCGTGGCGGTGCGCGCGCCCGACATCGAGGAGGAAGTCATCGGCGAGGTCGTGGACCTCGCCCGCCGACTCCGCGATCTGCCGCTGCGCAAGAGCCCCTCGATCGCCGAGGTCATCGACGCCGCGCGGGCGGCGTCGTACCTCAAGACCACCGGAAACCGCCCGCAGGTCGGTTCCGAACCCGCTCCGGCCGACGCCGCGTTGCTCTCGTTGCTGGTCAAGTTCGGCACCGACCTCGACCTCGCCCGTCGTGTGCTGTCACCGGCCGCCGCCGATACCGCCGCGGCGAGGACCGGGGAGGTCGGGGAGGCCCGGGGCACCACGCCGCAGGGCTCGGTCACGGCGCGGGCGTTCGGTGCGGGGCGGGCACGCAGCGCCGGGGTACACGCGGGCCGATGACCGTGCTCACGCCGCCGAAGGAGAACGTGCGCCGCGACGAGATCCTCGACCTGCTCGCGGTCCTGTTCGGGCAGGCGCTCCGCGGTGCCGGGGTCGCGGCGTCGCCCGCGGAGGTGATCGAGATCCGCCGGACGCTGGCCATCGTCGGGGCCGGCGACCTCGACGTGCTGCGCGCGTCCCTGCGCAGCGTCTCGGTCAAATACGGTTACGAGACAGAGGGTTTCGAGCACGCCTTCGATGTCTTCTTCCTCGACGCCGGGTCCGGGCCAGGTCGGGAGGCGGATCTGCCCCGGCCGCGTGGTGCCGCCGCGGACCTGCCCGACGACGTCGTCTGGGACGAGGAGTTCGAAGGGGCGGCCCGCCGCATCGGCGCCGACGAGCACACCGAGGAGATCGGTGATCTGATGGCCCCTGATCCCGGCGCCGGTGAGCGGCACGGGGAGAGTGCACATCGCGAGGAGAACGACTTCACCGTCTCGGCGGGCGCCGAGCAACTGGGCGTCGACCCGGACAGCGGTTCGGTGAGCGGGGGAGTGACGTACACCGTCGAGATCGACTCCGCCGATTCGGCGACCGTGGGTGAACTCGTCGGTGCCGCCGCCCGGGTGGAGTCCACCCCGCTGGGTCTGACCGGCGCCGCCGCGATCCTGGCCGCGCTCGACGCCTACGACCCGCGCAGCGCGTACGGCACCGACGGGAACGCCGATCTCGACGACGCGCGCCGCGTCGAACTCGAGCGGGCGCTGGCGGCGTTCGTCGATGCGTTCACCGCACGCCTCGAGGCGGCCGGGATCGTCGTGGGCGACGCACTCGGTCAGTCCGCACCGGTGCGCACCGAGCAGGCCGACATCGACCGCGCGTGCCACCGGCTCGTCCAGCGCATGCGCGGTGCACCGCGTCGGGTGATCCGTCCCGGTGACCGCGGGACCCTCGACATCCGCGCCACGATGCGCGCCGCGGTGGCGACCGACGGGGTGCCGGCCGAACTGTGGCGCCGGCGTCCGCGGCGCGGTCCGGTGCGCCTCCTGGTCCTGGTCGACGTCTCGCTGTCGGTCCGGCCGGTCACCGGTTTCACCCTGCGGCTCGCCCAGACCCTGCACGGTTTCGGCGACCGTTGCGAGGTCGTCGCCTTCGTCGATCGTCCCGTACGCGTCACCACGGCGCTCCGGGCGGCGTCCGCCGATGCCGCACTGGCCGCGGTGCTCGCCGCCGACGGCCTCGACCTGGCCGCGACGAGTGACTACGGACAGATGTTCGCCGGGTTGCTGGGCGAGTTCGGCGACCTCGTCACGCCGCGTACCTCGGTGCTCGTCGTCGGCGACGCGCGCAGCAACGGATTCGACGCGCGCACCGACCTCGTCGCCGAGATCGGTCGACGCGCGCACCGCCTTGCCTGGGTGACCCCGGAACCGTCGCGCTACTGGTCCCAGACGGGCTGCGCGATGGCCGACTACGCCGAACACTGCAGCGGCGTGGTCAGCGTGCGGGACGGCGCCGAGATGCTTGCGCGCTGTGATGAACTTGGTGCAGCGCTGAGGTGACGTGAGTAGCGTCGAATGTGCCGGTGGCGCACAACCACATCATCGGCCCGCGGTGATCGGAGGACAACGGATGCAGGGTGGCACGCGCCGACGCAGCGCCGGTCATGTCGCCAAGTTCCACGCCCCCGAGATCGTGCTCGGACCGGGCGCATTCGGCGAGGTACCGCTCGCGACGTCGGGCCTCGGGATGCGCCGTCCGCTGGTGGTGAGCGACCGCGGTCTGGAAGGCACCCCCTGGTACGCACGGCTGATGTCGGGGCTGGCCGACGCCGGACTTCACGCGACCGCCTTCGTCGACGTGTCGCCCAACCCGCGCGCCGGTGAGGTCACCGCCGCGTTCCTCGCGTACAACTCGCACGACGCGGACGGGCTCGTGGCGCTCGGCGGCGGATCGGTCATCGACGCCGCCAAAGGGGTCGCGGTGCTCGCCTCCAACGGCGGCCACATCCTGGAGTACGAGGGGATCGATCGCGCCCACCGGCCGTTGCCCCCGCTCGTCGCGGTCCCGACGACCGCGGGCAGCGGCGCCGACGTCTCGCAGTTCTGCATCATCAACGACGCGGAACGCCGCACCAAGGTCACCATCATCGGCCGGTCGCTGGTGCCCGACCTGTCGGTGAGCGATCCGGAACTGCTCACCACGGTGCCGGCCGAGGTCACCGCACAGGTCGGTATGGATGTGCTGACCCACTGTGTCGAGGCGTACGTCTCGCTCGCGCACGGGCACATGACCGATTCGCTTGCGCTGGAATCCATCCGCGGCGTCTGGACGCACCTCGAACGACTCGTCGACGATCCGCTCGACAAGGTCGCGGCCGAGGAGATGTCGCTGGCGTCGCTGCGGGCGGGGATGGCGTTCACCAACGCGATCCTCGGCGCGACCCATGCGATGAGCCACCCGGTCGGCGGGCACTGCGATGCGCCCCACGGAGCGATCAACGCGGTGCTGTTGCCGCACGTCATCCGGTACAACGCGGAGGTGTGCGCCGACGGCTTCGTCGACCTCGCCGAGGCGATCGGACTGCCCACGGACGGGAACGCACGCATGGTCGCCGATCGCCTGGCGGACGCCGTCGCGCGACTGGGGTCCCGGGTCGGGATGCCGGAGTCGTTGGAGCCGTTGGGGGTTCGGGCCGGAGATCTCGACCGTCTCACCACGCACGCTCTCGCGGACTCGTGCATGACCACGAACCCGCGCCGACCACAGGCGCCTGGGATCCGCGATCTGTATGCGGCGGCCCTGTGATGGCCGGCGCCGCGCGGCCCGACCCCGAGCGGGAACCCGCCCGATCCGACCTCGAAAGCCTCGTCGGCCTTCGCAGCGTCAAGGGCAGCCACTACGCCCAATACCGCGGGGTCGAGGCCCGGCTGAGTCGGGTGGTCGGTGCGCTGGAACGGATCTCGCGGGCGCTGGTGCGCACCGCCGAAGGACCCGAGGCGCTGGTGATCGCGGTGGTCGAGGCGGCGCGCGATCATCTGGCGCCGAGTGGGTGGTCTTCGGCCTCGCCGACGGTCGGCTCGAGCGATCCGCGCCACGCCACCTGATCAGCTCGGGCAGCGGCCGGCTCTACGCCTTCGAAGGATCGGCGACGGCCTCGCCGCCCGACGGTCTGCCCGACGAGGTGCTCAACCGGCTCAACGACATCCTGCGCGGCCACGAACCGCTGCTGCACGGTCCGATCCTGTCCGAGGACCACGTGCACGTGCCGGTCGAGCTCGACGGCAACGTCGTCGGCGGCCTGTCCGCGTGGGCGCCGTCCGGCCGGGTCGTCGACCCGACCGACGTCGTTGTCCTCCGGATTCTGGCCAGTCAGGCGATCGTCGCCCTGCTCAACGCCGAACTGTTCTCCGAGACACACCGCCACGCAGCGGAACTGGCCGAACGGAACGACGAGCTCGAACGCACGCAACGTGAACTGTCCGCCGCGATGCGCGCCACGGTCCTCAACGAGGAGCGGTCACGGATCGCCCGCGAGCTGCACGATTCGGTGACCCAGTCGGTGCTGTCCGCAGGCGTGCAGATCGAGCTGTGTCGCGACCTGGTCGACGGCGCCGCACTCGAGCGCTTGCAGATGGCCGGCCGGCTCACGAAAGAAGCGGTCGAGCAGCTGCGGACGTTCATCTACACGCTCAACAACGCCGCGAGCGTGCCGTCACCGAGCGTCCACGAGGTCCTCACCGAACTGTGCTCCATGCACATGCCGCCGGACCTCACCACCGCGGTCCGCATCCGGGGCCGCTCCCGCGAACTGTCCGACGACGTCCAGCATGCGTTGCTCCGGATCGCGGGGGAAGCGTTGTTCAACGCGGCGATCCACGCGCGCGCCACCGAGGTCACGGTGACGCTCACCTACGCGCCGGACCAGGTATCGCTGTCGGTCGACGACGACGGGGTCGGCGACCCCGACCACCTCCGGCGCGTCCTGCGGACCGCCTCGCTCGGCGACCTCGCCGCCGGACGTCATCGCGGTCTGGCGAACATGGCCTCGCGCGCGGCCGAGCTCGACGGGGAGATCCGGATTCGCCGGTCACGAGCGGGTGGCATCCGGCTGACCGCGATCCTGCCGACGGCTGCGGGGCCGGCAACAGCATCCGATCCCGGAAACACGACCAGGGAGTTCTCGTGAGCACCGACAAGACGACCGGGGATGCGACGAGCAGGGGAAAGCAGGTCAGGCCCATCCGGACCCTGCTCGTCGACGATCACGCCCTGCTCCGGGAAGGGATGCGCTCGCTCCTCGAGCGGGAGGACGTCGTCGAGGTGGTCGGGGAGGCCGGTTCGCACGACGCCGCGCTCGCCGAGGTGAACGCATGCCGCCCGGACGTCGTGGTCGTGGACCTCAAGCTGTCCGCGGGCACCGAGTACGAGGGGCTGCGCCTGATCAAGGACATCTCCCAGCGTCACCCGGAGGTCGCGGCACTCGTGCTCACGACGTTCCTCGACGACGACCTGGTCGTTCGCGCGGTCCGCGCCGGTGCCCGGGGGTACGTGGTCAAGGACGTCGACACCACCGAACTCGTGCGCGCGATCCAGGCGGTGTCCACCGGTGGCAGCGCATTTGATCCGCGCAGTGCCGCGGTGGTGTTGCGAACGGTGTCGGGGGAGGCGGAGACCACCGAGACGCTCAGCGACCGGGAGCGCGAGGTCTTGCGGTTGCTCGCGGATGGCATGTCCAACAAGCGGATCGGGGAGACGCTCTACATCTCCGAGTCGACCGTGAAGTTCCACATCCGCAACATCATCCGCAAGCTCGGTGTCAGCAAGCGCACCGATGCGGTCTACATCGCCAGCAAGCGCGGTCTCATCTGACCGGCGGCCCTCAGGGGGTGAGGATCAGCCAACCGCCGTGGTCGACGAACACGTGGGCCCCGGAGTGCGCGACGCTGCCGGCCCAGATGTGCAGGTCCGTCTCGGTCAGCCGGAGACGATGCCCGAAGTGTGGGCTGGGCTCCTCCTCGAAGGGGACCGCCACGATCACGCGTCGCCTCGCCACCCGCAGGGCCTCCGACAGCGCCGCCTCCACGCCGGGGGCGTCGAGATGCTCCAGAAGATGGATGAGCGAGACCGTGTCCACGGAGTCGTCGTCGTAGGGGAGAGCGGTCGCGTCGCCGACGGCCGAGTGGACCGGCAGTCCGAGTCGCCGCGATGCGCACGAGAGCAGAGAGACCGCGCCGGGCGAGATGTCGCAGGCCGACACGTCGAACCCGTCCATCGCGCAGGCCAGCGCGAAGAATCCGAAGCACGAACCGACCTCGAGCACCGACGAACCGGTGAGGAGTGAGTGTGCCCGCCGGTGTACCGGTGCGAACGCCGAAGTGCCGTAGCGGAGTTCACGGAGCGAGTTGTCGTAGAACGCCGACCACGCATCTGCGGAGGTTCCCGCCGTTGTCCGGATGATGCCCACCGCAGCGGATTCGAACTGCTCTTGTCCCGACAGGACACCGGGGTCGACCAGTGACACCAGCCCGTCGACGACAACAGAGTCGGAGATCGTCTCCTCGTCGAAGGGATGCGCGATCTGGAGGATGCCGGCCACCCGGCGCCACGACAGGAGGCCGCAGCGGGCGAAACCCCTGGGGACAAGCGCAGATCGAAGGACCTGCGGCCCGCGGTCGCGAACGTCAGATGAGTCGAGAAGCGCAGCCCGGACGGTCGTCGACTGATCGATGGTGGTCATGTATCGACCGTAGGAACATCCTGACCTGCGCATAACTGACCGAGCGGGGACGGGCGCCTGTCCGAAAGGATGGTTCTGCGGCGCACGTCACACCGGCAGGTTTGTCGAAAATGTACGCAGGGCAGACGGTTTCGGCGCTCCTCTGTGGACCGTGACCTGCGGCGATGTCCGACCCGGCAGGTCGCCACCTGGCGATTTGACCCAGGCGAGACGGTTGCGTAACTTTCTTCGAGTCAGCGCGCCACGGCGCCGCCCCGGGAGACCTGAGAGGGTCTCGAGACGGGGAGTGGAGACCGGGCCTCGCGCAGACCGCCCCCGAACGTCGACTGTGAGACTGATGTCTCGCAGACGATGTGCGGGGTTGCCAGATCCCTGTGAGTCGCAAATCCTCGGGTTTGCAGCACGGAGTTTGGTTCTGGTAGGCTGGAAGGGTTGCCCCGGAGACGGGGTGGCGGTGAAAGTCAGAACGAAGTCCGCTGGTGAAAGCCCTTGTGGGGGTGAGTATTTGGTGGGTGTGTGTTCTTTGAGAACTCGATAGTGTGATGATGAATTGTCTGATGCCATTTTGGCATCGTGCATTCTTTATGGATGTAGATGTTTGTTTTTTGTGTGGCGCTCGGCTTTGTCTGGGTG